>JAIFLV010000141.1 GCA_020048895.1 Rhodoferax sp. | reverse complement strand
CGCCGTGTTTGCCAATGTGCTGTCCTCCTCCAAGCGCAAGGGCCTGACCAAGATGGCCGTTATCGGAAGCGAGCAGTTCATCCAATGAATAATTTAGGCGTACACCTGGTTTACCAGCCCAACGATCCGACCAAGCGTTACAAAGGTATCGCGGCCGTCATCGTATTGCACATCTTTATGCTCTGGGCCATCGTGTCGGGTACGGCGCGCAATGCATTGGTCATGCTCAAAAAGCCACTCGAAGCCGTGGTGATACAGGAGGTCATCATCCCTCCACCACCGCCTCCGCTACCCAAGGAGATCAAGCCTCCTGAGCCACTGGCCCCACAGTCCGACGCGCCACCGCCGCCCTTTGTGCCGCCGCCCGATGTGGCGCCGACCACAACGTCAGCAGTGTCGATAGCATCCACTGCCACGCCGCCACCAACTCCGGCAGTGATTGCACCGCCGGTGCAACAGGCTCCTGTGGCGCCGCCTGGTCCCAAGAAGAGTGCCATAGCTACCGCGTGCCCGACCCAGGTTGCCCCCGAAATGCCTCAGAAGGCTCTGAAGGAAGGCATTGAGGGTGTGGTGCAGGCGCAGATCACGCTCAAGGCTGGCGTCGTGCTAGATGTCACTTTTATTTCGGGTCCACGCATCTTCTACCCAGCGGTGCGTGCTGCCATCATGCAGTACAAGTGCATCTCTGAAAGTGGCGAAGTGGTGGCTTTGCAAAACTTCAACTTCAAGGTTGAGTGATTCGTAAACAATCTGATCGGGCCTTCATGCAGGAAAACTTCGACAGGGAGCAATTTCAAAGCCAGGAACTGGTCTTCCAGTGGGGAGACCCCGGAGAATCTGCTTACGTGATCGAAGAAGGATGCGTCGAAGTCCTCGCCGGCCCGCGGCAGGCGCAAAGACGCATTGCCATGCTCACCCAGGGGGCGATGTTTGGCGAAGTCGCGTTGCTCGACCGTCAGCCCCGCACAGCTACGGTTCGTGCCTTGGTACCCACCCGGCTCATCCGCATTGACCGTAGCCATGTGGAAGAACTGCTGTTGCGATCAGACCCGGTGATTCAGTACCTGATGCGCCTGTTGCTCGCCAGGTTTCGCAGCACCCACGACGCCAGCGAGTTCCAGGCTGGGCGTGGCAATTCGGCGTCTGCCGAATCGGGCAATGCCGAGAGTGCGGCGCAGGATCTTCATCGCGCGGCTGTTCGCACATTGTCACTGGCGCAGGACTTGTCAGACGCGATCGATCGCCAGCAACTCGCTTTGTATTACCAGCCGTTGATCGCTTTTTCTGAACACCGGCTTGTGGGCTTTGAAGCCTTGATCCGCTGGAATCACCCCACGCTGGGGTTGGTGAGTCCGGCCGAGTTCATTCCTTTGGCCGAGAGAACCGGGCTCATTCATCGCATCGGCTATTGGGTGGTGCAAAAGGCCCTGTCGGATTGGGCAGAGTTGCGCTCGTATTGCGTTGCGCAGGTCGGTGAAAGCGGGTTCGTGAGTGTCAATCTGTCAGCGCCGGAATTGGTTGGCGGTGATGTCGCCAGGAGGATTAACGAAAGCCTTCAGTTGCATGCCGTAGATCCGCGCGAACTGCGTATTGAACTCACGGAGACCACGGTTATTGACAACATGGACGCGGTTTCCACAACCCTCGATGGTTTGCGAAGCTTGGGTGTAGGTATTGCCCTCGATGACTTCGGAACAGGGTATGCCGGTCTGGACTACCTGCAGTCCCTTCCTTTCACCTGTCTGAAGATTGACAAGACGTTTGTGCAGCAAATGCACCAGTCTGAGCGAAGTGTGCACATTGTGAAAGCGGCACTGGCACTGGCGCAGTCAATTGGTTTGTCGACCATCGCCGAGGGCATTGAAGAGCAGGCGGTGGGGGTGCAGTTGGCTGCGATGGGTTGCAGTCACGCACAGGGCTACCATTACGGCAAGCCCATGCCCAAAGAAGCAATTGGTGCCTGGCATGCCCGCCATGTAGCCACCTATGCACCTTAGTGCACAAATCCTACCAGCCAAAGAGACAGACTCGGGAACATCAAAAGAAGCGCCATGCGAATCGCATCGGTGATCAAAAACGGAAGTACGCCACGGTAGCTGTCGGTCAAACGCACGTCTTTGGCCATCTGATTGACCACGTAGACGTTGAGTCCCACCGGCGGCGCCAGCATGCCAAACCCCACGGTCATCAGCACCATTACCCCGAACCAGATCGCCACGTGTTCTGCTGACATGCCGAGCTCAAGTCCGCTGATGATGGGCATAAAGATGGGAATGGTAAGCAAAAGCATGGAGAGTTCGTCCATGACTGAGCCCAGCACCATGTAAAACAGAAGAATGCACACCACCACTCCCATGGCCGGAAAGCCCCAGCCCAGCACGACTGCTGCAAGCTGGTTGGGCAGTTGGGTCAGCGCCAGCGCCGCGTTCATCAGGTCGGCACCGAGGAAGATCAGGAACAGCATGGCCGAACCCTGAGCGGTCGCATAGAAGCATTGCACCAGTTTTTTGGTGTTCATGGTACGCCGTACAAGCGTGACAACCAACGTGCCAGCCACTCCCACTGCAGCGCCTTCCGTGGGTGTAAAAACTCCGGAATAGATGCCTCCGAAAACCAGCAAAAAAATGCCCAGAATCGGAGCAACGGCCCTCAGTTCGCGCCAACGCAAATGGGTTGGCTCACCTTGTGTCGGCGCATGCTGCGGGTACAGACGTACAAAAACGGTGATGGCTGCCAGGTAGCCCAGCATGGCGACAATTCCTGGAACCACTGCGGCAGCAAAGAGTTTGGCGATATTCTGCTCGGCCAACAGGGCGTAAATGACCAGTGGCACAGAAGGTGGAATCAGAATCCCCAAAGTGCCCCCAGCCGCCAACGTGCCGGTGGCCAAAATCCCGCTGTAGCCATGCCGTCGCATCTCGGGCAATGCCACAGAGGTGATGGTGGCTGCCGTGGCAACCGACGAGCCGCAAATGGAGCCAAACGCGGCACTGGCCAAAACCGCTGCCATGGCCAGGCCGCCACGAAACCGTGCCAGCAAGCCGCTGGCCAATGCAAACAGTGCCTTCGACATGCCACTCTGTGCCGCGAGGTGTCCCATCAACAAGAACAGCGGAATGACCGAGAGGTCGTAGCTGGCGAATCGGGCAAACACCTGGTTGTTCAGAAAATGGGCGAGTGGGCTCCAGCCCGTCTGCAGCACATAGCCGAAGCTTCCAGCGCCAAACATGGCGATCGCAATGGGGATGCGCAAAGCCATCAGTAGCAGCATGCTGCCGAATATGAGGGCGACCAAGGCCAATGGTGTCACACGATGAAACCGTCACCCGGGCTGGCATGGGGTGAGTCAGGTGCGTATAGATATTTCGGCCCAAAGGTCTGGCCAAGGGCAATCACTGCCGTCAATGCCAGTGCGGGCACCATTCCCAGAAAAACCAGCCAGTCCGGCAACCCCAACAGCATGCTGCTGGATTGGTTGCTCCAGGCGTTGATGCCACCGATGCTGGTACGCCAAGCCAAAAACGCCAAAGCCACCGCCACCAGGAAGGCGCCCCCGCGGTCCAATGCTGCGCGGGTCTTTTTCGAAGAACCCGCAGTGAAGAAGTCCACAATGATGTTTCCCTGAGTCAATTGGCACCATGGAAAAAAGCAGGCGATGGCGACCCCCGTCAGCGCACCAGTCAACTCGAAATCACCCACCAGGTGCAAGCCCAGCCAGTTCCGGCCGATCACACTCGCGCAGGTAACCAGCGCGATAACGATCAGGAGCGCCCCGCCCAGCACGGCATACCACCGGGCCAGCCTATCCAGCCAGACCAATGGCGCTACTCCAGCCGAACGCGCAGGGTCTGCAGACCGCTCACCGTGGCGCAGAGTAGATCCCCGCGTACCACGGCGCCAACACCGGCCGGTGTTCCAGTGAAGATGAGGTCCCCCGGTTGTAGGGCCCAAGCCTGGGAAATCTGGGCGATGGTTTCCGCCACATTCCAGATCATGTGCGCGATCGAACCAGTCTGGCGTTCCTCACCGTTGACCTGCAGGCTGATACTGGCATTGGCGATGCCGTCGATCTGACCAGCCGGGGTGATGGGTCCGATCGGTGCCGAATGGTCAAACCCTTTGGCAATGCACCAAGGACGCCCCAGCTTCTTGAGTTCGTTCTGCAAATCACGTCGCGTCATGTCCAGGCCAACCGCGTAGCCGAAGATGTGCTGCTCAGCAGCATCTACGCTTATGTTGCTGCCGCCAGTACCAATGGCGACCACCAGTTCGACCTCGTGGTGCAAGCTCTGGGTGAGCGTGGGGTAGGGCATTGCGACCACCTCGTGCGCCTGTGCACTGACCACGGCGTCGGCGGGCTTCATAAAGAAAAAAGGTGCCTCCCGGCCGGAGTGCCCCATTTCTACCGCGTGGTCCTGGTAATTGCGCCCCACACAATAGATTCGATGGACCGGAAATCTGTTTGTCTGGCCAAGCACGGCAACACTGGGCAGGGTGGGGGGGGTAATGGCGTAAGGCATGGACTTCTGGCTTTGGTGGGTTGGCGCGGGTCAATTGATCACACAGATTTGGCCACCAGATCAAAGTGTTCCACGACCGGTGGGCTGGCAAAAAACGGTCCGATGATGGCGCGCCACTGTGTGAAAGCGTCCGATTGGCGGAACCCTACAGTATGGTCTTCCAGTGTGTCCCAGAACACCTGCAGCAGGTAGCGGTTTGGGCTTTCGATGCCCCTGTTGATCTTGTATCCCTGGAAACCCTTGGCATGCACGATGATGGATTGGACGGCGTGTGCAATGGCGGCTTCAAAAGCGGCATTTTGTCCGGGTTGAATACGAATATCGGCGAGTTCAAGAATCATTGCAAGCCTCCAAAATTTTGGGTGTGTACGCTCAAAGGCCAGTATGTTAACGGTCTTCGTGTATTTCATTGGTTGCCATGTCGTGCGCATCGGGCACCAATGCCTGGTTGGCCTTGCCTTGTGCGGTTTGCTCCGCTTCCCGGGCACGCAGTGCGCGCCGGCGCGCCGGTGCCCGCATGAAGTACAGCATTAATGCAATCGGCAGGGCACCATAGAAAACGAATGTGATGAAGGCCCCCAGCACAGTGCCATGCGGTGATACCGCTTCGGCAGCGCTCATCATGACGACCACATACAGCCAGGCAAGGGGGATGATGTACATAAAAAACTGTAGGAGTTGGAGCGCTATGACCGGTGTCAGGATATCGTAGGCCTAAGCCTGACATACTACGGCGTTTGATGCCATTGATAAAAAGGGTAACAGTGTGACGCAGAATGATCCTGATTTCTGGACCCAGGCGGCCCAACAATTTCAAGCTTCCATGGGTGATGGCTGGGCCAAGGCCCTGCAGGCGTTTCAAGGCTTCGGCACCGGCTCCGGTGGAACTGCAAAAGCGCCGGACATCACTTTTTCCCCCGACAAGTTGCATGCCTTGCAGCAGCAGTACCTGGAAGAGGCCATGGGGCTGTTTGGGCAGGGTTTCAAGTTGCCAGCGTCCAACGACAAGCGGTTTGCGGACGCCTCCTGGGCCAGCAACCCGGTGGCGGCGTATGCGGCTGCCGTGTACTTGCTCAATGCACGCACCATGATGGGTTTGGCCGATGCCGTGCAGGCGGACGCCAAGACCCGTAGCAAGGTTCGGTTCGCAGTAGAGCAGTGGGTCGCCGCTGCGGCGCCAAGCAACTTTATGGCATTCAATGCCGAAGCCCAGAAAAAAGCGCTGGACACCAAGGGAGAGAGTATTGCCAAGGGCATGCAAAACCTGATCCACGACATCCGTCAGGGGCATGTTTCCATGACCGACGAAAGCCTTTTCGAGGTCGGCAAGAACGTGGCTACCACTGAAGGCGCGGTGGTGTTCCAGAACGACTATTTTCAGCTCATTGAATACAAGCCACTGACGGCCAAGGTTTTCGAAACACCGTTCCTGATGGTGCCGCCGTGCATCAACAAGTTCTACATTCTTGACCTGCAGCCGGAGAACTCGCTCGTGCGTTATGCGGTGGAGCAGGGCCATCGGACTTTCGTTGTGAGCTGGCGCAACCCGGACGAGTCCATGGCCAAAGCCACCTGGGACGATTACATCGAAAACGCGGTCATCAAGGCGATCAACGTCACCCGCGAAATCACGGGTGCTTCCACTATCAATGCCCTGGGGTTCTGCGTGGGGGGCACCATGCTGGGCACGGCGCTGGGCGTGTTGGCAGCGCAGGGTGAAAAACCAGTCGCAAGTGCCACTTTGCTGACGACCTTCCTGGACTTCGCCGATACCGGCATTCTGGACGTCTTCATTGACGAGGCATTTGTCAAGTACCGGGAAAACGAGATGGGCAAAGGCGGAATGATGAAGGGCCAGGACTTGGCTTCCACCTTCAGCTTCCTGCGTCCCAACGATCTGGTGTGGAATTATGTGGTGGGCAACTACCTCAAGGGTGAAACCCCTCCGCCGTTTGACCTGCTGTACTGGAACTCAGACAGTACCAACCTGCCTGGCCCATATTACGCCTGGTACCTGCGCAACACCTACCTCGAAAACAATCTCATCAAGCCCGGCAAGGCCACGGTATGTGGCCACAAACTGGACCTGGGCCTGGTTGACATTCCGTTCTATGTCTATGGTTCACGGGAAGACCATATCGTTCCCATCAACGGGTCATATGCATCAACGCAGATCTTCCCGGGCAAACGTCGATTTGTGATGGGGGCTTCGGGCCACATTGCGGGTGTGATTAACCCGCCGGCCAAAAACAAACGCAGCCACTGGATTCGTGCCGACGGAAAGTTACCTAAAACGCATGCGCAATGGCTAGAAGGTGCAGTAGAGCATCCGGGTAGTTGGTGGAGTGACTGGTCTGCTTGGCTCAAAAGCCACGCTGGCAAACAGATTGCCGCTCCAAAGACGTATGGCAAGGGGAAGTACAAGGCACTGGAAGCTGCCCCAGGCAGCTACGTAAAAATCAAGGCCTAGTGCCCCGATTCACCCATTCAAAACAAACGCTACTAGGAGAGCCCTCATGGAAGACATCGTCATCGTTGCTGCGGCACGCACCGCCGTTGGAAAATTTGGCGGTGCGCTAGCCAAAATACCCGCCACCGATCTTGGTGCCGCGGTCATCAAGAGCCTGCTGGAACGCACCAAGCTCGGCGCGGATCAGATTGGCGAGGTGATTCTGGGGCAGGTATTGGCCGCTGGTGTGGGACAGAATCCTGCGCGTCAGTCGCTCATCAAGAGTGGGCTGGCCAAGGAGACACCAGCACTGACCATCAATGCCGTCTGTGGTTCGGGTTTGAAGGCCGTGATGCTTGCGGCGCAGGCCGTGGCCTATGGCGACAGCGACATCGTCATTGCCGGCGGGCAGGAAAACATGAGTGCCAGCCCCCACGTGCTGCTGGGTTCGCGCGATGGCCAGCGCATGGGCGACTGGAAGATGATTGATTCCATGATCGTGGACGGCCTTTGGGATGTTTACAACCAGTACCACATGGGTATTACGGCCGAGAACGTGGCCAAGGCACATGGCATTACCCGGGAGATGCAGGACGCGTTGGCACTGGCCAGTCAGCAAAAAGCCGCTGCTGCGCAAGACGCTGGCAAGTTTGTGGACGAAATCGTGCCGTTCAGCATTGCCCAGAAGAAGGGCGACCCTATCGTTTTTGCCGCCGATGAATTCATCAACCGCAAATCCAACGCCGATGCGCTGGCCGGTCTGCGCCCCGCGTTCGACAAGGCCGGTGGCGTGACTGCCGGTAATGCTTCGGGTATCAATGACGGCGCTGCTGCCGTTATGGTCATGAAGGCCAGCAAAGCGGCCGCCCTGGGTTTAACGCCCATGGGGCGCATTGCCAGTTTCGCCACCAGTGGACTCGACCCGGCCCTGATGGGCATGGGGCCAGTGCCCGCTTCACAAAAGGCACTGGCGCGCGCAGGCTGGAAGGCCTCCGACCTGGATCTGCTGGAAATCAACGAAGCATTTGCCGCCCAGGCGTGCGCTGTCAACAAGGAAATGGGCTGGGATACTTCCCTGGTAAACGTCAATGGTGGCGCCATCGCGATCGGGCATCCGATCGGGGCGTCCGGTTGCCGTATTCTTGTGACACTGTTGCACGAAATGCAGCGCCGCAATGCCAAGAAGGGCATTGCCAGCCTGTGCATTGGCGGCGGGATGGGTGTTGCGCTTACGATCGAGCGTTGAGTTTGGTGTGTTTTTGGCTGTTTACGCCCGTCCTGTGTGCGTGAGTAGCTCTTATTTTTGTAGCAAGTAAACCAAAGAGGAGTTGAGTATGAGTCAAAGAGTTGCGTATGTGACGGGTGGTATGGGTGGCATCGGTACCGCCATTTGCCAGCGTTTGCACAAAGATGGTTTCAAGGTGATTGCGGGCTGCGGTCCCACCCGGGACCATGTGAAATGGATCGCAGAGCAGGCAGCCTTGGGCTTCACGTTCTATGCATCGGTGGGCAACGTCGGAAGTTGGGATTCGACGGTAGAGGCCTTTACCAAGGCCAAGTCCGAGCACGGCGTCATCGATGTGCTGGTGAACAATGCCGGTATCACCCGTGACCGCGTATTCCTGAAGATGACACGCGAGGACTGGGACGCGGTGATCGACACCAACCTGAACTCCATGTTCAACGTAACCAAGCAGGTGGTACCCGACATGGTGGAAAAGGGTTGGGGTCGCATCATCCAGATCTCATCCGTGAATGGCAACAAGGGGCAGGCGGGTCAGACCAACTACTCTGCCGCCAAAGCCGGCATGCACGGCTTCTCCATGGCGCTTGCACAGGAAATGGCGACCAAGGGCGTAACGGTCAATACCGTGAGCCCTGGCTACATCGGTACCGACATGGTCAAGGCCATTCGCGAAGATGTGCTGGCAAAGATCGTTGCAACGGTCCCTGTCAAGCGCCTGGGTGAACCCGGTGAAATCGCCTCTATCGTGGCTTGGTTGGCCAGTGATGAAGGTGGTTATGCCACCGGCGCTGATTTTTCGGTCAATGGCGGTTTGCACATGGGGTGAACCCGATTGCGGGTGCCTTCAAGAAGGGAAACCTGCCATCGGCAGGTTTTTTTTCGATCACAAAACAGTGATACGCTCTGACCATCGTTGGATGAATGAAATATGAGTTCTGAAGAACCGAATTTTGTAGATGTAAAGGCGCTACGCGTTGGGCTGTACGTTGAACTCGATATGGGTTGGATGTCACACCCGTTTCCGACCGGCAGCTTCAAGATCACGACCGCCAGGCAAATTGAAACCATTCGCGGGTTGGGCATTCCGAAGGTGCGGTTTTTCCCTGAGAAGAGTGATCCGCCTCCCGATGAAAGCGCTGCAATAGCCGTTGCAACATTGGCACAGGAGCAAGCCGCTGCTGCACAGCGACTGCTGGCGCAGCAGGAGCAAGTGCAACGCCAACGGGCGGAACAATTGTCAGCGCAGCAACGCAGCCTCCTGGTGTGTGAGCGCCGGTTTGGGGAAGCGATTCGCCAGTACAAGAAGACCCTTGAGCTATTGCGTTCTCAGCCGAAGCAGGTGGCCGAGCAATGCCAAAGCATGGTCAATGGGTTTGTCGGGGAAATGCTGGTCGAAGGCGAATCAGCGATCCGGCTATTGACCGAAGCCGCAGGTGACAAGGCGTCCATGCATCCGGTCAATGTCACCATCGTCTCGCTTTTGTTGGGCAAGGCCATGGGTATGGCCGAAGAAGAGTTGGTGGAACTCGGCACAGCGGCCTTCCTGCACGATATTGGCAAACAAATGTTGCCTGAGCGGGTGCGTTGGCTGGAGGAGAATTTTTCGACTGCAGAGTACAAGCTGTACCAGGAGCACGTAAGCCAAGGCCTTGAGATAATCAGCGGCATGGGCCTGTCGCGGTCGGTGCAGTTAACCATCGCGCAACACCACGAAATGGCCGACGGTAGTGGCTATCCGGCGCGCATTCGCAACGACGCGATGACGCCTGCGGCGCGGGTGTTGTCCCTGGTGAATCGTTATGACAGCCTGTGCAATCCGTCGCGCCCTGCCGCAGCGATGACACCGCACGAGGCACTTTCCATGATTTTTGCGCAGCAGAAAACCCGCTTTGACGCGCCAGCCTTGAGTGCCTTTATCCGCATGGTCGGCGTGTATCCGCCGGGTTCGGTGGTGCAACTGGTGGATGAGCGCTATGCGATGGTCGTCTCAGTCAACTCAGCCAGACCGCTCAAGCCCCGCATCATCGTGCATGAGCCTGGCACCTCACGCCACGATGCATTGATACTCGATCTGGAAAAGGAACCCCATGTGGGCATCCGGCGCAGTGTCAAGCCGATGGCATTGCCCAGCGCTGCAATGGATTTTCTGGCGCCACGCCAGAGAGTGAACTACTTCTTTGAGGCGGTTCAAGAGCCGATCAGGTCAGCCGTCGGTGTTTGAACAGCGCCACCTCAGCCGAGCAGGCCTTTCCACAGCATGTAAGCGGCTAGCCCGTACAGTACAAAAGCAAAGACTTTCTTGAGCTTGGCCACCGGCATGCGGTGCGCAACCCGTGCTCCTATGGGTGCTGTCAAGACACTGCAGCTGGCAATTACCAGCAAAGCGGGCAACCATACATAGCCCAATGACCATGCAGGCAAGCCCGGCAAGGCGCTGCCGCTGACCACATAGCCGACGGTATTGGCCAGCGCAATTGGAAAGCCCAAAGCTGCGCTGGTGGCAACTGCGTTGAGGATCACCACGTTGTGCGCCACCATGAAGGGCACACTGATGAAGCCCCCCCCAGCACCTACCAAACCCGACAAAAAGCCGATGACGCTGCCCGCTGCAAGTTGGCCTTTCCATTGGGGCATCTGACGACTGGGCTTGGGTTTTTTGTCCAGGTACATCTGCGTCGCCGAAAAACCGACGAACACCGCAAAGAAGATCGCCAGAGATGTTCCCTTGAGGATGGAGAAAACGCCGACGCTGGCCAGTGCCCCGCCTACCACAATGCCCGGGGCCAAGCCGCGCACGACGTCCCACCGCACAGCTCCGCGCTGGTGGTGGGCGCGCACACTGGAAATCGATGTAAACATGATGGTGGCCATGGAAGTGGCAATCGCCATCTTGACCGCCAGATCAGCGCCAACACCTTGTCCCGACATGATGAGGGTCATGAAGGGTCCAATCAGCATGCCCCCGCCAATGCCCAGCAACCCTGCCAGAAAACCGGTTACCAGACCCAGGGTGGCCAGTTCAACAATCAGAATGGGATCAAGCATGTTTGGAGCAAATAAGGTGTCTGCGAATGCCGCCGGACCGGCATCCTGAACCATGGTTCAGGTGGGCGAGGTCAGCGCAAGCCTTGGGTTCATCTGACGCGAGATGATCACGCTGGCAAGGCGATGTTCCAAGCCCTTGCTCAAAGAGCATTGGTTCAAGGAACTATAAAGCCCAACGAGCACCGCAGACACGACCCATTGTAGTGTCCGGTTCCATCGCTGTGCGCAAGTGATGCTGGTTTGTTGCGCTAAAGCAAGCGCCCGTCTTCGCTGAGTGCTTCATCCAGGCGTTCCAGCAGCGAAGTGAGCAGCAAATCGGGGTCGCTGGCGCCATCGGCCGACCGGGCACCGCCACCGGGTGCCAGCGCAGCGGGAGTGGTAGTTGCCGTGGCCTCCGCCAGGTCAAAGGCCAGATTCAAGGCCGCCAATACGGCAATGCGGTCACGCGCCCGGACTTTACCTGCATCGCGAATCTTGCACATGGCAGTGTCAACGCGCTCCACGGCCTCCAGCAAACGTGCATCGCCACCTTCGGGGCAACCCAGCAAGTAGCTTTGGCCCATGATCTGAACTTCCAGCTGTTTCATGGCAATTCCTTTTGCACCACGCTGGTTTCGGGGAGTTTGTCGAGCAGCGCATCGACCCGTGCCCGCGCAGCGCTCAGACGCGACTTCAGGGTGTCGCGCTCGTGGGTCAAGGCCTCCACCTGGGTGGTCAGCAGTGCGTTGGTGCGCTGCAATTCACCATAGCGCACCAGCAGGCGGTCTACACGCTCGGCAATTTGGTCGATAGGGGTCGAGTTCGACATACAGCGTGCATTGTAGGGTTTGGGCACGGCAGCGCGGCGTAAAATGCGCCTGTTGGTGCTCGCGGTGTGGTTCACACGCCGCAGTTCAACGGGAAGCAGGAGGGGTTGCCCTTGCAAGCAAGCCTAACCTGCGCTGCCCCCGCAACGGTAAGTGGACAAATCTTCGCGATTGCACTGTCATCACAGCCACTGGGCGTTTGAACACGCGCCTGGGAAGGCTTGGCAAGTGGTTCACCAGCCCGGATACCGGCCAACACGGTGGTTGCACGCCTGCGTGTGACCGTGACGTCCAGGCGCTGTCGGGGAAGACGGCGAGGACTCTTAGTCTGTGGTACTTCATATGAAAATTGTTGGTTCTTCCATGCAGTGGACGATTGCGTCCGCTATTGCCCTTGCTGCGTCTGGCCTATGCGCGCAGTCCCCTGTTCGCCTGCCAGACACCGTGGTGACGGCCACCCGGGTTGTCCAGCCGCTTGCCGATATCGTTGCCGATGTCAGCACTATTGAGCGGGCGGACATTGAGCGGCTTGGCATCACTTCGCTTGCCGAACTGCTCGCGCGTTTGCCGGGTCTGCAGACCATCAGCTCGGGGGATACCCAGCGGGTCTTCATTCGCGGCGCAGATGCCCGTATGACTGCCCTCTACATCGATGGCGTGCGCGTCGATTCTCAGGACGGCCTGACCCTGGGCGGTGGCGCGCCGTGGGATCTGGTGCCGCTGTCCCAGATTGAACGTATTGAAGTGCTGCGCGGCCCGGCCAGCGCTGTTTATGGCTCCGACGCCATGGGTGGCGTGGTGCAGGTCTTTACGCGGAAGGGAACGGGATTGCCTGGTCATTTCGCCGAGCTGGGCGCGGGCAGCTTCAACACCCAGAAAGCGCGGTTCGGGCTGCGTGGAGCAACTGGCGGCTGGAACTTTGCCTTGACCCTGGGTCGGGAACGCAGCGATGGTTTCAACACACGCCCCGATCTGGTCCACACGCCAGACACAGAATCGAGCAACCAGCAGTCCACCAGCCTGCGCCTGGGCTACGACATTTCACCGGCGCAACAGGTGCAGTTGTCGGCATTGGATAGCCAGCGCGATTCGCGTTACGTGCCCTGGGGCGGGGGAGCTGACGTCGCCGCCAGTGGCCACCTGAGCGCATTGGCATTCAAGTGGGCTGGCCGCTGGAGTGAAGACTATCGTACCCAGGTCTCTATCGCCCGCAGCGTGGTGGCCAAGAGCGATGCTGCGCCAAATGATTACCGGACCACTACGCACAGCGTGTTGTGGGAGAACCATCTGCGCGCCTTCAGTGGGGACCTGACTGCGGTGCTGGAACAGAAGCGCGATGAGTTCGTGGCGCTCCCGACCACCTGGGACCCACGCGTTGAGGGCGATCGCACCCAGAACGCGCTGGCCCTGGGCTATGGCGTATCGATGGGACCACATGCGGTGCAGCTCAATGCGCGCAACGACCACGACAGCGTCTTCGGTAGCCACCAAACCGGTTCTGCTGCTTACGCCTATGCCCTCAGTAAGCACTGGCGTGCCAGTCTGTCCACCGGCTCAGCGTTTCGCGCACCGACGCTGGAACAGGTGTTTGGCCCTTATGGCAGCCAGAAGCTTCAACCCGAAACCAACCAGAGCCATGAAATGTCCTTGCGCTACCAAGACGCCGCCAGCGACCTGCGCCTGGTGGTCTATCGCAACGAGATCCGGGACATGATCAGCTCCAGTGCCACGCTGGACACCTGCGCCGCAGGCTTCTTCTGCTACTACAACGTGGGTAAAGCGAGCATCCGGGGCTCCACGCTGAGTGCACGGCACCAATGGGGTGCTTTCGCGCTGCAGGGCTCGGTCGATTTTCTCGACCCGCGAGACGATGTGACGGGCAAGGTGCTGAGTCTGCGTGCACGCCGCTCGATGGCTCTGGGCTTTGACACGCAAACGGGCGCATGGCAATGGGGCGCCGACTGGCGCGCAGTGGGTGAGCGTTTTGACAATGCGGCCAACACCCGCACACTGGGCGCTTACGAACTGCTGGGCCTGCATGCCAGTACCGCGCTGGGACGCGACTGGAAACTGGTGGCGCGCATCGACAACGCCACCGACCAGTCGTACCAGGAGGTGGGCGACTACGCCACACCCGGGCGCACCTTCCATGTCGCACTGCAATGGAATCAACATTGAAAGTGCCTGTGACGCCCGCCAGACAAGCGCAAGAAGCTACTATTTTGATAGCGATATTGCGCGGGCTGAAGCTGGTGGCGCTGCTGGTTCTGGGCAGTGCCCCAGTCGCACAAGCCCTGCAAATCACCGACGACCGCGGTGTTTTGGTGACGCTTGCGCAGCCGCCACAGCGCATCATCAGCCTGATGCCGGCGCTGACCGAAACCATCTGCGCGCTGGGCCAGTGCGCACGCCTGGTGGGGGTGGACAGGGACTCCAACTACCCCGACAGCGTGCGCCCGCTGGCGACGGTGGGCGGTGGTCTGGACCCCAATATCGAAGCCATAGTGGCACTGCGCCCCGATGTGGTGGTGATGGCTGCCAGCGCCCGTTCGCAAGAGCGTCTGCAGCAGTTGGGGCTCAAAGTCGTTGCGCTGGAGCCCAAGAACCATGCTGACGTGCAGCGTGTCATTGGCCAACTTGGCGTCTTGCTGGGGTTGGCCGATGCATCCGCCCTGTGGCGCTCGATAGACGCCGAGGTGACCGCAGCCGCGCGGTCGTTGCCGCCGTCCGTACAGTCGGCGCGCGTCTATTTCGAAGCCAGCGTCGGCATGTATGCGGCGGGCGAGGCGTCTTTCATTGGTGAAACGCTGTCGCGTCTGGGGGTGAAGAACATCGTGCCTGCCCGTATGGGACCGTTTCCGCAGGTGAACCCGGAGTTCGTGGTGCGGGCCGACCCGGATCTCATCATGGTGGGCGATAGCCATTCACTGGGGCTGGAGCAGCGCCCGGGCTGGTCCGGCATGCGGGCCATTCGTGCGCAGCGGGTGTGTCGCTTCAGCACCGCGCAGGGCGACACGCTGGTGCGTCCCGGTCCGCGTCTGGCCGAAGGCGCGCGCACCATGGCGCGTTGCCTGCATGACAAGCTTGCCAGCCATGCTGCGGGCCAGACGCCATGAACCATCAGCGTGCCCAATGGCTGAGCGGGCTATTGCTGCTCGTGTCTCCTGGGCTGGCGCTGTTGGGCGCGGGGGTGGGCAGCACCGGGTTTGACAGTGTGCTGCGGGCCCTGAACGACCCCATTGCCTGGCAAATTGTCACGGACATCCGGTTGCCCCGCACCGCGGGTGCCTGGGTGGCGGGTGCCTTGCTGGGACTTTCGGGTGCGGTGGCGCAGGGTCTGTTTCGCAACCCGCTGGCGGATCCCTATTTGCTGGGCAGCGCCTCGGGTGCGGCTTTGGGCGTAGCCCTGGTTCTGGCGTTGTTTGGCGTATCGCCCTTCGCCACCGAGTGGCTGGTGCGCCTGGGCCTCACCGGTGGTGCTTTCCTGGGTGCAGTGCTGGGCGTGGTGCTCACCCTGCTGCTGGCCAAGGGGGTGCAGCATACGCTGCGGCTGCTGTTGGCCGGGGTGATTGTGGGGGTGGTGCTGGGAGCGGCCAAGGAATTGATCATGCTGGCGCGGCCTGACTTTTTGCAGTCGATGCAGGCGTTCATGCTGGGCAGCACGGCGTATGTGGGTTGGTTTGCCTGCCTGACTATGGGGCTGGTCTGGGGAGGGTGCATGGCCGCTGCCTGGGTGCTGGCGCCGGTGCTCGATGGCTTGTCGCTGGGCGAGGCAACGGCGGCCAGTCTGGGTTTGCCGCTGGAGCGCCTGCGCGCGGCATTGATTGCGGTGCTGGCGCTTGCCACCGGAACGGCGGTGGCGCAGACCGGTCTGATCGCGTTTGTGGGCTTGGCGGCACCCCATCTGGTGCGTTCGGTGGTCAAGACCAGTCATGGCCGCCTGGTCTGGCTCAGTAGTCTGATGGGTGGAGCGCTTTTGATGGCGGCCGATATTCTGGCCCGCTGGACCCTCGCGCCCCAGGAGCTTCCGGTGGGCATTCTGACCGCGGTGTTGGGTGGCAGCTATTTGCTGTGGTTGATGCATCGACGCGTTGCAGGAGCGGCGGCGCTATGAATTCAGTAGCTATTCACGCACAGTCCGTAAGCGCCAGGCTCGGAAACAGTCTGATCCTGAAGGATGTGACCGTGTCGCTGCGCGCAGGGCTTTGGACCAGCATTGTTGGCCCCAACGGCGCTGGCAAATCAACGCTGCTCAAGGTGCTGGCGGGCCTGCTGCCGCACCAGGGGACGGTCAGTTTGTTGGGTCAACCCCTGGGCCAATGGACTGCTCGTCAGCGTGCGCAGCGCCTTGCGTGGCTCGGGCAGAACGAGGCCAGTGCCGACGACCTGACCGTGTTTGATGTCGCCATGCTGGGACGCCTGCCGCACCAGCCCTGGTTATCCACCCCGAGTGCCGGCGACCATCTTGCGGTGGAACAGGCACTGCGGGTAACGCAGGCCTGGGACTGGCGCGCGCGATCCCTGGGTCAACTCTCGGGGGGTGAGCGTCAGCGCGTGCTGCTGGCACGCGCCCTGGCAGTGCAGGCGCAGGTGCTGCTGATGGATGAGCCGCTGGCAAATCTGGATCCGCCGCACCAGGCCGACTGGCTGGCCATCGTGCGCGCACTGGTTTCACAGGGCAAGACCGTGGTCAGCGTCTTGCATGAGGTGTCCATGGCACTGCAGGCCGATGACATGGTGTTGATGCAACACGGGCGGGTCACGCACCAGGGTGCCTGCGGTGATCCTGAGATGCACCAGGCACTGGTTGATGTATTTGAAGGCCGCATCAGCATCCAGGCCTTGTCGGACCAGTGGGTGGCGCTTCCAAAGTAATAGCGCAGGGCGCTGCGCATTGCGCTACCGGACGCCCACTTTCTTGACCAACATCAAAGGTACGGGTCGGTCGGCAAGGAGTTGCCGCAGTTCGACGTTGCAATCGGACCACTGGTTCATGAAAAAAGTCCGGTTAGTCAAAGTTTCCCTACAGACAGGGTGTGTGCAGGCAATTAGTATCGCCGCTTCCAAATACGCATATCCAGAATTTTGTGTGCGACAACGCAAGCCTTTCCCATCGCGTGGATTGGGAACTTTCAGCTCTGCTGATGCAGGTAGCAAACGGCACAATACTTCCATGAAAACCCCACAGCAGAAGCAGACCACTGAGGCACTTGAGAACAAGGTCTTACACAGAACCCGCTTTGGGGGCGATCCATGTCAGTGAGGGGTTTGCGGCTGCTTTGAGCAGTCTGTCGCGCCAAAACCAGGCGCAATCCGGATATAACCCATCTTGAGCCTTGACGATATGAAACCCTCTACCCGACTCAGTTCTTCCATGGGTCTGCGCACCATGCTGACTGCGTTTACCAGCATTGCTTTAGTTGCGGCGTTGGGCATTGCTGCCCTCTCTTTTTGGGGCTCACGCGAAAGCGGCAGCGCTGCCACACAGGCGCTGGTGTCCAAGGACGTGGTGGCGGATATTTTGCCGCCGCCGATGTACCTCATCGAGATGCGGCTGGTGCTTTCGCAGGCCAGTGAAGGAACCATGTCGCTGGAGCAGGCCCGGTCAGAATTCCAACGCCTGCAGACTGAGTACGAAGGCCGGGTCAAGTATTGGGGCATCCATCCTCCCTACGGCCTTGAGGGCAAGTTGCTTGGCGTGCAACACCAGGAAGGCCAGGCTTTCATGGCATCGGTGAGCAAGGTGCTGGCGTTGATGGCATCCGGCGGTGATTCCATCGCCTTGCAGTCGGCCCTGGCAGATGCGCATAAAACCTACCTTGCTCATCGGGCCGGCGTGGATGCCACGGTCAAGGAAGCAGCGGCGTTCGCCGAAGCAGCTATTGCCAATTACGACGCCAGGATTCAAGACAGCCAGCAGGCGCAGGGCCTGGGTCTGCTAGTGACAACGGCTCTGTTGATTGGGTTCGGCATCTGGATACGCCGCTCCATCTGGTCTGCAGTCGGCGGCGAGCCTGCTTTGGCTGCCGGCGTGGCGAGCGCCGTCGCGCAGGGAGATCTGACAGCCAACGTGCCGGTGGAGCCTGGCGACAAGCAAAGCATCATGTCTGCCCTCAAGGAGATGCAGACCAACCTCGCCAATACGGTGCGGTCCGTGCGCGACAACGCAGAGGGCGTTTCTACTGCCAGCTCGGAAATCGCGGAAGGCAACCACGACCTCTCCGCCCGAACCGAGAGTCAGGCGAGCGCTTTGGAGGAAACCGCGGCCTCCATGCAGCAGCTCAGCGCCGCCGTGAAGCAAAACGCCGACACCGCCCGTCAGGCCAACCAGCTCGCTGCGAGCGCTTCCAGCGTGGCCGTCACGGGTGGCGAAATGGTGGCCCAGGTGGTGGCCACCATGGCGGGTATCAATGAAGCCTCACTCAAGATTGCCGAAATCATCAGCGTCATCGATGGCATTGCGTTTCAGACCAATATTCTGGCGCTCAACGCCGCCGTTGAGGCGGCCCGGGCGGGTGAGCAGGGGCGCGGTTTTGCCGTGGTGGCCAGCGAAGTGCGCTCTCTGGCCGGGCGCAGTGCAGAGGCAGCCAAGGAAATCAAGACCCTCATCAACACCAGCGTCGAGCGGGTCGAAAAAGGGACTGCATTGGTAGACCAGGCGGGCAGTACCATGACCGAAGTGGTCGCCAGCATCAGGCGCGTCACCGATCTGATGGGCGAGATCAGCGCCGCCAGCAACGAGCAAGCCGCAGGCGTGAGCCAGGTGGGCGAAGCCGTCACACAGATGGACCAGGTCACCCAGCAAAATGCCGCTTTGGTGGAGCAAATGGCGGCGGCGGCCAGTGGCCTCCAATCGCAGGCCCAAGACCTGGTGCAGGTGGTGGCGGTGTTCAAACTCGGTGGCGACGAGCACCATTCGAGCATGGCCGCGGTCCCGACCGCGACACGCGTACGCGCTGCGGTACCTTCCGCCAAACCCTACAACAAACCCGAGCGGCGGGCCCTGCCCGCCCCGGTTGCGGCTGGCTACGATGTGGATGGCGCAGGCATCAACCTGGACAATGCCATTCAGGCGCACGCCGCTTGGCGCAACAAATTGCGCAATGCAGCGGCCAAGCACGAGCAACTCGACGCCGAAACCATCAGCCGCGATGACTGCTGCGAGATGGGCAAGTGGCTGCATGGTGCCGGTGGCTCCAAATATGGAGGGAAACCGACCTTTGTGGATCTGATTGCGGGCCACAAGACCTTTCACCAGGAGGCCGGCAAAGTAGCCCGCGCAGTCAACCAGGGTAGTCCCAATGTTGAGCAGATGATGGGCAGTGGCACGCCTTTCTCCAGCGCCTCCAATGAAGTGGGACGGCTCATCGTGCAGTTGAAACGGGAGCTCAATAGCCCTGCGAAACCCGCTGCGCGACCCGCAACAGCGAGTGCTGCAAGCCCAGCCACGCCCGCCCGGCGTGGCGACGATGATTGGGAGACTTTTTGAAGAAAATGGCTTGTAGCCCTTTTGGATACTGCGCAGGCAGCTATACAAATGATAGTGAAAGCGATGCCGGTCAGACCGGATGAACGCAATGCTTGAGGCACTCGTTTTCTTGCCCACTGCGCCGCACAGCAGCCTGCTCTACACCGCAAGCTACCAGCCGGCCTGGATTGTGGTGTCTGTGCTGCTGGCCGTGCTGGGTGCCTATGCTGCGCTGGCGGCAGCGAGCCGCGCCACTGCCGCGACAGATGCACTGACCCGGATGGTCTGGGCAGCCGTCAGCAGCCTGGCCTTCGGCCTGGGTTCCTGGGTCATGCACTTTATTGGCATGCTGGCAGTGAACTTGCCGTGCAGGGTCGGGTACGACCTGCGCCTGACGCTGCTGTCCGTGTTGCCTGCCATTTTGGGCGGCTTTGCCGTCTTTGGTGTGGTCTGGAGGCGAGATGCGCGGCACCTGCCAAAGCTTCCAGCTGGCGTGGTGCTGGGGGCCGGTATCGGCACTATGCATTACACCGGTATGGCGGCCATGCAGTTCGATGGATGGGTACGCTACGACCCGCTCTGGTTTGCCATATCACTGGGTGTGGCTGTAGCCCTGTCCTGGTTGGCCCTGAAGGTCAGGGAAAGCGCCGGAACAAGTGCCAAGGCAGGCAGAAGAAACACTTGGTGTACCGCTCTGATTTTGGGTGGCGCGGTCTCTGGCATGCACTACACCGCCATGGCCGCAGCCTATTTTCTCAGTGGGGACGGATCTAACCTGGAACCAACGCTTTTCACGCCAAACAGTTTGGCCTTCATGGTGTCCGTGACAAGCGCATTTCTGGCCCTTGCTGCACTGGGTTTTGCTGCCGTGTCGCTAGCCAACGCGGCGGCCGGGAAACTGCGCCTGATTGCCGAAAACACATCCGATGGCATCATTCAGTTCGGTCCCGACAATGAAGTCCAGTACATATCGCCCGCCTATCTGGCTCAGTTGGGCTACAGTGCGGTCGACGAGCTGTCGAGAACACCCGAGACCATTCAGGCACTTGTTCATCCGGGTGACCGGGATGCCCTGTTCGCCAACATCTTCAAGGCCATAGAGACACAGGCCGGTGATTTGCTCTACACCTACCGCGTCTTGCACGCCCGGGGCCACTACATCTGGCGCGAAGACCATGCCAAGTTCAAATACGACGCTGCCGGCCAGTACGCCGGTTCTGTCGTCATTTGCCGCGACATCACAGAGCGCAAACACGCCGAAGAAGAATTGCGCATTGCAGCCACCGCGTTTGAGTCCCAGCAGGGCATGACGATTACCGATAGCCAGCGGGTGATTTTGCGGGTCAACAAGGCCTTCACCCAAATCACCGGTTACAGCGCCAAAGAGGCAGTGGGCCAGACCCCGCAGATCTTGAAGTCGGGCCGCCACGACAGTGCCTACTATGCGGCCATGTCGCAAACCCTGGAGCGAGACGGCACCTGGGCGGGCGAAATCTGGAACCGGCGCAAGAATGGCGAGGTGTATCCCGAGTGGCTCACCATCAGCGCGGTGAGGGATGGTGCCGGTCTGGTGACCCACTTTGTCGGCATCTTCAGTGATGTCAGCGAACAGGTAGCCGCCAGGGCCCAAATCGATACCCTGGCCTTTTACGTCCCTCTCACCCAGCTGCCCAACCGGCGACTGCTGCTCGACCGGCTGGACCAGGCCCTGCACGCCAGCACCCGCCACACACGCAAGAGTGTATTGCTGTATGTCGATCTGGACAACTTCAAAACCCTGAACGACACGTTGGGCCACCACCAGGGCGACCTGATGCTCACGCAAGTGGCGCAGCGTCTGAAGACCTGCGTGCGCGAAGGCGATACCGTAGCGCACCTCGGCAGTGATGAATTCGTGTTGATGCTTGAAGACCTGGACGAAGAAACCCTGGAGGCCGCCAACCAGGCCGAAGCCGTGGGCGAAAAGGTGCTCGCTGTACTGGCGCAGGACTACTGCCTTGCCAGTGGTGCGCACCATAGCACCACCAGCATCGGCATCACCCTGTTTGGTGGTGCACAGCAAGAAAGCAAAGAAGAGCCACTCAAACGCGCCGAACTGGCCATGTTTCAGGCCAAGGCGGCAGGCCGCAACGCGCTGCGCTTTTTTGATGCACAGATGCAGGCCCAGGTGTCGGCCCATGCCGCGCTGGAGGCCGACCTGCGCCTGGCGCTGCCTGCCCGGCAACTGTTGCTGCACTACCAGACGCAGGTGGTGGGTGCAGACCGTGCTACGGCCCGCACCACCGGGGTAGAAGCACTGCTGCGCTGGCAGCATCCGCAGCGTGGCATGGTGTCACCTGCAGAATTTATCCCGCTGGCCGAAGAGACCGGGCTGATCCTGCCCATCGGTCAATGGGTGCTGGAGACCGCTTGCGCGCAACTTGCGGTCTGGGCCTCAAACCCGGCGCTGTCGCACCTGACGATGGCTGTGAATGTGAGCGCGCGCCAGTTCAGCCAGCCCGACTTTGTGGACAATGTGGTGGCCACTTTGGCGCGTACCGGGGCAGCACCCAAACTGCTCAAGCTGGAACTGACCGAGAGCATGCTGGTGGATGATGTGGAAAACATCATCGCCAAGATGGCGATGATCAAGGCGCACGGGGTCGCCTTCTCGCTGGACGACTTTGGCACCGGTTACTCGTCTCTGTCCTACCTCAAACGTTTGCCCTTGAGCCAGCTCAAGATCGACCAGGGTTTTGTCCGTAATATTGTTTCCGACCCCAACGATGCGGCTATTGCGAAAATGGTGGTAGTGCTCGCCGAGAGCCTGGGCCTGTCGGTGATTGCCGAAGGCGTGGAATTGCAGGCCCAAGCCGACTTGCTCTCACACCTGGGTTGCCGTGCATACCAGGGCTATTTGTTCAGCCGCCCGTTATCCTTGGCAGCGTTGGAGTCTGTGTTGCGGCAGGCGCAGGCATAAAACCGGAGAAGATGCATGTCGAAACACTATGATACTGATAGCGCCTCACGCACGTCCGGCAAGGGCTACAGCCCTAATACAGCCCCATCTGCACTTGCACACCGGGGCGGCTGCCGGTGGCTCGTGTGGCCCGGGCTACTGCTGGGGCTGATGTTCGCCAGCACCGCTCAGGCCGCCACCTGCACCAGCAAGGGTTCTGGCAACTGGGGTAGCCCCTCCATCTGGACCGGGTGTGGTGTGCCGGCAGCGGGCGACACGGTGATCATTGCCAACACCCACACGGTGATGGTTAATCAAAACACCAATGCCATCGCCAAACTGACCATCAATGCCGGCGGCATACTCGACTCCAATGTCGGCAGGACCATCACCACCACTGGCGACGTGAAAATCAGCGGAAGCTTGCGGGCCACAACGTCTGGCAATGCGTTGACGCTCAATGTCGGTCGCGACCTTATCCTGACAGGCGGCAA
>JAIFLV010000023.1 GCA_020048895.1 Rhodoferax sp. | reverse complement strand
CCATGCCCATGCGGTCTGGCTTGACCAGATTGTTGCCACACAGCAGCAACTGCATGTCCAGATACAACGCCTGGTTGATGCGGTCAAAGTGATGTGCCTCAGCCAGCCAGGGTTTGGCGACCGTTTCAAAGGTATCGACGCCTTCAAGCTGGCGGCGCACGTGCGGCTGGTACAGCGCCAGCTTGGCCTTTGGCGAAAACAGGGAAATACTGTCAAAGTAGCGTCGGCCAAAGTCCGCTTGTGACATGGTCATGGCGTCAGGTCGCGCAAAGAACGCGGCGTACTTGTCATAGCCGGCAAACAACTCGTCGCCACCATCGCCGGTGAGCACGACCTTGACGTGTTTGGCGGCCAGTTCGCTCACCCGCAAGGTGGGCATGAAGGATGCGTCGCCATGCGGCTGGTCCAGGTGGTGTAGCACCTGGGGCCAGCGCGAGAGCATATTGAGCTCAGCCACCTCCATCGTGTGCTCGCAGCCAAACCGGTCGGCTGCCTGCTGGGCAAAGACCGATTCATCGTAGTGCGGGTCGGCAAAACCGATGCAGAACGTCTTGACGGGCTGGGCTGCGTGGCGCGCCATCAGGCCCACAATCGTGCTCGAGTCGACACCGCCTGACAAAAACGCCCCGTAGGGAACGTCGGCACGCAGGCGTATGCGGGTGGCATCGTCAAGAATTGCCATGAATTCCTCAGACCACTCCTTGAAGGTAAAGTCTTGTTCCCGCTGATCGGCCAGACTCCACCAGCGCTGCGTTTGCGCATGGGGCGAGCGGGTGAACTTTATCCAGGTGCCCGGCATCAGGTGTTTAACACCTTCATAGATCGTCCGCGGTGCGGGGATGTAGTTGAAGGTCAGGTAGTGGTGAACTGCTACCATATCGATAGCTGCTTGCGCTTGTCTGTTCTTCGTTACAGGCCAAAATGCCTTGATCTCTGAGGCAAACAACATCTCGTTGCCGTCGTCCATCACATACAGCGGTTTCACACCTATGCGGTCTCTGGCAAGGTACAACGCGTCTTCACGGGCATCATCGATCGCAATCGCAAACATGCCGTTGAGATGGCGCAGGCAGGCAATTCCATCGCGCTCATAGAGACGCAAAATGACTTCGGTGTCCGAGTTGGTTTTGAGCTGAACGCCTTGTGAGCGCAACTCTGCGGCAAGCTCAAGGTAGTTGAATATCTCGCCGTTTTGCACCACCGCGACGAGACCATCGTCGCTCACAAACGGCTGGTGGCCACCACTCAGGTCCAGTATCGACAGGCGCCGGTTGCCGATGGCCACGCCGCGTTGGGGTTGGTGCCAGATGCCTTCGTCGTCAGGGCCGCGGTGCAACAGGGTGTGCGCCATCGCCCGCAGCGCCGCGTCTGACTGCGGCTCTCGGCTACGGTTCCAGTACCCAAAGATGCCGCACATTCAATTGGACCCTTTGCCACTCAGGCGCCCCAGCGTCCAGAACATGATCTTCATGTCCAGCCACACACTCGACTCGCGGGTGTAGCGCAGGTCCAGGCGCAAGCGCTCACCGTCACTGCCGCCGGACCTGATCAGTGCCTGCGCCAACCCGGTAATTCCCGGGCGCACACTGCAGCGCTGGTCCCAGTCCGCGTCGGTGTAGAGCGATCGCTGCACCGGCACATCCGGTCGGGGGCCGACCAGGCTCATGTCGCCGATCACCACATTCCACAACTGCGGCAGTTCATCGATGCTGGTTTTGCGGATCAGGCGGCCCACTCTCGTGATGCGCGGATCCCCCGTTGCGGTGAAGTAGGGGCCAACTGTGTCGGCATCTCGGACCATGCTGCGAAACTTGAACATGCCAAATTCCCGTCCTCCAAGCCCTAATCGGGTCTGACGGTACAGCACGGGGAATCCATCTTCCAGGGCAATCGCCAGCACCGCGATCAGCATACGGGGAATCCATCTTCCAGGGCAATCGCCAGCACCGCGATCAGCATCAGCGGCAGCAAGGCTACGGTTGCCAGGAGGGAAAGCACGATGTCCATCACCCGCTTCATCGCGTGCCTTACACGGTGGATGCACGCGGTTGACCGAATTGCGACAAGGTGGATGCGATCGACAGGATGGTCGCCGCAATACGTATGCGGTCGGCTTCGATTTGCGCGGGCGTGCGGTGTGCCAGGTCGGCCTCCACTTGGCGAAGTGCTGACAATTCCTCTTCAAAAGTCATGTCGGAAGATGGTCGCTCAAACGCGAACGAGCGCGACAAAATGACGGCTTGAGAACCCAGGCGCAGATGCTCGGCCAGCACGTCGCGCCCGGGCAGCAGGCCTTCGTTGAGCCGTGCCATACCGCCAAAGCCAAACCGCAGACCCTGGCGGGCAGCAGCGGCCGCGACGTGGTCGACCATGCCATTGGCCAATGGTTCGAACATAAAACGCATCCCCAGCGAGATATGCAGATCGTTCAAGCCGACAAACACTTCATGCAAGCCCGGTGTGCCGATCCAGTCCTCCATGCTCGCCAGAGCGCCCGCAGTTTCCAGCAAAGCCACTACCGGGCAGCGCCCGTCGACGATCCGAACAAATTCGCGTAGCGACTGCGCATCCATGAACATCGGTAGCATCAAGAGGTCTGCGTCTTTGCCGGTGCCCTGTGTCAGCCCCTGGGCCAGCACCGCCTCCACCTCTTCCGTGCTGCCGTCATGCAGTGGGTTCACGCGCACCATGAGACGGGCTTGCCCCAGCATGGCCTTGACGATTCCGATGTCGTCAATCTGATGGCTGCTGATATGGGTGTTGCGTCCCGCCTGACGCTCGGCCTTGCCCATGCGCTCGAGGTCCACAAACAGACGCATCCCTTCGAGTGCGTCGCATCGGCGCACGAAGTTGGGGTCAATAGTGATCTTGAGGAGGTCAAGCATGGGATATTTGCTGGATTATCGCTGTACCGCGAGGCGAAACTCGCGGCTAGCCGCATAGCTAATCAACAAAACACCCAGTCCGCAACCCAGACACAGCAATAACGCGTTCAGATCGCCTGCGCCGAGACCGGGCCGCCACACGCGGTTTACCGCCAGGTCGATGGCCGCCAGTGCCAGCGTGGGTGTCGCCAGTGCTCTGAGTGGCAGCATCGAACTATCTCGCCGAAGGTCACTATGAGTGATCAGCGCGGCCAGCATAACCAGTGCTACCGCGGCCAGCAGGCCATTGACTGCCCACATGACTTGCACGCCGCTCAAATTACCCAAACTTCCAAGAATTAAAAGAACTAGCATCGCACCAGCATAGGCGACCACTGCCAGATGCATCCGTCGCTGTGCGGCCAGCACCATGAGTGCAACGGCAATCACGGCTTGCGGCAACAGCCCCCAGGCGCCGATGGCACCCCAGGCTGCGATGTCCGCAAGCCGCTCGGCCGGCATGCGCCCCCATCCGAACAGCAACGATGCCAGCGCCGCAGCGCCTACCTGCAAAGCAGCCACGGCGGCGCAGGCCAGCGTCCAGGCCAGTAGCAGCGCTTCGCGCACGGCCTGGCGGGCTTCACTTGTCAAAGCCTGGCTTTGCCCATGCCCGCTCTTCATGGCTCTGGCAATGGTTGGGAAAGCCAATGTGGCCACCAGCTGAATCGCCAGCACCAGTGGCAGTTCCACCAACTTCCAGGCGTAGTTGAAAGTGGACAGTGCCCCCTCGCCGTTGATCGCGGCAATACTGCGTGCCACCAATGGCAGGGCCAGCGGCAAGCCAGCCGCCAAGGCCGCCCACAGCCAAACCGAGACAGCAGGCAGGGCCGGTGTGCTTGCTGAGTCCGACATGCCCGATGCGGGTTTCGGGATGCGCCGGAAAACCCAGACCATCCGCAGCCCCATCGCGGCGCACAGGGCCAGACCCAGAACCGTGGTGGCGTTGGATGGCTGGCTGTTGAATGTCAGCCAGGACAGCGCAACGATCAGCACGCCGTTGACAACCAAATTGGCGCTGTACATACCGACGAAATCGCTTTCAAACTGCAACCGTGCAACACCCAGCGCTGCCAGCAAGGCTGCAGGCAGGCCAATGGCACTCCAGACCAGTCCCTGTTCGGCCTGCAGTCGAAGACCCGGCGCTAGTCCACCCGCCAGAATCTGTGCAAGGGTCTGTCGCAGCAACGCAATCAATAGAGCCAGAAGAAAGGCGAACAGGAGCAACCAACGTCCGACCTGGTGCTGGGTTTTTAGCCGCTGCGCAGGCGTTTGCCCTGCCCACTGGGGCAACAGCACATAGGCCAGCGCGCCGCTGGCCAGCATGCCGGTGACCCAGTCCGGGAACGTCAGCATCAACACCGCAACGTCTCCCATCCCTGACGCACCAAAGGCAGCCGCCTGGGCTGACTCACGCCACAGCCCGGTCAGACGACTGGCCAGCAGCAGCAACAGGGCGAGCGATCCGGTCTTGAACAACATGGGTCAATGGGTGGAACAACAAAGACTATTCGGGGTTGCGGAGGTGCATTGGCGACATCATCGCATTGATAACGACTTCCCATGCGTCACAATTTCACGAATGCGCGGCACATTCGTTCTTGAGGTTCTGATGGTTGGGCTGCTCACGCTGCCTTGGCTTAACCCGTTTTCCGTGGGGCCCAGCCCGGCCATTCCCGCCCTGATTTTTTCCTGGTGGTGTGCCGCTGCCGTGGTGATGATTGCCATGGTTGGGTCGCCCAAACATGGCATTCGGTGGGACCAAACCCTTGCAGTGGCATGGATCGTTGCGGCCAGCTTGAGCGTTCTGGCGGGGCTCTTTCAGTACTTTGGCGTGAGTGAGTTCGCCGGTCACTGGATTAATTCCGCTGCCAAGGGTGTGGCATACGGCAACTTGCGTCAGCGCAATCAGTTTGCCACGCTGACCAGTATCGGGGTGTGCGCGTTGCTGTTCTGGGCACCTTCCCGTATCGGGACTCGTAAAGGGCGCTGGCCCGTGCAGGGTCTGGTGGCGCTGCTGGCATTGGGCAACGCGGCCTCGGCGTCGCGCACCGGTTTGACGCAGTTGGTCCTTCTCACCGTACTGGCAGGTGTGTGGTTCATTGCAGCGGTGCGCGACAAGGCAACCCAACGCCATCTGGTCACCAGTGTGGCGGTTGTCTGGGCTGCCTACCTGCTTGGCTCCTGGGCGTTGCCTCGTCTGGGTGGACTCGATCCTGAGGCGACTGGCATTCTGGGGCGCTTGTATGAGGACTCGCACATATGCTCCAGCCGCATTACGCTGTGGAGCAACGTGGTGCATCTGATCGCTCAGAAACCATGGCTAGGGTGGGGCTGGGGCAATCTGGACTACGCCCATTTCATGACGTTGTATCCGGCCGAGCGCTTTTGCGACCTTTTGGATAATGCGCACAACCTGCCGTTGCATCTGGCCGTGGAGCTGGGTGTGCCCGTCGCCGTTGGCGTCTGCGGGTTGATTGTGTGGCAGCTGATTCGGGCCAAGCCGTGGCGTGAAACAGTTGCTGCGCGGCAGATGGCCTGGTCGGTGCTGGCGGTGGTAGGCCTGCACAGCCTGCTCGAGTACCCGCTATGGTATGGGCCATTTCAGGTGGCGGTCGTGTCAAGTCTGGTAGTGCTGTGGCTCGTCCCCGGTGCCATCGAGAATACCCAGCGCGAAAGGGGTGCCAAGGGCAGCCCGGCCTTCCTGCAACGTGTGATCGGCGCGGTCTTGGCCACCGCAATGCTGTCGGCCTGCGCGTATGCCGCGTGGGATTATTGGCGGGTCAACCAACTGTATCTGCCACTCTCGGAGCGCCACGCTGCGTACCGCGAAGACACACTGGAAAAAGTGCGCAACAGTTGGCTGTTTCAGGACCAGGTGCTTTTCGCGGAACTGACGACAACGCCTTTGACCCGAGCAACTGCGGAATCCGACAACGCCTTTGACCCGAGCAACTGCGGAATCCGTCCACGCCACGGCGTTGCAGCTCTTGCATTTCTCGCCCGAACCACGGGTGGTTGAACCCTTGATCGAAAGCGCCGTGACGCTGGGCAGAGACGACGAAGCACTCTTCTACCTGCTGCGGTACAAGGCCGCCTACCCGCTAGACCATGCACGCTGGGCCCAGGCTTCAGCCAGCCACAAAACTCCCTGACTTGCCTCCGTGCTTTTCCAGTAGTTTGACGCCGCTGATGGTCATGCCGCGGTCCACCGCTTTGCACATATCGTAGATCGTGAGCAGTGCCACTTGAACAGCGGTGAGTGCTTCCATTTCGACGCCGGTGGGGCCGACGGTTTCAGCGGTTGCCTTGCATGCCACGTGTGGAGCCGCCACCGCTGTGCCCGGCACTGCTTCCAACTCGACGGCCACGCGTGTCAACGCCAGGGGATGGCATAGCGGTATCAGTTCACTGGTCCGCTTGGCGCCCTGAATGCCTGCGATGCGGGCAATGCCCAGCACATCGCCCTTTTTTGCAGTGCCTGCCTGCACCAGCGCAAGGGTGGAGGCAAGCATATCTATGTGGCCAGCGGCAATGGCAATACGATGGGTGGCAGGTTTGGCGGCAACATCCACCATGTGGGCTTGGCCATGGGCGTCAAAATGGGTGAGGGCGGACATGGGTGTTTGACCTGAAAATGGGGGCTATTTAAATATTTTGCACACAACTTACATGTTGGCTGTGCCGACTTTACCTGAGCTTCACTCCCCAAAGGCACTCTTGCGATTAACCTTCCGATGCATATGAACATGGTAGAAAAATTACCCGCATTCTGGCGTGACCGGATTCAGGCCTGCGCCATCCATCTGGTGATCAGCCTTGCAATCGCCGCCCTGAGTGCGCTGCTGGTCTTTGGTGTCTGGTATCCCTATCCCTACCGCGAAATTTCCGGCGGACGTGAACTTTTTCTGTTGCTGGTGACGGTGGATGTGATTCTGGGCCCCTTGATTACCCTCACTGTTTTTGACCGCGCCAAGCTGTGGAGGGAACTGCGGCGGGACTTGATGGTCGTGGCAGCAGTACAACTGGCGGCATTGGGATACGGGTTATGGACCGTCAGTGTGGCGCGCCCGGTGCATCTGGTATTTGAGATCGACCGATTTCGCATTGTCCATGCGATCGATGTGATGCCGGACCTGCTTGACAAGACCCCGCCCGGCGTTCAGGCACTGCCATTGACGGGTCCGACGCTATTGTCGGTGCGTGACTTCAAGGACACCCAGGAGCAAATGGACATGACGTTGGCTGCTTTGCAGGGCGTCCCGCTTGGCACCCGACCGGACCTGTGGCAACCCTATGTGCACGCTGTTCCGAAAATTCTGAAAGTAGCCAAACCGGTGAGTGCTCTCAAGCAGCGTTTTCCTGACCAGATCGCACCCATTGATGCCGTAGCGCAGTCAGCGGGACGCAGTGCGCAATCGCTACTGTTTCTTCCCATGAACGGACGCAAATCCTTCTGGACCGTGTTCCTCGACCCGGTCACGGCAGAGGTTGTCGGCTTTCTGCCACTGGATTCATTTTGACCATGCCTTTCAAGCAAAACAGGCTCTTTAGCCTTGCTGGGATTGCGCAAGCAGCTACGTTAGTTATAGCAACAGCAGTTGCCACCGGTGTGCCTGCGCAGACATCCAGGGTCACACCCACGGCGTCCGCAACGCTGCTGCCCAACCTGGGCGATGGCCTGGACATGGCACCCAGCACGGAGCGCCGGCTCGGTGACCGCATCGCGCGTGAACTCTACCGCGACCCGGATTACATCGACGACCCGGTCATCATGGAATATGTCCAGGGCATCTGGCAACCGCTGCTGGCCGCGGCGCGGGAGCGCGGTGACGTGACCCCCGAGCTCGACTCCACGTATGCCTGGACCGTTGTGCTCGGGCGCGACCGCACCGTCAACGCGTTTGCTCTGCCCGGAGCCTATCTGGGCCTGCATCTGGGGCTGGTAGGGGTGGTCACCAGCCGGGATGAACTGGCATCGGTGCTGGCGCATGAGCTCAGTCATGTGACGCAGCGGCACATCTCCCGCATGATGGCGCGTCAGGGTGAGCAAGCCCCCTGGCTGATGGGCGCCATGATTCTTGGCATGCTGGCGGCCAGCAAAAGCCCCAATGCTGCCAGTGCGGTGATGGTGGGCGGCCAGGCGGTGGCGGCACAGACGCAGTTGAACTTCTCGCGCGATATGGAGCGTGAGGCCGACCGCATCGGGTTTGGCATCTCCACCCAGGCTGGCTTTGCGCCACAGGGATTCGTCACCATGTTCGAGAAGCTGCAGCAGGCCTCAAGGCTCACCGATTCGGGTGCCTTTCCCTACCTTCGCAGCCATCCGCTCACCACCGAACGCATGGCCGACATGCAAACACGCCTGCCGGCTGCGCCACCAGCCCAGGAATCTCTGACCGCGAAGGCCCAGCCCATGGAGCACAGCATCATTGCCGCGCGTGCCCGCGTACTCTCCAACGCCGGGGCCGATACCCTGCGTGCGTGGTCCGCAGAGATCGAGCCGGCGCACCTTGCGCGCTTGCCTGCCGCACAGCAAGCGGGGGTGTTGTACGGTGCCGCGCTGGCTGCCATCAAGCAGCGTGACTTTGTGCAGTCGAAAAACCTGCTGTCCCAACTGCGCGAACGCACACGTGCTGACGCAGCAGCGTCGCGGCTGGTGCGCATGCTCGATGCCGAAATGTGGCTGGCGCAGGGCGATGGACAGCGTGCGCTGCAGGCCTTGCGCAGTGGTCCGACGCCTGCCACTGCACGCGCCGGTGGACTGGCGACCAGCCGCGCCGAACTGTTCCTGGCGGCGCAGGCGCAGCAGAGCGGCGACACTGCGGCGGTGGCACAAAGTCTGCAGGCCTGGGTGGCCGAGCATCCGCTGGACGCCGGGGCCTGGCAGTGGCTGGCCACGACGCACGCAGCGCAGGGGCGGGTGGTGAGTGCCATCCGCGCGCAGGCTGAGATGAACGTGGCGCAGATGGACCTCCCGGCGGCACTCATCCGTTACAAGGCGGCGCAGAACATGGTGCGTCAGGGTCAAGCCGGGGTGGACCACATCGAGGCCTCGATCATCGATACCCGGACCCGTCAGATTGAAGCATTGGTGCGCGAACAGACGCAGGAGCGCTAAAGTCATGGCCGCGCTGCACATCACGGACATTGAGGCCGCCATCAACTACTGGCGGGCCAGAGCGCCGGCGGTGGATGGCGTGCATCTGGCGCCGCAAACGAGTGCGCTGGCCGAGGTATATGGCCAGTTGGTGCATGCACGCCAATATGAAATACCCGAAGATCGAATCTCGCCCGCAGCGCTGGTAGCGTGGTTGCACTGGTATACAACTACACCAGACACGCCCTGCATTGCCATATGCTCCACCAGCCAGGGCGATGCACTCTGCAAAGGCTGCGGGCGCACCTTTGCCGAGGTGCAGCACTGGACGGCCATGGGGCCAACGGAAAAGCGCTCAGTCTGGCGCCGCATTACCGCCGAGGGCACTTCCTGGCGCTTCAACAAGTACGCCGAACGGGCTTGAGGGTCCTTCAATTGCTTCAAAAATAATAGCTGTTTGCGCTTTATTTACGGGCGTTAGCGGGCTTTTCGATGCCTATTTCCAGCGAACTGGCTCAATATCGACGCTGTGGACCCCATCCCCCAACATCAGCGCGCCTTCCTGAATGGTGGCTTGCAGTTGCATGCTGCGTTGCGCCAATTTGGCCAAGGCTTGCGAACGCTCGGCGGGAATGCGCCACACCTGCAATCGGTCCAGCCGGGTGAGCTTGGTCTCGATACCCTTCCACCAGATCTCGGCCGAGTGGGCAAAACAATACAGCAGCACGGCATCGGCCTTGTTGCAGGCTTTGGAAATAGGCTTGTCCTCGGGCTGGCCAACCTCTATCCACAGCCGTTTCAAGCCGGTGAAGTCGGTGAGTGACACGTCCGGGTCGTCCGGATCGGACAGGCCCGCGCCAAAGGCCAGCGTGCCGTCACCATTGCACACGCTTTGCAACTGATAGGCATTGAGCGCCAGCGCCGCCAGGCGCACCATCATGCGTTCATCGGTCTCACTGGGGTGCCGCGCCAGCGTGAGCGCATGGTCCGCGTAGTAGCCGTGGTCAATGTCCGCAATTTGCAGATTGGCTTTGAAAATGGTGGATTTGAGGGCCATGTGTCTATGCAGAGGGGGAGTTGTTCAGAAATGCCGTGGAGCCGGCTTCGCCGGGCCACTGGCGTTGCCCCCTGCAAGGGGGAGGCGGCGTCAGCCGCACGGGGGTGTTACACCCTTTTCGCCAACTCGGCGGCCTTGCCGGTATAGGAGCCAGGGGTCATGGCCAGCAGGCGCTGCTTCTCTGCATCCGGAATCGCCAGGTTAGCGATAAAGCCCTGCATCAGTTCGCGTGTCATAGCTTCGCCACGGGTGAACTTCTTGAGTTGCTCGTAGGGCTGGGGCAGGCCAAAGCGGCGCATCACGGTCTGAATCGGCTCGGCCAGCACTTCCCAGGAGTCGTCCAGGTCTTTGGCAATCGCCGCCTCGTTGAGTTCGAGTTTGTTCAGGCCCGCCAGCAGGCTCTGGTAGGCCAGCGCTGCGTAGCCCAGCGCCACGCCGACGTTGCGCAGCACGGTCGAGTCGGTCAGGTCGCGTTGCCAACGGCTGATGGGCAACTTCTCGCTCAGGTGGCGCAGCAGCGCGTTGGCCAGGCCCAGATTGCCTTCGGCGTTTTCAAAATCGATGGGGTTGACCTTGTGCGGCATGGTGCTCGAGCCCACCTCGCCGTCCTTGAGCTTTTGCTTGAAGTATCCCAGCGAGACATAGCCCCAGACATCACGTGACCAGTCGATCAGAATGGTGTTGGTGCGTGCCACCGCGTCAAACAGTTCGGCCATGTAGTCGTGCGGTTCGATCTGGATGCTGTAGGGCTGAAAGTGCAGTCCCAAACCCAGCGGCTCGGGCGTTTCCACCACTTTGCGGCTGAACTCCTCCCAGTCGAAATCGGGCCAGGCGGAAAGATGGGCGTTGTAGTTACCCACTGCTCCGTTCATCTTGGCCAGAATCTTGACAGCGGCAATGCGGTCGCACGCGGCATGCAGGCGCACCACGACGTTGGCAATCTCCTTGCCCACCGTGGTGGGGCTGGCGGTCTGGCCATGGGTGCGGCTGAGCATCGGCACTTCGGCGTAGGCATGCGCCATTTCGCGCAACTTCATCAGCACCCGGTCCAGTGCAGGCAGCACCACCACATCGCGGGCACCGCGAATCTGCAGGGCGTGGCTGGTGTTGTTGATGTCTTCGCTGGTGCAGGCAAAGTGCACAAATTCGTTGGCGGCCTGCAGTTCGGGGCGCGCTTCAAATTTCGACTTGATCCAATACTCCACCGCCTTCACATCGTGGTTGGTGGTTTTCTCGATCGCCTTGATCGCCTCGCCATCGGCTTCGGTGAAGTTCTTCACCAGACCCAAAAGATAGGTGCGGGCACCGGGAGACAGTGGTTTGAACTCGGCGAAACCGGCATCGCTCAGGGCGATAAACCAGGCCACTTCGACCTGCACGCGCCGCTGCATATAGCCTTGCTCGCTCATCAGCGGGCGCAGTGTGGCAAGTTTGGCGGCGTAGCGGCCGTCCAGAGGGGAGAGTGCTGAAATGGTAGAGAAAGTCATGGCCCCAATTGTAGGTTGCGCGCCACGCTCGCCCCTGTAGAGTGGTGTGGGAGCACCCAGTGGATAGAATGAACGCTGTTGTAAATGCAGACCACCCATGAAACTACTCGGATCCACTTCCAGCCCCTATGTGCGCAAAGTACGTGTGGTGATGGCAGAGAAAAAACTGGACTACGCCTTTGTTCTGGAGGACGTTTGGTCTGCCGATACCACCATTGCGCAAGCCAACCCGCTCGGGAAAGTGCCCTGTCTGGTGATGGAAGGCGCCGAGGCGCTGTTTGACTCCCGCGTGATTGTGGAATACCTCGACACCTTGTCACCGGTGGGCAAACTCATTCCCACCGTCGGGCGCGAGCGTGCCGAAATCAAGACCTGGGAGGCATTGGCCGACGGCGTGATGGACGCTGCCATTTCAGCGCGGCTGGAGTCGCACTGGCCGGGGCGCACCAAATCGCAGCGCAGCAACGCCTGGATCGAGCGCCAGATGGACAAGGTCAACGCTGCTCTCAAGGCCATGAGCAAGGCGCTGGCCGAAAAACCCTATTGCGCCGGCATCCACCTCACGCTGGCTGACGTTGCCGTCGGTGTGACCCTGGGTTACCTCGACTTCCGCTTCCCCCAACTCGACTGGCGAACGCCCCATCCCAATTTGCAGCGCCTGTATGACAAACTGATGTTGCGGCCGAGTTTTTCGGAGACGGTGCCGGCCTGATTCTTCCGCCGGTGCGGGGTCGTCATTGAGGGCGATGTGAACTTCAACACCCTGACCCTCTACCTCGTCGCAGGCGCTCTGAGCGTCAGCCTTAGCGCGGTGATGTGGGTGGTTGCCTATCTGCGGCCCGAGGCCCGCTTGATCAGGAACTGGGCGAGCGCGATCTTGATATTTGCGGTCGGATTTACCGTGTCTGGATTTGGTCCGCAGCTACCGGCATGGATGACGGTCATGGGAACCAACATGACTCTGCTCTCGACCGGTGCCGTCATGTATTCCGGGATGCGCGCTTTTTGCGACCAGCAACCCGCCCGGTGGGATCGTTGGGGCTGGGCCATCGTTGCACTCACCGCCCTGCCTTTCTGGTACTGGGGCCTGATCGAGCCCGACGGCCACTACCGCTCAGCGGTCTACTCCTTCGCTGCAGCGCTGATCAACGCGCGCACGGCGCACATCCTCATACGGTGTGTGCGACAAAGACCCCGCAATCTGTCGCTGGCCGTGCTGGCCTTGTTGTTCTCAATTTTTTCAGTCTGGATGCTCGGGCGTGGCTTCTATTCACTCGCCGCAGAACCGGTTGCTCCGAACGTGCGCGGCGCAAACCCGACCGCATGGCTCACCGTGTTCTGGTACATCGTTTTGGTGTCCGCTGCGACCCTGTACATCTTTCGGCTTGATTTCGCCAGCCTACCGACCACCCGCGCTACAGCATCAGCAAGTGGCCAAGCCTTCACCGATCTCACCGCGTACTCCCGCCATAAACTGCAGCTGCTTTGGGTCACCGTGCTGGTACTCGTCTTGGGTGTGGTCAGCGAAGGCATTTTGTACTATGCAAAGTCCTTTGAATGGGAGGCGCAAAAGTTGGCGCGCAGCGCCGAGGTGGCGAACGACGCGTTTGTCCAGCACGCCTTGCAGGTCATGGGCCAGGTCGACACCAT
>JAIFLV010000097.1 GCA_020048895.1 Rhodoferax sp. | reverse complement strand
CTGCACCGGCTAAGAAGGCTGCACCGGCTAAGAAGGCTGCACCGGCTAAGAAGGCTGCACCGGCTAAGAAGGCTGCACCAGCTAAGAAGGCTGCACCAGCTAAGAAGGCTGCACCAGCTAAGAAGGCTGCACCGGCTAAGAAGGCCGCCGTGAAGAAGGCGGTGGTCGCAAAAAAGCCGGTCGCTAAGGCAGCCAAAAAGCCGGCTGCCAAGAAAGTCGCGAAAGCGCCTGCTGCCAAACCGGCACCTGCTGCTCCCGCTGCCCAAACGACTCTCAGCCCTCAGGCTGCTTGGCCGTTTCCAACCTCCAGCAAGCCCTAACAAGCGTTTTGCAGGAACTCGACCCGACGCCGCAAGGCCTCGGGTCTTTTTATTGTCAAAGAATCAAGGATAAAAGGCGATGACACGGTAGCCGGATACCCGCTCTGCGCCACCAATCCCCTTGGCGCTGACGGGCACCGTCACACTCAACTCCGCTCCGGCCGTCAGCGACTCGGACGTGGCCCCAAAGTCTGCCGCAAGAAAAACCCGGCGGACCATCGGTTGTTCCTGCATATCGGTCAATGTCAACTCAAGGCCTGGCATCGCCACTTCGATCAACGCAGCATTTCGCAAGGTGACGTTCAGCCGATACACATCTCCGCGCACCTTGGCAAAGGAAGAACTGTCGATAACGATAGACTCGATTTGCCGCAGCGGCCCAACGCGGCAGTCAAGCATTTGGCACAGCATTTCGACGACAGGCTTTACCCCTGGTTCCTGCGCCACGATTCTGTCGCGATGGTGGATTACAACCTGGGTCACTAGACCGCACACCAAAAGTAAACCGGCAATCGACAACATCGCACGCGCCCAGGGCTTGTGCCAGGCCGAGATAGACCGTGGACTGCGCAGGAAAGACAGCACTGCCACACCGGAATCGGATTGCAGTGGTGGAACAGCTTGAACGTACCGTAGTGACGTTGAATGTGCGTCCAGGCTGGCCGTGGCATCTCCATCGATGGCGTTTAGCGGCGTCTCATCCATTGCGGATAAGTCTTCCATTGTGCTTTCAAGTCGCGAAAGCTCTTGGGGGCTCTTCTCAAGAAAATCGTCTTTGCCGTGCCTCGCCAGCACTTCGGCGCGCCTGGTATCTTCTTCCTGCCTTGCAGGCGACTCCACTGGCTCAGTTTCAGGGTCGAGATGAGGCGGCGGACTATCGCCTACGTCGTCAGCTGCCAATGCTGAACCATGGCTCGATGGTGAAGGCAGTTGGTGCTCTTCACTGCAAGGCGGCGCAACTTGCAGCCCGGACAATTCGTTGTGCAAGTTCGCGTTCGCATCAAAGACTTCATCACACTGGCCGCAACGCACCCAGCCATCCGACACCCGCAGTTGGTCGGGCACCACTTTGAACAGCGTTGAGCAGGCAGGGCAGCGCGTTATGAGACTCATCTGCGCAGAATTGTAGAGTCGCTTTCCGTCAAATCAGAGCGAGGCGGTCATCAAGATCCAGCCATCCTCCTCATCCACCACTGCAAGCCGACAGTAGGGCGCATACGCCTGTATCAGTTCTTCAGCCTGACGCTCAAGTATGCCGGCCAGCAACAGGCGCCCCGGTCGCTCAACATGCGAGCACAGCAAAGGCGCCAGAACCTTCAATGGTGTCGCCAGAATGTTGGCAACCACGAGGGCAAACCTCCCTTGCCCACGCTCTGGCAACCCCGCAACGACCTGAACCCCATTGGCATTGGCGTTGACAGTGGTAGATTGCACTGCGGCAGGATCAATATCGACGGCGACTACTTCCCTCGCACCAAACTTTGCAGCTCCGATGGCGAGAATTCCAGATCCACAACCGTAGTCCAGCACCGTATCCGTGCCAGGGTGTGCTGCAATCCAACGCAAGCACATGCGCGTCGTCGGATGGGTTCCTGTGCCAAAAGCCAGACCCGGATCGAGTCGAATGACGTGCACGGCAGCCTTCGGGGGCTCATGCCACGTCGGCACGATCCAGAACTCGGGAGTAATCTCCACAGGGGCAAATTGCGATTGTGTCAGGCGCACCCAGTCCTGGTCCACCACGGGCTTGGTCGCCAGCACTTCGCAACCGAGAAAGAAATCTTGCGCCAGAAGAAGTTGCGCCGCAGCATTCGCAGCCTCCTGCGTATCAAAAAGCGCAGTCACCCGGGATCGCTGCCACCCCGCTCGGGGAGCGGGCATTCCAGGTTCGCCAAACAACGCCCGCTCGGCGTCAGTTTGTGCGTCGGCATCCTCCACACCCACACTCAAGGCATCGAGAGCCTCCAACGCGTCGCTTACGGGCTCAACGCTGGCCTCTGGGCACATCAGACTCAATTCAAACATACGGGCTCAGGCTAGCGCTTATGCTGCTCCAACCAATGTTCCAGGTAATGGATATTGGTTCCCCCCACCATGAACTTGGCATCCACCATCAGTTCGCGATGCAACGGCGTATTCGTGCTGATGCCTTCCACCACAGTCTCGGCCAGCGCCGTGCGCATGCGCGCCATGGCCTGCTCGCGGGTATCGCCGTGCGCAATGATTTTTCCGACCATCGAGTCGTAGTTGGATGGCACGAAGTAGTTGGTATATACATGCGAATCCACCCGTATACCTGGTCCTCCAGGTGCATGCCACATCGTGACGCGACCGGGCGATGGCGTGAACTTGTACGGATCTTCAGCGTTGATACGGCATTCGATTGCATGGCCGCGCAATTCAATCTGCCTTTGGGTAAATGGCAGCTTTTCACCTGCAGCAACCATAATTTGGGTCTTCACAATGTCCACGCCGGTCACCATTTCGGTGACGGGGTGTTCCACCTGAACCCGCGTGTTCATCTCAATGAAGTAGAACTCACCGTTCTCATAGAGGAACTCGAAAGTTCCGGCACCCCGGTACCCGATCTTCTTGCACGCTGCCACGCAGCGCTCACCAATACGCTCGATGAGTTTGCGGGCTATGCCCGGTGCCGGGGCTTCTTCCAGGATCTTTTGATGCCGCCGCTGCATAGAGCAATCACGCTCACCCAGGTACACCGCATTCTTGAACTTGTCGGCCAGAATCTGAATTTCAATATGGCGCGGGTTCTGAAGAAACTTCTCCATGTACACAGCAGGATTATTGAAGGCTGCCCCGGCCTCGGCCTTGGTCATGGCCACCGCATTGATGAGTGCTGCTTCGGTGTGCACCACGCGCATGCCACGTCCGCCGCCACCACCAGCCGCTTTGATAATCACGGGGTAACCCACCGCTTTGGCAATGCGCCGAATCTGGGCGGGGTCGTCTGGCAACTCCCCCTCCGAGCCAGGTACACAGGGCACACCCGCCCGAATCATCGCCTGCTTGGCCGAGACCTTGTCCCCCATCGTCCGGATGGACTCGGGTGTGGGACCAATAAACTGGAAACCACTCTTCTCAACCCGTTCGGCAAAGTCCGCGTTCTCGCTAAGGAAGCCATAGCCCGGGTGGATGGCTTCTGCGTCGGTGACTTCCGCCGCCGAAATAATCGCCGGCATATTGAGGTAGCTTAGTCCGGACGCAGCAGGGCCGATGCAGACTGCCTCCTCGGCCAGTTTGATGTATTTTGCCTCCCGATCCGCTTCGGAGTAGACCATCACAGCCCTGATACCCATTTCTCGACACGCGCGCTGGATTCTCAGCGCGATCTCGCCACGGTTGGCGATCAGGATTTTCTTGAACATGGATCGGTTCGCCCCAATCTTATTCAATGATGAAGAGGGGCTGGCCGTACTCTACCGCCTGCCCGTCCTCACACAAAATCCTGGAAATCACGCCGGCCTTGTCGGCTTCGATCTCATTAAGAATCTTCATGGCTTCAATGATGCAGATGGTGTCGCCTTCCTTGACAGTATCACCAGGCTCCACAAACGCCTTGGCCCCCGGAGCGGAGGATCGGTAAAAAGTCCCTACCATGGGAGATTTGACGGTGTGACCGGTAGGAGCAGCAGGTGATCCCGCAGGGTGCGTGTGCGCTACCGCATCGGCCGATGCGCTCACCGTAGCGGGTGGCGCAACCATCGCGGACACTGGCGCATACATGGGAGCACCACCACCTTTGACGATCCGCACCTTACCTTCAGCTTCCGTAATTTCCAACTCGGACACGTTGGAATCAGAAACCAAATCAATCAGTGTTTTGAGTTTACGTAAATCCATGGGGGCTCCAACGTCTGGCTTGTTCAACAAGCCGCGAATTTACTGCAAAAACAGATAAATATCGATAACTTGCGTTAAATTCTTTTAAAGTACACGTAAGTTACGATACTTGGACTGCTTTTCTCGTCCCACGCGAGGGCGACTACCAATCGCCGGAGACCAAAACACCTCTATTTTAAACGACTCCACTGCGCCAGATCGGCGGCGGCAAGTCGTCCGAGTTTGCGATGCAATACCGCTCCGCGCGAGCCAACAACAACGGAAAAGGGCAAGCCGCCGGACAAATTACCCAAACTCTTTCCAAGATCTGCCCCAGACAAACCCGCCATACCAACCGGAAATTCCAAGGGGTTCTTGCTCAAGAAAGATTGGACCGGTCCTAGCCGATCCACTGCCAAAGCAAGAACTTGCCAACCATTCGGAGAATTTTCACGATAAAAGGCGTTAATTAACGGCAACTCCTCAATACACGGGGGGCACCAGGTCGCCCAAAAATTGATGAGCAGGGGCCGCCCTTGAAAGAGTTTGGCTTGCAGCATGGTGCCCTGCGGGGTTTCCCATTGAAGCCCCCAAAACCCCGACACTGGCTCGCTTTGCTCTTCCTGCGCTGGCCGCCAAACCGTGTAACCAATGCCACCCAGTACCGCGGCAAATCCGGCAACCCCGAGAACCAAACGCCGTGGCATCGCAGATGCCGGGACGCCGACTTCCTGCGGCTCGGATGTAGATTGATCATTCATAGGGCTTGATCATGCACCAATCGTTCCAGCGCTGCTCGGTCACCACTCAACCGCCGTCCCTGAGCGTCGGGAACCAGAGCGCCGCGCAGGTCGTCTTTGTCGTACACCATCAGGTGCAGCCCAACATACTCCTTCAATTGGGGGCAAGCCACCTGAACGCTAAGTGCATCCACCGGTTGGCCGTGCAAGCCTTTCACAACGCGGGCATCAAACCGAACACCCAGATCAATCAGTTCAATTTCTGCAGACTTTGGGTCGTCACAGAACAGCTGCAACGCGATGTCTGATCTTCGCGTTGCCGTACCATTCCAGACCGCCCCAGAGAGGTAAGGACGAAAACGCTGCAGTCGTTGCATCCACTCTAGCGCCAAGGTTCGCAACGCCAGTAGCTCCGCTGGCTGTGTGTCTGAACAGAATAACGCAATGTACTCCTGTACCTGCTCCAGCACCATTTCGTTGTCTGGCAGCGCAGTGCGTGCGGCCAGCCCCATCTGCTTGATGGCGTGGCGCTTTGCCGGGCCAAGCTCCAGCCCCTCCTCCACCACGAGTCGTGCCGCTGTTGCTGCAATTTCTTCCTTCAATCCGTCCATGCGGGTATTGTGCACGCACCTAAAATCCCTCCATGCACATTCATATTCTCGGTATTTGCGGAACCTTCATGGGCGGGTTGGCAGCTCTGGCGCGCAGCGCTGGGCACCGGGTCACCGGCTGTGATGCAGGAGTCTATCCACCCATGAGCGACCAGCTGCGCGCGTTGGACATTGACCTGATCGAAGGCTACGACGCTGGCCAGCTGGCATTGCAGGCGGATATGTACGTCGTTGGCAACGTCGTCAGCCGCAGCCGCCTGCCGGATGGCAACCCCAAGTATCCACTCATGGAGGCCATTCTGGACAGCGGGGCGCGCTACACCAGTGGCCCTCAATGGCTGGCAGAGCACGTGCTACAGGGCCGCCACGTGCTGGCAGTAGCTGGCACACACGGTAAAACCACCACCACGGCGATGCTGGCCTGGATTCTGGAGTGTGCCGGCATGCAGCCCGGGTTTCTGGTGGGTGGCGTGCCGATGAATTTCGGCATCTCGGCAAGGCTCGGCACAGGCGCGCCGTTCGTCATTGAAGCCGACGAATACGACACGGCCTTTTTTGACAAGCGCAGCAAGTTTGTGCACTACCGCCCGCGTACTGCCATTTTGAACAACCTGGAGTTTGACCACGCAGACATTTTTGATTCGTTGGCGGACATCGAACGCCAGTTTCACCACCTGGTGCGCACGATCCCCTCGGGTGGACGCATCGTTGTCAATGGGTTGGAGGAGAGTCTGGGGAGAGTTCTGCACCGCGGGTGCTGGAGTCAGACGGTAAGTTTTGGAGCAGCCGTGAGCGACTTCACTGCGCGGGGCGAGCCCGATGCCTTTGACATCCTGTACCAGGGTTCCAAATTGGCGCACGTGCAATGGCAGCTTGGTGGCGTGCACAATCAGCTCAATGCACTAGCCGCTATTGCCGCCGCGCAGCATGCGGGCGTGGCACCCCCAGTCGCCGCCGAGGCGCTTGGCTCCTTTGAGAACGTCAAGCGACGCATGGAGATTCGCGGGCAGGTTCCCTGGTCAGCCAACACCGGGGGGAATTCGCTGCAGCAAGTCACTGTTTATGACGATTTTGCACATCACCCCACCGCCATGCACACCACCGTCAATGGACTGCGGCGCAAAGTCGGCTCCGCGCGTATTCTTGCGGTGTTCGAGCCACGCTCCAACACCATGAAACTCGGCGCCATGAAGGCGCAGCTTCCCTGGAGCCTGGAAGAGTCAGACCTGGCTTTCTGCCATAGTGGTGGTTTGGGTTGGGACGCGGCCGAAGCGCTTAAGCCCATGGGGATTCGGGCCCACGTTGCGACCACCATTGACGAATTGGTACAACAGGTCATGCGGGAGGTAAGGGCCGGTGACCAGATCCTGTGCATGAGCAACGGTGGCTTCGGTGGAATTCACCTGAAGCTGATTGAAGCGCTACGAAAAAAGTAGCTGCTCGCGCTGTATTGACGGGGATATTCAGTGAATTGGTTCAAGAAACTGCCAAATTCCATCCGTACTGCAAGCGGTCTGGAGTGGGTTCTATGGCGCAAGTTGCCGTGGATCGCTGTCGCTGGCACTCTGGCCCCGCTGTTATGTCTGGGGTTATTGCACTGGTTCCTCGACATTGATAACGATGCAGCGCAAACACGCTGGTTGCAAATGGCCGATTACATGGTGGGCGGCATCGTGGTACTGCACTGGACTCTTGTCATGACAGTCGCTGTGGGCTGCGTCATTGTCATGGTCATGAAGGGGCCGGGCTATGTTGCGGACGGCTACCAGGTTTCCCACAGCGACCAGCCGCGCAGTCAACAGGAAACTGAGGCGGAGGCAGCCAACCATCACGCGAGCGCCGCGGAAAAAATAGCTGAGACCGAGTGATTCAGATCATGCCCAACCCGGGTGACGCGTTGCACACTGGCGTAACCACCTTTTGGAGGCTATACCATGAAATTGCTGAACGACCTTTTTTCTACCGACTACGGGCTGATGAGCATCAGCGGCATCATCTTCATGCTGGGCATGGGGGTGTTTTTTGTGCGCTTCTTTATCCGGAAAATGAATGAGGATGCGCCGCGCGTGATCAAGTAACTGGAACCTTCGCGCGCAGCTATGCGGTCGTGAGCTGATCCAGTTGCAAAACCCGATACACCCGACCGTATTTGTCCAGCGGCTCAATAACTTGTTCGCGAACCAATGCGCTGATTTCGCGGCTCACGGTTTCCATCTTCAGATCCATCATCGCGCCCATGTCTTCACGGGCAAAGATGGTCACAATCTGTGCGTCCGAAGCACTGCGCATCTTCAGAACGAAGTTGCAGACACGTCTGCGCGCCGTTCCAAAGTTGAGATCGGCCAGCCAATCATCGGCTTCTTTCAGGTTGCGCGACCATTTCTCCATCAAACGCTTGTGCAGCCGGGGTGATTGCGCATCCAGATCGTGGATCACCGCCAGGGGGATGCGGCACACCGAGACATCGGTAAGCGTGATTGCTTCCGTGTCGTAGCGCGCGCCTCCCAGAGCCTCCAGCCCAATGACATCGCCGGGCCTCAGCACACGCACAATGCGCTGTCTGCCGTCCGCCGTGCCACGCACCAGTTTGACCATGCCAGAGCGCAGTGTAAATATGCCGTGGGCCGACCCAGCTTCCTGAAAAAGAGTGCTACCGGTACGAAACTCCATGTCGTCGATCGGAGCGTGGATTACGCCGAAGTCCTGCTCGTTCAGGTCGGCAAATAGCACCATGTCGCGAATACCGCAATTCCGGCAATCAGAGATGCCCTTCCAGGCGGATTCAGTCTTGATCGGGATCATGGTGCTATTGTGCCGGAGCGTTGAGTCGCTTTACTCCCGCCACAAACCTCTGCAGCGTGGGAGACAGTATGCCCCTTGGAATTTGGATGTCAATCAGCTGAAACCGGCCCCGGGTTACGACCGCTTGCTCAAGCGCGGCAACCAGTTCGGCGCGGGTAGACACACGCACACCGTCGCCCCCCATGCCGGCGGCCATCTCTGCAAAACCCCAATGATCCAGGTCATTGAAGGATGATTCGGGCTGAAAGGTGCGCAGCATTTCCCAACTGGCATTGTTGAATAGCAACACGATCGGATCCCAGCCATATCGGCGGCAGTTGCCCAACTCCATGCCAGTCATCTGGAATGCACCATCGCCCACCAAAATCAGTGGCCGCAATCCCGTGGCGGCCTGCACACCCAGCCCTGCTGGAACGCCGAACCCCATCGTCGCGTAATAGCCGGGAGCCACCAGGGCTGTGTTCTCGATATCCATCGCCGTGAAAAAACAATCGCCCATGTCGCTGGCAATCGGCATCTTTCCATGCCTGGCCATCAGGTCATTGACAGCCGTCGCAATGTCCAGGGGGGCGATCGACGCACTGTCCGCCACCAGATGGCGTGGAAATGTGTGCTTTTCAAACACCGGTGCCGGACGCGGCGCCCCCACACGCTCAAGCAATCGCCCGACCAGTGCTGCAAGCGGTATTTTGGCGTACGTGTGGTAACCCATGCTCACCTGCCCATTGAGCGCCTGAATGGTCTTTCGCATGTCGATCTTGGTCGAGGAAACACCAAAGTTGGTGTCACAGACGATGACCCCCAGCAGAAACAGACCGTCGGATTGCTCCACGCGCTGCGTTACATCGGGCAATCCGGCCACTCCCATGTAAGTGCCCATCAGGGGCGTGTCGGCGTCGGCCAGGAGACCACGCCCCATCAGGCTGGTGACCACGGGCAACCCCAGACGGCGCGCCAACTCGGCCGCTTGTGGCTCCAGACCGAATCTTCGAACCTCCACACCCACCATCAGCACCGGGTCGCTGGCGGCGTCCAGGCGCTGCAAAATTTCGTCCACACAGGCGTCCAGCGCCTGCGGGTCCACCGACTCCGGCGGCAGCGTCGGCACCTCGTCGCAGGGCACTGCCACCATGTCGCGTGGAATCTCGATGTACACCGGCTGGGAGTACCGCAGGCAGGCCGCGAGCGCTCGCGCAATGTCGGCGGGAGCGCGGGCAGCGTCGTCCAGGCGCACCTGCTCACAGGTGATTTCCCTAAAAATCTGAAACTGCGAGTCCAGCGTCTTTGCCTGGTGATGCAATAACAAGCCTGAAGCCGACTCACCACGACCGGGACCGCCCGAGAGCACCACCAGTGGCGACTTTTCAGCAAATGCCGCCGCCACGGAATTGATCATGTTCAGGGCCCCAGCACCATAGGTGACCGCCGCCACGCCCAGTCCGCCCTGTATACGTGCCGCAGCATCCGCCGCAAAACCTACTCCAGGCTCATGCGACAAGGTGATCAGCGGCAGGATGCCACTGGACTCAATGATGCGAAAGTACGGCAAGGCAAAGTCGCCCGGGATGCCAAAGATCTGCCGCGCGCCGTGGCGTTTCAAGGCGTGCAGGAGTGATTCCGTCAGATTCATGATTGTCTGTAGCGATCTGTGAAAAGCGCCCATTATCTGCCGCCTGCGGGAAATCACCGACACCTTGACAATTTCTGTCACGGTGATTCGCACGCACGTGGTGTTACTATGTTAATACTCTCTTTGAAAGGTTAAAAGCATGCCCACAGTCTCCGTCAAACTGGCACCGACCACCAAAGAACAACTCGACCGCATCGCTGCATCTCTGGGCATCACCCCTCACGCGTTGATGGTCAACGCTATCGAAAGCACCTTGGACGAGCAAGAGGTGCATCAAACCTTTGTAGCCCGCGCTTTGGCGTCACGCCAACAGCTTGACCAAGGCGCACTGTTGCAGGAAGGCCCCGCGTTCGCCGACTACCTGCGCGCAAAGGTAAGAGGTCAGCAGGCACCACGCCCTGCGGGTAAGCCACTGTCAGACCTTGCGACACCCCAGCAGCCATGACGCGCTGGCTGCTGTCGGACTCCGCGGCACAGGATCTTGAAGAGCTTTGTGACTTCCTGCTGGAGCGATTTCCCGAGCACGCCGTGCAAACCATCGATGTTGTGACGAATGCCCTGGATGTGCTGACCGAGCACCCGTTGATGGGCCGCACTATTGGCCATGGCTTGCGTGAACTGGTCATTTCACGCGGCCGATCAGGCTATCTGGCGCTGTACGAATTTGACCCGATCGCGGACATTGCGATCGTGCATGCCATTCGCCATCAAAGGGAATCGGACTACCATTGAATTGGGCAACTTGAAGTCAATGAACCCTGTCAACTCCATACGAACAGCGGTTGCCGCTGACCACAAAGCGCTTGAGGCGCTTCAATGGCGAGCTTCCCTCAACAATCCGGGCGATCGAGAGGCTCTCTTGGCTCATCCGGAAGTGGTTGCGCTTGCGCGAGAGAACGTTGAGAGCGGCAAAGTATTCGTTGCCGAGATTGACGGCGTCATCAGGGGATTCGCCGCTGTTGTTCCGCTCCCAGATGGAAATTCGGAGTTGGATGCGCTCTTCGTCGAGCCAAGCCATTGGCGCCGAGGCATCGGCCGCCTCCTGGTCGAATACGGTTGCTCAAAGGCAAAAGCCTCTGGTGCCACCGAGCTCCACGTCATAGGAAACCCGCATGCCGCAGGCTTTTATGCAGCCAGCGGATTCGAGTCGCTCGGCACTGTCGAAATGCGTTTTGGCGTCGGCTTGCTTATGAAGCGCTGCCTGGTGTGAATCTATCGCCTGCGTTCTACGAACTCCCGCAAGATAGGCATCAAATATGCCTATCGCGCCCGTAGGCATTGCGTGAGCAGCTCTGTATTTTGTAGCGCTTTAGGACTGGCAAGCGCAGTGACTATTTTTCCAGGGTGTTGGAAATCACCGACACCACGACCTTTTCGCCGGTGATAACTTTGCGCCTGTTTCGCCAACTACCATTCAAAACCATGCCCAAAACCCTCATCGAACCCTTTCGCATCAAGAGCATTGAACCCATTCGCATGACTTCACGCGCAGAGCGCGTCGAACTGCTGGAACAGGCCAAACTCAACGTATTCAAACTGCGCGCTGAAGACGTGCTGATTGACTGGCTCACCGACTCCGGCACCGGCGCGATGTCCAGCCGCCAGTGGGGTGCGATCATGGAAGGCGACGAGAGCTACGCCGGAGCGCGCAGTTTCTATCGCCTGGAAGCAGTCATCCGCGACATCACCGGCATGCAGCACTTCATCCCCACCCACCAGGGCCGCGCGGCCGAGAAAGTGCTGTTCACCGCCGTGTGCAAAAAGGGAGAACTGGTGCCCAACAACTGCCACTTTGACACCACCCGTGCCAACCTGGAATACCTCGGTATTGAAGCGCTGGATCTGGTCATACCCGAAGGCCTGCAGCCGGCACTGGTCTACCCGTTCAAAGGCAACATTGATCTGGAACGCGTCGAGGCCGTGCTCAAGACCGAGGGTCACCGGATTCCGTTTGGCATGATTACGGTGACCAACAACACGGGTGGCGGGCAACCCGTATCCATGGCTAACATCCGGGCCTACTCAGCCCTGCTGAAGAAGTATGGCAAGCCCTTCATCATGGACGTGTGCCGCTTTTCCGAGAACGCCATGTTCATCAAGATGCGCGAACCCGGCTACGAGAACACACCCATCAAAACCATCGTGCAGGAAATGTTCTCCTACTGCGACGGCTGCACCATGAGCGCCAAGAAGGACGGCATGGTCAATATCGGCGGCTTCATTGTGCTGCGCAGCGACGAATGGATGGACGCCGCGCGCAACGTGTTGATCATGACCGAGGGCTTCCCCACCTACGGCGGCCTGGCCGGGCGCGACCTGGAAGCGCTGGCAGTCGGTCTGGTCGAGGGCATGGAAGAAGACTACCTGCGCTACCGCTTGCGCACGGCCGAGTACCTGGGCGAGCGACTCGAAGCATCCGGCGTTGGCTTTGTCAAACCCACGGGTGGCCACGCGGTTTACATCGACGCCAAGACGGTGTTACCCGACATGCCGATCGAACACTACCCCGCCTGGGCGCTTTGCAATGCGCTTTATCTGGAGGGTGGCATCCGCGGTGTAGAGATTGGCTCGGTGATGTTCGGCAAACGTCTGCCAAACGGTGTCGAGACCTACCACAGCATGGAGCTGGTGCGCCTGGCTTTCCCGCGGCGTATGTACACCCAGTCCCACTTCGACTACGCTGCCGAAGTGATTGCTGAGGTGAAACAGAAGGCGCGCGACATACGTGGTGTGACCATCACCAAGCAGCCGCAGTTCCTGCGCCACTTCACGGCAGAATTCGCCTGGGCGAGCGCCTGACTATCGGAGACTTCGGCGCGCCTTGACAGCGCCCGACAGCGCGTCCAGGCACTGCAGGGAATCATCCCAACCCAGGCAGGCGTCGGTGATGCTTTTGCCGTATTCCAATCCGCTCGACAGGTCCTTGCCCGGAGTGAATTTCTGGGCGCCGGCTTGCAGATGGCTTTCCACCATCACACCGAAAATGCTGTGTGAGCCGCCAGCGATCTGGCCGGCAATATCTTTGGCTACCTCGACCTGCTTTTCGTGCTGCTTGCTGCTGTTGGCATGGCTGCAGTCCACCATGAGTGTGGTCGGCAGTTTGGCTTTTTCCAGGTCCTTGCACGCCGCCGCGACGCTGGCGGCATCGTAGTTAGGCGCCTTGCCGCCACGCAGAATCACATGGCAATCGCGGTTGCCATTGGTCTGCACAATCGCTACCTGGCCGTTCTTGTGCACTGACAAAAAGTGGTGCCCACCAGCTGCCGCCTGGATGGCATCGGTCGCAATCTTGATATTGCCATCGGTCCCATTCTTGAAGCCAATGGGCGCCGACAGGCCGGAGGCCAGTTCGCGGTGCACCTGGCTCTCGGTAGTGCGTGCGCCAATGGCACCCCAGGCGATCAGATCACCGAGGTATTGGGGCGAAATCACGTCCAGAAATTCACTACCTGCTGGCAGCCCCAGGCGGTTGATTTCGATCAGCAACTGGCGCGCAATGCGCAGCCCTTCGTCGATGCGAAAGCTCTCGTCCAGGTAGGGGTCGTTGATCAAGCCTTTCCAGCCCACGGTGGTGCGCGGTTTCTCGAAATACACCCGCATCACGATCTCCAGCGTGTCGGCATACTTGGTGCGCTGTTCTTTCAGTCGGCGGGCGTAGTCCAGTGCTGCACTGGGGTCATGGATCGAGCACGGGCCGATCACCACCAGCAGGCGGTCGTCTTTGCCCGCCATGATATTGTGGATGCTGCTGCGCGTGCGCGAGATCAGCGTCTCGACGGCCGACCCCTGGATGGGGAAAAAGCGGATCAGGTGTTCGGGTGGAGGTAACACGGTAATGTTCTGTATGCGTTCGTCATCGGTTTGGCTGGTACGGTCGGCGGGGCGGGTAGCGGGTGGGTACCAGGCGTCCTTGGCGGAAGCAGTCTTTGCAGTCATGTCATAGCTCCTAGGTCAAAAAGTAAATACGAAAAAAAACCGCCGGGAGTGCCGACGGTTTTTGGAGGATTCGGTACGTCTTTTTCAGGTACGCTCAGATCTCTCTACCGCCGCAGGCGCTTGAGAACCAGAAGTAGCTAAAGTAAAAACAGGCTGAATGCATGGATTTAATGTAGCACAGGTAAAAAACGCCAAGCTTACGCGGTGCCCCCGACCGTCAACCCATCGATACGCAGTGTCGGCTGCCCGACCCCGACGGGCACGCTCTGCCCCTCCTTGCCACAGGTACCCACGCCGCTGTCGAGTTTCATGTCATTACCGATCATCGAGACACGCTTGAGGCAATCTGGGCCGCTACCGACGATGGTTGCACCCTTCACCGGGTACTGCACTTTGCCGTTTTCCACCCAGTAGGCTTCGCTGGCAGAGAAGACAAACTTGCCGGAAGTGATGTCGACCTGCCCACCACCAAAATTGACGGCGTACAGACCCTTCTTGATGCTCTTGACGATCTCCTGCGGGTCTTTGTCACCACCGAGCATATAGGTGTTGGTCATGCGGGGCATGGGCAAATGGGCGTAGCTTTCACGTCGCCCATTGCCGGTGGGGGCCACACCCATCAGCCGCGCATTCATGGCGTCCTGCATATAGCCCTTCAGAATTCCATCTTCGATCAGCACAGTGCGTTGGCTGGTGTTGCCCTCGTCGTCCACGTTCAGCGAACCACGACGGTCGGCGATGGTGCCATCGTCGAGCACGGTGACGCCTTTGGCAGCCACGCGTTGGCCCACCCGGCCGCTGAAAGCACTGCTGCCCTTACGGTTGAAGTCACCTTCGAGTCCATGGCCAATGGCCTCATGCAACAGAATACCTGGCCATCCCGGCCCCAGTACCACGGTCATCTCGCCGGCCGGAGCGGGCCGAGCCTCGAGGTTAGTCAGCGCCGCATGCACGGCCTCGTCCACATACTTGGCGATCTGCGCATCGTCAAAATACGCCAGACCAAAACGCCCGCCGCCACCGGATGACCCCACTTCGCGCCGACCCTTGTGTTCAGCAATTACGGTGACCGACATGCGCACCAGCGGACGTACATCGGCCGCCAATGTCCCATCCGCGCGCGCCACCATCACCACATCGTATTCACTGGCCAAACCCGCCATGACCTGCGCTACGCGCGGATCCTTGGCGCGCGCCAACGCTTCGACTTTGCCAAGCAATGCCACCTTGGTAGCGCTGTCGAGGGTGGAAATCGGATCTGTCGGGGTGTAGAGAGATCGCGCCTTTGCTATTTTTTCAGTAGCTACTCGCGCACGCCCCTTCTGCGCTACAGCCGAAATCGATCGTACAGTCCGAGCAGCATCGAGCAGCGAGGCTTCCGAGATATCGTCGGAATAGGCAAACGCCGTCTTCTCGCCGCTAACGGCCCGCACTCCCACCCCCTGGTCAATAGAAAACGACCCGGTCTTGACGATGCCCTCTTCCAGACTCCAGCCCTCGCTGCGGGTGTACTGGAAATACAGATCGGCCTCATCGACCTTGTGCGCCTTGATCTCGGCCAGTGCTTTGGCCAGATGGGTTTCATCCAGCCCAAATGGGGTCAGCAACAATGCCTTGGCCGTAGCCAGGCGCTCAATAGTAGGTTCGCGTGAAATCATGGGGGCATTTTAGGGGTGCCCGAAGGAATTGGTTTTTTGTGGCCTATTTGGCTATGCAATTCAAAGCGCTGCGAAGTGGCGCATTGGTGCACAAGCCCGGTGTTTTTTACAGCCGCTAATTCCGACCACGCCAAAACCTGGGTTTGCGGCTTTGATGCGCAACGGCCAAAACACGAATCTCGTCGGCAAGCGGTTTGTAGACGACGGTGTAAGGGAAGCGTCGCATGGGTTGCTTGCGAATATCATCACCCACGTCCGTTGTACCAAACCCCGGGTAGGTCAAAAGCACCACTGCGATGCGTTCGAACTCATTGATGAAGCTCTCTGCCAGCTTCGCGCCTGCCTGCTCACGGTAGAAGTCCTTGGCTCCCGCCAAGTCCGCCAGCGCTTCAGGATGAACCCAGAGATTCACGCCAGATCGGACCGCAAGGATGTCAGTGCATCCGCCAGCGAAATGGGCAGCACTGCACCCGCATCCATTTCTGCGTCGCGCCGTTGTGCTTCGTTCAACCAAGCCCCCTCAACTGACGGATCTTCATCCAGCGACGCAATCAACCGGTCCAGCAGGCGCGCACGATCAGCAGCGGCAAGCGCCAGCACCTGGGTTTCAACCATTTCTAAAGTGGGGGTCATATTGATGGCTTTACTCACGTTGAAATGATAAGTCTATCGCACCGTTTCTTGTGTGCCTGAAAGTCTCAGACGCTGGTCTTGAAGCTGATTTGTCTAGAAAAAAAACGGGACAAATGCTTTTGCTGCATTCGCCCCCTGAGAATCGGTACATCGATTCGGTAAGTGTGTGATGTCTTACTGGTTGAAAACACCGGTCTTTTGCTTAACGTCAGACTCGCTCATCGAATAGCGCTTTAAGATCCCATTGGTGTCAAACAGGGCAACCAGTTCTTTCTTTGTGCCCGACGAAGTTGCACCAAACAAATTGACGATCGGGATATAGGAGACAGCGTCCGCTGAAACTTTGCTGAACTCGTATGTCCAGACCTCGAGGCCACCATCGGTTAAACGTTGTCTTAGGGGAGATCCGAACATTCCCTTGACTTCTGCTTTGGTAGTCTTACCCTCAGTGAGTTTGCTCTTAACAGACGTTTCCGACTCGGCTCTCAGCGTCTCATGTCAACACCACCACTCTCGCACCGTCAACTCTGCACCAGTCGTTTCGAATTAGCAATTGCCATCAATATCCCCACCGCCAAACCGAGCGTCACCATGGCGGTTCCGCCGTAGCTGATGAAGGGCAGCGGCACACCCACGACGGGCAAAATGCCGCTGACCATGCCCATGTTGACAAAGGCATAGGTGAAGAAAATCATGGTCACACTCCCCGCAAGCAGGCGCGAGAACAGGGTGGGCGCTTCCAGAGCGATGGTCAGGCCGCGCAGGATCAGGAAAGTAAAGGCACCAATCAGACACAGATTGCCGAGCAGGCCAAATTCCTCGGAAAACGCGGCAAAGATGAAGTCGGTGGTGCGCTCGGGGATGAATTCCAGATGCGTCTGCGTGCCCTGCATGAAACCAACACCAAATACCCCACCCGATCCGATGGCGATCATGCCCTGGATGATGTGAAAACCTTTGCCCAAGGGGTCCCGCGTGGGGTCAAGCAAAGTGCAAATGCGTTGTTGCTGGTAGTCGTGCAGCACCACCCAGCGCACGCCATCGGCGCACAGTTGCGGCTCCAACACCACCAGCAAGGTGATACCGACCACGCCCAGCACCACCGGTGGGAGGACCAGCTTCCAACTCATACCCGCAAAGAAGATGACCGACAGGCCGGCTGCCAGAATCAGCAACGCAGTCCCCAGATCCGGCTGTTTCATGATCAGCCCCACGGGCACTCCCAACAAGAGTGCGGCAACGCCAAAATCGAGCGGCCGCATCTGACCCTCGCGCTTTTGAAACCACCAGGCCAGCATCAGCGGCATCGCAATTTTCAGGATTTCACTGGGCTGGATGGTGATGCCAATGTTCAGCCACCGCCTGGCGCCTTTTTTGGTGATGCCAAAGATAGCCACCGCTATCAGCAGGCCCACTCCCACGACATACAAAGGCACCGCCAACGCCATCAGGCGCTGCGGAGGAACCTGCGCCACAAAGAACATGATGGTGGCGGCAATCAGCATGTTGCGGCCATGGTCTTCAAAGCGCGTGCCATGGTCCCAACCAGAGGAATACATGGTCAGCAAACCGGCGCAGGCCAGCATGAACACCGCGAACGCGAGCGGCCCGTCAAAGCCGGAGAACCAGGGCGCAAGCCGCTGTCTGAGGGAAATGGAGCCAAATTTTTGCACGATGGGCTGAATTATCCTGCCAACCACAGGCCCGCAAGATGGGACTCGCATCCCGACGAAGTGGGCGTGGGACAATCGCGCCCATGTTTTTATTGTTTGAAGAAGCCGGAAAATTCATGGCCGGCCGCATCCTTTCCGAGGCGGAGTCGTCTGCGCAGGTGGAACTTGACAGCGGTAAGCGCGTCAAGGTCAAGGCCGCCAATTTCCTGCTGAAGTTTGAAAAGCCTGCGCCCGCAGAGCTGATCGCTTCTTCGCAGGGTATTGCGCAGGGCATTGAGCTGGAGATGGCGTGGGAATTTGCCCCCGACGAAGAGTTTGGCTTTGCGGACCTGGCGCGCGACTACTTTTCAGCCACCGCACCGCTGGCCGAGCAGGCGGCAATGCTGTTCAAGCTGTTTGAGTCGCCCCATTATTTTCGCCGGGCAGGAAAGGGGCGCTTTCGCAAGGCCCCGGCCGACATCATTGCGCAGGCGCTGGCCGCCATCGAAAAGAAGAAGCAGGTGCTGCTGCAAATTGAACAGTGGGCTGGCGAACTGGCGACCGGCACCTGCCCGGAGCCAATTCGTGATCAGCTCTACAAAATCCTGTTCAAGCCCGACAAGAACGCGCCGGAGTACAAGGCCGTTGTAGAAGCCTCGCGCGCCACCCACACCGCGCCGCTGGAATTGCTGCAAAAGGCCGGCGCCATCGCCTCGCCCTACCTGTTTCACTGGAAGCGCTTTCTGCTGGAAAACTTCCCCAAAGGCACTGGCTTCCCCGCAGTCAGCGCACCACCCATCCCCGACGCCGATCTGCCCCTGGCCACAGTGCAAGCATTCTCGATCGATGACTCGCAAACCACGGAGATTGACGACGCCCTCTCTGTCCAGGGGCTAGGTACGGGCACCATCACGTTGGGTATTCACATCGCCGCCCCAGGCCTGGCCATTGCGCCGGGTGACGCGGTCGACCAGTTGGGGCGCGCCCGCCTGTCCACAGTCTATATGCCGGGCTACAAGGTCACCATGCTGCCCGACGCGCTGGTGCAAACCTATACGCTTCAAGAAGGGCGCGACTGCCCGGCCCTGTCACTCTACGTCACGCTCGACGAAGCGACGCTGACCATCCAGGGCAGCGTATCGCGTGTGGAACGGGTGCACATCAGCTACAACCTGCGCCACGACCAGCTTGATGCAGTGGTCACGGAAAGCTGGCTCACAAACCCTGCTTTCGAGCATGAAAACGAGCCACAAGCCGCACGGAGCTTGCGGGAACAGCTATCGTTTTTGTATCGCCTGGCGAAAGATCTGAAAGCCAAACGCGAGGTGGTGCGCGGCAAACCCGAGACGTTCAATCGGCCCGACTACAACTTCCGGCTGCTCGAAAACAATGGTGCCGAGCCAGCGGGCGTGGAGACGGTTCAGATCAGCACCCGCGTGCGCGGAGCGCCACTGGACCTGATCGTGGCCGAAGCCATGATTCTGGCCAACAGCACCTGGGGCAGCTGGATGGCGGAGCTGGGCGTTCCTGGCATCTACCGCAGCCAGGGGTCGCTTGCCCCCGGAGTCAAGGTGCGCATGGGTACCAAAGCCTTGCCACACGCCGGCATAGGGGTCAAAAGCTACGCCTGGAGCACCTCGCCGCTGCGCCGCTACACCGACTTGGTGAACCAATGGCAGATCATTGCCTGCGTCAAACATGGCAAGACCGCGGCACTGGCTGCGCCCTTCAAACCCAAAGACGCCGATCTGTTTTCCATCATCTCCAGCTTTGATGCGGCCTACAGCGCCTACAACGGCTACCAGGGCGCGATGGAGCGCTTCTGGACGCTGAAGTACCTCGAACAAAACGCCATCACCGAGCTCGAAGCGACCGTGTTCAAGGACAATCTCGTGCGCGCCGACACCTTGCCGCTGGTACTCCCGGTCATGGGTGCACAGGGTTTGCCGCGTGGCGCACGGGTGCGGGTGAAACTGGGGGAGGCGGATCTGATCACGCTGGACATTCATGGCACCGTGCTGGAGCGTCTCGATGTCGGCCAGGCGGAAACTTCAGAAGATACGGTGGAAGCGGAAGACGACGAGGAAGTGGTCACGTCCATTGCCATCGCGGTAGATGTCAGCGAAATGTCTGAGCCTGCACAGGAGTCGCCGCCAACGTGAACCTTCGGTCCCTGAGCACATTGCAGATCTCGCTGGGTGTATCCATCGCGGTGCATGCGGCTCTGTTGACTGTGCGTTTTGTGGAGCCCGAGGCCTTTGACAGAGTGTTTCAAGACACCCCGCTGGAGGTGATTCTGGTCAACGCCAAGAGCAGCGAAAAGCCGGATAAGGCGCGAGCCATTGCGCAAACCTCATTGGCCGGTGGCGGCGAAGCCGAGCGCGGACGCGCCACCAACCCGCTACCACCCTCGGCCTTTACCGATATGGGGGACAGCCCTGAGCAGGAATCGGCACGCAAACTGCAGAACTTGCGGGCGCAGCAAAATCTGCTGCTGGCACAAGTGAAGAGCATGCTGGCGGCCCTGCCCCTGCCTGACCCACAACAGACGGCGCGCACCGCGGAGCAGATCGAGCGCGAAGAAAAACGCCGCCAGCTGATCAAGCTGCTCGCTGAAATCGAGCGCCGCATCAATGCCCAGAATGCACGCCCCAAGAAACGCTACATCAGCCCCGCCGCGCGCGAAGAGGTCTATGCGGTCTATTACGATGCGCTGCGCCATGCCATCGAGGACCGCGGCACCGAGCACTTCCCCCAGGCCGGTGGAAAGAAGCTGTATGGTGAACTGACCATGATCGTTACCGTCAACCACGACGGCAAGGTGCTGACGACGGAAGTGGTGGAGAGTTCCGGCAATCGCGTGCTGGATAAGCGGGCGGCGGCCATCGCCCGCAGTGCGGGACCTTTTGGAAATTTCACCCCTGCCATGCGGCGACAGGCTGATCAGATTGTGGTGGTGTCACGCTTCAAGTTCACACGCGACGAAACACTTGAAGCCGCCGTGTCGACCCAATGACCAGGGGACTCGTACGCTGGGTTGCGTTGCTCGCCTTGGCGGTGGGTGCCTTGCAGTTGTTTTTCCTGGTGCGCATTGCCGCCATGACCGTCGTCGACCCCCAATCCACCACGTTTCAGCGCTCGCAAGGTTGGCAACTGGTGCACAACAAGGGACACCTGCGCTGGCGCCAGCACTGGGTCGATTACGACCAGATCTCCGTCCACCTCAAGCGTGCCGTGATTGCCTCCGAGGACGATGGATTCGCCCAACACGACGGCGTGGACTGGAGTGCGGTCGAAAAGGCCTGGGAGAAAAATGCCAAGGCAGACCAGCGTGCCACCACCCGGGCACCCAAGGTGGTCGGAGGCTCCACCATTACCCAGCAACTGGCCAAGAACCTGCTCCTTTCGGGTGAGCGTACCTTGCTGCGCAAAGGGCAGGAGTTTGTGCTGACGCAGCTGCTGGAGACACTCTTGGACAAGCGCCGTATTCTGGAGATCTACCTCAACAACGTCGAGTGGGGCGAAGGGGTCTTCGGTGCCGAGGCAGCAGCGCAGCATTATTTCAAGAAACCAGCGCAATCTTTAGGCCCGTTTGAGGCAGCCCGTCTGGCGGTCATGCTGCCTCGGCCACGGTATTTCGAGAAGCTGCCGAGCTCGTCCTACCTGTCGGGTCGTGCTGCCGTCATCGTGGGGCGCATGCCGGACGCGCGTCTGCCCTGATCGTCGCTTTATGTGGCTATCATGCGGCCCATGCTCGCCAAAATGATGAGTTTGTTTCTGCTGGGGCTGATTCGAGTTCTGACCGGATCACAAGCTCGCTGGCACGGTTGCCCACCCAAGGCCGAGCAACGCATTTACTTCGCCAACCACCAGAGCCATGCGGATCTGGTCATGATCTGGGCGGCCCTGCCCAAGGAGTTGCGCAGCGTCACCCGTGCCATTGCCGCCAGGGACTACTGGACCAAGACCCCCTTCAAGGAGTGGTTGACCACCGCCGTATTCAACGTCATCTATGTCGCACGCGATCGCAGCGCCGAGGAAGACCCGCTGGAGCCGCTGTTCGAGGCGCTGACCAACGGGGATTCGATCATCCTGTTTCCAGAGGGCACGCGTGGCTATGCAGAGCTGCCGCAGCCGTTCAAGGCCGGCCTCTATAACCTGGCACTCAAGTTTCCGAAGGTGGTGCTGGTGCCAGCGTGGATCAACAACGTGCAGCACGTGCTGCCCAAAGGCGAAGTGGTGCCGGTGCCGGTGCTTTGCTCGGTCACCTTTGGCACGCCGATGGCTTTGGGCGAGGGTGAGGACCGGCGTGCCTTTCTCGACCGTGCCCGCGATGCCGTGATCGCTTTGCGCGACGTCTGAGGCCGGACCATGGACCCATTTTTCGGCCTCAAGAACCTGACACCGCAACAGCAGGTGGGCGCATTGTTTGTGCTTGTGTTTGGGCTCTTGCTATTGGGCAGCATCGTCACCTTCCTGTTGTCCATCCGCGAACTCGACGATGACGAGCACGGCGAGCGTCGGCGCGTCGAGCTCAAAAACGTTGACGGCATGCTGCGCACCAGCTGGATCATGATGATCGTGTTCTGGATCGGCTGGGTCACGGGCGACTGGGTGGCGCTCGCGCTTTTTGGATTGGTGTCGTTCTTTGGCCTGCGCGAATTCTTGACGCTCTCCCCCACGCGGCTTGGCGACCACCGCAGTCTGGTGCTGGCCTTCTTTGTGGTGTTGCCAATGCAGTATTGGCTGATTGGTACTGCGCACTTTGACATGTTTGCCGTGTTCATCCCGGTCTACGTCTTTCTGGCACTGCCCCTGGCCAGCGCGCTGGCCAACGACCCGGTGCGCTTTCTGGAGCGCAATGCCAAGCTGCAGTGGGGCATCATGGTGTGCATTTACGGCATGAGCCACGTGCCGGCCCTGTTGCTGCTGAAGTTCCCTGACTACGACAACCGCAACGCCTTTCTGGTGTTTTTCCTGGTGTGTGTGGTGCAAACCTGCATGGTGACCCAGCACCTGGCCTCGCGCAGACTGATGCGCACGCCGGTCGCCCCCGCCATCAGCCAAAGCTTCAATTGGCGCAGCTGGTGGATTGGTGTGACGGTGGCCAGCCTGGTGGGAGCCTTACTGGCCGGCATCACGCCGTGGGTGCCCGGAACCGCATTTG
>JAIFLV010000088.1 GCA_020048895.1 Rhodoferax sp. | reverse complement strand
TGATGTGGGGCCGCATCTTTTTGATGCTGTTGGGTTTTCTGCTGATTTATCTGGGTGCCAAAGAGGTACTTGAGCCACTGCTGATGATCCCAATGGGACTGGGCATGTCAGCCATCAACGCCGGCGTGATGTTTCTTGAAGGCGGCAAGGCGGGCACCTTGTTTATCGATCCATTGATGTCCAACCCGACCGACCTGGTCAACATCATGCAGGTCAACTGGCTGCAGCCCATTTACACCCTGACTTTCAGCAATGGCCTGATCGCCTGCTTTGTCTTTATGGGCATTGGTGTGCTGCTGGACGTTGGCTATGTGATGGCGCGGCCATTTCAGAGCATGTTTATTGCGCTGTTCGCCGAGCTCGGAACGATCGTCGTGTTCCCAATTGCAGTCTGGCTCGGCATGACTCCACGCGAAGCGGCTTCGGTGGCCACCATTGGCGGCGCAGATGGACCGATGGTGTTGTTTACCTCTCTTATTTTGGCCAAAGACCTGTTTGTACCGATTACCGTGGTCGGCTACCTTTACCTGGGTCTGACCTATGGTGGCTACCCCTATCTGATCAAGTGGCTGGTGCCTGAGCGTATTCGTGGCATCAGCATGGCGACCGACCGAGGCCCCAAAATCAGCCGGGCACAAAAGCTGATCTTTGCTGTTGTCACCTGCACCTTGTTGTGCCTGCTGTTTCCGGTGGCCGCACCGTTGTTTTTCTCGTTGTTTGTCGGTGTCGCGGTACGAGAAAGCGGCATCGAGTCGTTTACCAAACTGCTGAGCGAGACTTTTTTGTATGGCGCCACCTTCTTCCTGGGCTTGACGCTTGGCGTGCTGTGCGAAGCCAGCACCCTGCTGGACCCGGTGGTGCTCAAGCTGCTGCTGCTGGGCATGCTGGCTCTGCTGATTTCTGCGTTGGGCGGGTTGGCAGGTGGGTACATCCTGTATTTCACTTCCGGCGGTAAATTCAACCCGATCATCGGCATTGCCGGTGTTAGTTGCGTTCCCACCACGGCCAAAGTCATCCTGCCGCAAGCGCTGGGTGCCAACATCAGCGGTGTCATCACCACCGCCATCATTGCGGCGGTATATGTCAGCGTGTTGCGCTAAATGGCCGCAGGTTTTCGCCATTGCCCATGACCCAGCCCGCGTTTAGGCCGTCTGCCCAGCAAAACAAGCAACCCATTCGGACAAAGTGCTGCAACTGTTGCCAGCCTGCGCCAGCGTAACCCGGCCATCCTCCAGACACACTGGCACTGCCAGGGTTAAGCGCTTAGGGCCCGGTCAACGACCTGATTCGCTTCCAAAAAAATAGCTGCTAGCGCATACCCCATAAGGGCTAGAGGTTATTCTTCTTTCATAAACTCCCAGACAAACCAAAACGGCGACTGACTTGAAGATCCTTAGCACCTTATCCACCCACTTTTCTCGCTCCGCGCGGTCGCAGATCCATTCTGGCTTGCGCCTGACGCTGCTGGCTGGCATCTGCACAGCCCTGATCACACCGGCAGTGGTCAATGCCCAGGCCAATCCGATTTTCATTCTCAACTCGCTGGACGCCACCATCAGCGTTATCGATCCTGTTAGCTGGAAGGAAACCAAACGTATTGCCACCGGCAAGGAACCACACCACCTGTACATGACGCCAGATCAGAAGTCACTGATCGTGGCCAATGCGCTGAGTGACTCTCTCACCTTTGTGGACCCCAAGACCGCCGAGGTGCAACGCACCGTGCGCAACATCATCGACCCCTACCAGTTGCGCTTCTCCCCCGACATGAAGTGGTTTGTGACCGCCGCCAACCGACTCAACCATGTGGACATCTATCGGTGGGACGGCACTGATCTGACGCTTAGCAAGCGGGTGCCCAGCGGCAAGACCCCCAGCCACCTCTGGATCAACGCCACCAGCACCACGGTGTACAGCACCATGCAGGACAGCGATGAGTTGGTGGCCATCGATCTGGCCACCCAGACGCTGAAATGGCGCAGCAAGACCGGAGCGATGCCTGCCGATGTCTTTGGAACGCCCGACGACAGGTTTCTCCTGATCGGACTCACCGGTGCCGACGGTGTGGAGGTCTACGACGTGACAGGCGTATCGCCAAAACTGGTGCAAACCATCAAGACCGCCAAAGGTGCGCACTCTTTCCGCGCCGTTGGCGACAAGCGCCATGTCTATGTCAGCAATCGGGTTGCCAACACCATTAGCAAGATCGACTACCAGACCATGACGGTTGTCGACACACTGCCAGGCCCCAGCGGACCCGACGACATGGACGTCTCGAACGATGGCAGACTTCTGCTGGTGGCCTCACGGTGGGCCGGCAAGCTGACCGTCATCGACACTGCAACCCGCCAGGTGCTGCGGCAGATCAAGGTCGGCAAATCGCCGCATGGGGTGTGGACGCTGGACCACGCCGCACGGCAGTAGCTGGCGTGGGCAACAGCATGCGCCACCTGTCACGGTTTGCTATTTTTTTGATAGCTATCTGCGCAGTTTCTGCAAGGGCTGCAGCCCAAAACTCTTGTGAAAACCCGGTTTACCTCACGTTGGACACAGGCCACATGGGCGTGGCACTGCTGATCGCCGATGTACTGAACCGCCAGGACATCAAAGTGACCTTCTTCGCTGCCAACGAACGAACGCAAGAGGGCGATGGCACGCTGGGAAGCCACTGGGCATCCTGGTGGAAAGCGCGCGGCGCTGAGGGACACGAATTTGCCTCGCACACCTTTGACCATGCCTACTGGCGCGCAGACATTGCGGGCTCCGAACCCAATTTTCGCATCCGCCCCTCGTCGGGCCCGATGCAGGGGAAAGACCTGGTATGGGGTGCACGCACCTACTGCGAAGAACTCGACCGGTCCAACAACCGCCTGTGGGAATTGACTGACAAGAAGCCGCTGCCGCTGTTCCGTGCGCCGGGCGGCAAGACATCGCCCAAACTTCTGGCCGTCGCGCGCACCTGTGGCTATGCCCACGTAGGATGGGCACCGGCTGGCTTTCTGGGCGATGAGTTGCCCAGCGAACGCTTCAGCAATGAAACCCTGCTCGCCAAAGCGCTGCGGGAGATCCGGGCAGGCGACATCCTGATGGCACATCTTGGCATCTGGTCGCGCAAGGACCCGTGGGCGCCAACTGTTTTGGAGCCGCTGATCGTAGGCCTCAAGGCCAAGGGGTTTTGCTTCCAGACCATGCGCCAGCATCCGGCTTACGCCGCGTGGATCACACCGCTGGCAGCGCGATGAACGCGCTTTTTGACACGGTGGGCACCGCCTTTTCCGAAGCGCAGCAGACGCTGTTCGAGTCGCTGGTGCAGCCCGTCATGTTCACTTTGGGAATGGCGAACCTTCTGGACGATGGGTTTGATGCCACGGGTTGGCTGCTGGTTGGCCTGATCCAGTTGCTGGTGCTGGTGGTAGTGATAGGCCCGCTGCAGCGCTGGTGCCCGGTGGAGCCCCTCACCGACCGGGCCACGGTTCGGGTAGACATGCTGTACACCGCGATCCATCGCCTGGGCCTCTTCCGTCTGGTGCTGTTTTTCACCCTGACGCCAGGGCTTGAGACACTGTTTGGTGCGCTGCGAGTGGCAGGATGGCAAACCTGGCACCTGGACGCCATGTGGCCGGGCGTGACAGACCAGCCGATCGCCAGCCTGATGATCTATCTCCTGGCCATGGATTTTTTCAACTACTGGATACACCGTGGCCAACACCAGTTTGAATGGTGGTGGCGCCTGCATGCGCTGCACCATGCGCAGCGCCAGATGACCATGTGGAGCGACAACCGCAACCACCTGCTTGACGACTTGCTGCGCGACTGCCTGGTGGTGGTGCTGGCCCAGTGCATCGGCATTGCGCCAGGGCAGTTTGTTGCCATCGTCGCCATCACCCAGCTCAGCGAGAACTTTCAGCATGCCAACCTTCGGCTTTGGTTCGGCCGGGTGGGCGAGCGGCTTTGGGTTAGCCCGCGCTTTCACCGCCTGCACCATTCCATTGGTATCGGTCACGAGTCACCCATCGCGTTGGGCAAGCATGCCAAAAGCGCCGCCTTGCCGCCCCAAGGCCCGAGCGCCACCGCGGTGCGTAGCACAGCACACGCAGCGGCGAGCGTGGCGTCAAACCGTTTAGGCGGACACAACTTTGGCGTGCTGCTGCCGTGGTGGGACATGCTGTGTGGCACAGCCAATTTCGAGTATCGCTTTGACCCCACCGGTGTACGCGACCAGGTGGAGCAAGGCAGGGACTACGGGCGAGGCTTCTGGAGCCAACAGTGGCAGGGCATCAAACGGCTGGCCGGAAGGGCTTGACCTGCCCATCAAGAGTACAGCACAAACTGGCCTTGTTCAGTTCAGCTTCATGCCGGCGACCAGTTGCGTCACGTTGTGGCGCATCATCTGCAGGTAGGTGGCGCCAGGCTGGTCGGCGCTAGACAGTGCGTCAGAGTAGAGGCTGGCACCGACGACAGCACCGGCGTCCTTGCTGAGCTGGGCAATGAGTTTGGGGTTGCTCATGTTCTCGACAAACACCGCACGGATTTTTTCGTGCTGGATCTGCTTGATCAGCTGGGCCACTTGCTTGGCGCTCGGTTCGGCGTCCGTATTAACGCCCTGAGGTGCCAGAAACTTCACGCCATACTGGGCGGCAAAATAGCCAAACGCGTCGTGCGAGGTGATGACCTTGCGTTTGGCCGCTGGGATCGTGGCAATCTGCTCCTTGGCCCAAGCATCCAGAGCCTGCAATTCCTTGACATAGGCCTCTGCGTTGGCCTGGTAGCTGGTCGCGCCTGCGGCGTCCACCTTGCTCAAACCCGCGGCAATGTTGCGCACGTACAGTGCCACGTTGTTGGGGTTCTGCCAGGCGTGGGGGTCGGTCTCTTCATGGTCATGGCCGGAATGGCCTTTTTCTTCTTTCATGTGGCGGACCTTCACGCCCTTGGCTGCAACTACAACCTCGCCTTTGTAACCGGCAGACTTGATGAGTTTGCCGGCCCAGGGCTCAAAACCCAGGCCGTTGGTGACCACCAGCTTCGAAGCCAGCAGCGTTTTGGCGTCGGTCGGCTTGGCTTCGAACACATGTGCGTCTTCGTTGGCTCCTACCAGGGTGGTTACCACCACGCGATCGCCACCGACCACGCGCACCAGGTCACCCAGGATGCTGAAGCTGGCAGTGACCGGCAACTTGTCGGCAGCGTGTGCGTGGCTGCCCAGCAAGGCCAGCGCCGTGGCGCTGGCCAGCAGAACGCGGCGGGGCAGAGCAGAGAGGGAGAAAGTGTCAGTGGGGTTCATGGTAGTTCTTGGTTTTGAAGTTGGAAACAGTGAAAAAGGGATTGACGGCACCTTAAGCCACGCGGTGCGTTGTGGCCCACCAGCGCGGCAGCCAGCCGCCTGGGGCGAGTAACAGCGAGGCGGCGTACAGAACGCCTGCACAGCCAATGATGGTGGGGCCCGAGGGTGTATCGAAGTGGTAAGACAACAGCAGCCCGGCCGTACCGGCCAGCGCCGCCTGGGTGCTTGCGTTGGCCAGTTGCGCGGGCAGTGTGTCGTGCCACAAACGTGCGCTCACAGCGGGCAGCATCATCAGACCCACCGCCATCAGCGTGCCCAGGGTTTGGAACCCGGCCACCAGGTTCACCACCACCAGCATCAAGAAGCCCTGGTGCCACACCCAGGGACCAAGGAATCCGGCATGCCGGCCGGTCCGCGCTTGGTAGTTGGCACTCAAGAAGACCGGGTCGAACGTTTCAAGCACCAGCCCGCGGTACATGGCGGCCAGCAGCAACACGCTCACGGTCGCCACGGCCGTCACCAACAACAGTCCCGCGTTGTCCACGCCCAGGGCACTGCCAAACAAAATATGGAGTAAATCCAATTGCGTTCCGCTGCGGGAAATCAGGGTCACTCCCAGCGCCAGTGCGACCAGATAGACCGCAGCCAGACTGGCATCTTCCTTGAGTGTGGTGAATCGGCTCACGGCACCCGCAACGCCTGCCACCAGCATGCCCGCGATCACACCGCCCGCTGCCATGGCTGTCAGCGACATGCCGCCGACGATGAAGCCAATGGCCACGCCCGGCAGCACCGCGTGGCTGAGCGCGTCACCCAGCAAGCTCATGCGGCGCAGCGTCAGAAACACCCCCAACGGCGCGGCACTGAGTGACAACGCCAGCGTGGCCACCAACGCACGGCGCATGAATGCAAATTCCGCGAACGGCGAAATGAACACCTCCAAAACCAGGCTTGCCAGGGCGTCCATCGTCAAGCAACCTTCCGGGAAGGGTACGCCGGGCCCGCCGCTGCAAGGGATTGCGCCAGGTTCTGCTCCAGCAGGGTGTCAAAGTCCTGCCCGTTCAGTGTGCCGTCGACGTCGCAGATGGCGGCAGTTTCGTCCCAGGCTTCGGCCATGGCGCGGGCGCGCTGCAGGTTGGCGTCCGTCAGCACCGCTGCCGTAGGCCCCCAGGCAATGCATTCGCGTGCCAGCAGCAGGGTTTGCGGAAAGTGGGTACGGACCTGCGTGTCGTCATGGAGTACCGCAACGACGGTCCGGCCTTCACGATGCCACTGGAGCACCAACGCCAGCAGAGCGGCAGTTGTTTTGTTATCCACCGCATTGAATGGCTCGTCCAGCAGGATGAGCTGCGCATCCTGCACCAGCAAGCGCGCAAAAAGGGCGCGCTGCATTTGACCGCTGGAGAGCGTGCCCACCGCACGACGCTCAAAGCCCTCCAGCCCCACAGCGCGCAGCGCCATTTGGGTTCGCGACAGCATCGCCGGTGTGGCACGGCCAAAGGCTCCGGTCTGGCTCCACAGACCCAAGAGCACGCAGTCGTGCACACTCATGGGAAAACTGCGGTCCAGCTCGCTTTGTTGTGGCAGATAGGCCATGGGCCGAAGTTGTGTGCTGACCTGCAGCGCCGGGACCACTTGCCCGGCCATGCCTTTGCCACCTCCCTGGCTGGGCAGCATTCCGGCGATGCTCTTGAGCAGGGTGCTTTTACCCGCGCCATTGGGTCCGATCACTGCAGTGAGTGAGCCCTGAACAAACTGACCGCTCACATGGTGCAGCGCCGGATGGCGGCGATAGCTCACCGTCAGGTTGTGCAGGGTGACAGACGCTTGCACTGCCGGGACCTGGCTCATAGCGGAGCAGCCTCCAGGCTGGCCCACCAGACACCGAGCCAGAGCATCACCAGCAGGGGCAACACCAACACCATTCGCCGCCATGCAGGCATGGCGAGCACACCAGGGTTGGGTTCAGGAGGCTTCACGGATTGATTCACAAAACTGTCTCATAATGCAACTAAATTGCGATATAGTCTAACGCAACTTGGTTGCACTTGTATTTTTAATGCAACTGAATTGCATTTTTAGGACCCTCCGATGGCCTCCGCTTTTCCTACCGCAACGCCTCCTGTTGCACCCGTATTGGCCGGCGGCGACCCGATTGACGCGCTGTTGTCGGCTCACGGTCTACGCCGCACGGCAGCGGCGCGTCGGGTTCTGGGCTGGCTACTGGCCCACCCGGACACCAGCTACACCCACACCCAGTTGCAAGAGGCGTTGACGGGTGACCGTGCCGATCCACTAGACCGCGTCACGCTGTACCGGCTGATAGACCGGCTGACCCAGGTCGGGCTGCTGCTGTGCCGCGTGGACAGCCAGCGCGTGCGCCGCTACCAGACCATGCCTGCCAGTGTGCAAGCCATGCCGCACTTTGAGTGCCAGAGTTGCCATCGCGACAGCCCCCTCTCAAGTACCCTGGAAGCCAATGCCCACGACCTGGAGCAGGCGGCGCAGACCGCGCTGGCTGCCCTCAAGGCACTGGGTTACCAGGACATGCACCTGGACTTTGCGGTGCGCGGCGTTTGCGCCAACTGCGCCAGCACCACTCCGGCGTCGATCGGCCAGGAGACAAGTCTTTGATCTGCACCCGAGCCCTGACCTACTGCTACCCAGGCGGCCAGCCACTGGAGTTTCCCGATACGGATGTGCGTCAGGGTGAGGTGCTGGTGCTCAGCGGCCCATCGGGCTGCGGCAAATCGACCTGGCTGGCACTGGCTGCGGGCCTGGTGGCACCCACGGGCGGCACCTTGACCGTCGCAGGGCAGCCGCTTGGTGCTCTGAAAAATGTCGCCATGGACGCTTGGCGGGCCAAGACGATCGGCTTTCTGCCGCAGAAGTTGCACCTCAGTGCAGCGCTTACCGTGCAGGAGAACCTGGCGCTGGCATTTTGGGCCAATAGCCAAGCGGAAGATGGCGAGCGCATCAGCGCAGCGTTGCGCTCGCTGGGTGTGCAGGACCTTGCCTTGCGCCGCCCGAGCCAACTTTCCGGGGGTCAGGCGCAACGCGTGGCGTTGGCGCGCGCGGTATTGCAAAGCCCAGCCGTCATACTGGCCGATGAGCCCACCGCCAGCCTGGACGACGAGGCCGCTGCAGACGCAATACGACTGCTACTGGCGACCGCGATGACCCAGCGTGCCACGCTGGTGGTCGCCACGCACGATGCCCGCGTGACCGCACTGATACCTCCAAAATCGGATGGTCAAATCGGCTTCCAGCGCTTTTCCCTTGTGCGCAAGCAGCTATCTATTGCATAGCAAGGCAGGTCAGGAATCCATGAAAACGCTTCTGTTCGCCTGGCGCTACCTGTGGTCGCGTCCGCTCGGCGCAGCGCTCAATGTGCTGCTCCTGAGCCTGGGGCTGGCCTCGATCACTTTCTTGCTGCTGGTGAGCCACCAGCTCAACAAGGCTTTTGACCGCGACCTGGCGGGCATTGACGTGGTGGTCGGTGCCAAAGGCAGCCCCATGCAGCTTATTCTGGCGGGGGTATTGCACCTCGATGTGCCACCGGGCAATATACCTCTCAAGGCAGTGCAAGAGCTGGAAAAACACCCCATGGTGGCAGCCATCATCCCCATCAGTCTGGGCGACAACTACCAGGGTTTTCGCATTGTGGGCACGACACATGCCTACACCAGCCACTATGCGGCAACGGTCACGGCCGGCAAACTGTGGGACCGTGGAACACCCATGCAGGCGGTCGTCGGCGCAACGGCAGCCAGGAAGCTGGGCATCGCGGTAGGCAACCGCTTTGGCGGGTCCCACGGGCTGGGCTCTGGCGGGCATCTGCACGGTGACAACCCCTACACAGTGGTCGGCATTCTTGGTCCGACTGGCAGCGTGCTGGACCGGCTCATCCTCACCGACACCACATCGGTCTGGAAGGTGCACGAGGATTACACCGCCACCGACGACGATGACCGCAAAGTGATGGAAGAAGAGCGCGAAATCACCATGGCGCTGGTGCGATACACAACTCCGATGGCCGCCATGACTTTCCCGCGTTTTGTCAACACCAGCACCGAAATGCAGGCAGCCGCGCCAGCTCTGGAAATCACCCGCCTGCTGAGCATGCTGGGTTTGGGAACCGACGTGCTGCGAGCCTTTGCCGGCGTGCTGTTGCTGACAGCAGGCCTGAGCGTCTTCATTGCCCTGTGGAGCGCCGTGCGGGAGCGCCGCGGCGACCTGGCGCTGTTGCGCATGCTGGGTGCACCACCCCGCAAAGTGGCCACCCTGCTGATGTGTGAGGCGCTCTGGCTGGGCGTGGTGGCATCGCTGTGCGGCGTGCTGCTGGGCCAGGGCTTTACCGCCCTGCTGGCCTGGGCCCTGCAACTCGACAGCTCTTTGTTGATTGGCGGCATGGTCTGGCCCATGGAGTTGTGGTGGGTGCCTTGTCTGGCACTCGGCGTGTCCCTGGTGTCGGCGCTTTTGCCGGCCGTTGGGGCTTATCGAGTCAGTGTTCTTGAACTTTTACAAACGAGGTGAATGTATGAAAAAAGCGCTTTTTACCCTTGCTGCACTTGCGCTGACAGCTACGTTTTCCATAGCGGCGGAAAGCGAGAAAGAAACCAGGGAAGACATTGCCAAGCACCGTACCATGGCCGCCGCGCACGAGGCTGCCGCCAAGTGCCTGGAGTCCGGCAAAGGCCAAGACGTGTGCAACAAGGAATTGGCCAAGGCGTGCAAAGGCATTGCGATCGGCAAGTTTTGTGGCATGAAACACGAGCATTGAGCGTGCCAGTCAAAACTGCCTGTAGCGCATGCACTACAAGCGCAGGCAGCTATCAAAAACAGAGCGAATTTGGCACCGCATTGCGCGGATAATGCGATGAAACCTGCAAGGAGACCCCAACATGACACGCTACCCACTGCCTGATTTGAACAGCCTGCCCGCCGACTTGCAGCAGCGCATTCTGGAAGTGCAGGAAAAATCCGGCTTCATCCCGAATGTGTTTCTGGCACTGGCACGCCGCCCGGCGGAGTGGCGTGCCTTCTTCGCCTACCACGACGCACTGATGCTGCGCGAAGATTCGGGCCTGACCAAGGGCGACCGGGAAATGATCGTCACCACGACCAGCGCAGCCAACCATTGCCTGTACTGTGTGGTGGCACATGGTGCCATTTTGCGCATCTACGAGAAGAAGCCGTTGGTGGCCGACCAGGTGGCCACCAACTACCGCAAGGCCGACATCACGCCACGCCAGCGCGCCATGCTCGACTTTGCGATGAAGGTCTGCAAGCACAGCGACACGATCGAGGAAGCCGACTTTGTTGCCTTGCATGCGCACGGCTTCAGCGACGAAGACATCTGGGACATTGGCGCCATCACGGCGTTCTTCGGCCTGTCCAACCGCATGGCCAATATGTCTGGCATGCTGCCCAACCCGGAGTTCTACAGCATGGGTCGCACGCCGAAGCCGAAGAAGGATATTCCAGTATCAAGCGCTTGACGATGTTGCAAAACCTGCAGCAGAGCGCATTGTTGGCTTTCGCAAACTTGGCACACTTGCCTGGCAGGTCAGTTGGAACATTGTTTCTCGGGACCCTGATGGGATACTTACCATCATGAATGTATACCGCCTATTCGTTGCGTCCATTGGGTTGTTCCTGTTAATGGGGTACATGAACGCAACCCAAGCGCAACATTCCATTGAACAAGTTTCAGAAGACAGCAAGCGCCATGGTGCCATCGCACTAGCCCACACCGAAGCCGCACAATGCCTGGCCGATGGAAGTCAAACTGCCCAGTGCCTGTCGGCACTCAAGAGCAGTTGTGTAGGTTTGGGTATTGGCAAGTATTGCGGGCTGAAGGAAGACGCCCTGCCGCAAGCCGCTGTTTCGCTGCGCCAAACCGCACAAGCCCATCAGCGCATGGCGCAGTGCATCGAGTCCTCGAAACCCTACGAAGAGTGCTTGTGGGATCTGCAATCGTCCTGCAAGGGCCTGGCCATCGGCAAGTACTGTGGCATGGTGCACGCCCACACTTTTTAGCGCGCGGCATCACGGGTTAGGCGTAGCGCTACAAACATCGCATTTGCCGTAGAGCGTCAGTTCATGGCGTTCCACCGTAAAACCGCTTGGCGCGATATCCAGCAAGTCGCCCGGGCAATGGTGCACATCGAACACCTTGTCGCACCCTGTGCAGTGAAAGTGGTGGTGATGGGAGTGGCCGGTGGACTCGTAGCGCGGGTTCTCACCCGGCAGCGTCACCACCGTCAGCCTATTGGATTCCAACAGTGATTTCAGATTGCGGTAGACCGTCGCCATGCCCAACCCTGCCACCTGGGTTTGTGCGCCTTCCAGGATTTCCTGCGGTGAGAGGGGGCGTTGCGCGCTATCGATTACAGCCTTGATGGCGTCGCGTTGGCGAGTGGAACGTTCCATGGAATGAGCAGTTGCTAAGAGTTGCTGGATTATCTGCCGTAGTTCGTTATGATATTGATAACGCAATATCAATAAGGATCACCCATGACGTTACATCGCCCACCTTCACGCCTTCATTGGGTCACCACGGCTCTGTTGGTACTTGCGACCCAGTCCACCTGGGCGCAGGAGGTTAAACCAGTGTCGCTACCCGAAGTGGTGGTCCAACCCAAGGCCATCCTCACCAAGCCTGGCGCGCTGCGCGAGGACGTGGTTCAGACCGAGTCGATTGACGCCAAAGCCATTGCGCTGTCGGGCGCGACCAATTTGCCGGAGTTGATGGCGAATCGGCCCGGTGTCGATGTGCAGGTGGAATGCTCGGTCTGCAACTCGCGCAACATCACGCTGAACAACCTGCCAGGCCGCTTTACCACTCTGATGGTCGATGGCGTGCCGATTTTTTCATCGGTCTCCAACGCCTACGGCCTGGACATGATTGGGCTCAATGGGCTGGAACGTGTGGACATATCGCGTGGCGCTGGCACCAGTCTGGTGGCGCCGGAATCGCTGGCAGGCACCGTCAATCTGGTCACCAAGCGCCCCGCCGCCAATGCCGTGGAGCTCGATCTGGCACTTGGCAGCGATGGCTTGCGGCGCCAATCGGTCTATGCCACGCGTGCCTTTGGCGGTGGCGCACTGGCACTCACGGCAACGCAACAGCGCCAGGACAGCGTGGACGCCTCAGGGGTGGGTATCTCGCAATTCACCGGCTTTGAACGCGGGCACGTCGGAGCAGGGCTCTTTCTGGACGATGTGGGCGGCTTCAAGGTCAAGGCGCGGCTGGACCACCTGGAAGAAACGCGCATGGGTGGGCCGCTGGGTACCGACTATGACGGCGTGCGGGCAGACCGCAGCGGCAACCCGTTTGATTTCAGCAAAGGCATCAACGGCTCGCCGGACCGCGACAGTTGGATCGATCCCTCCACGGGTAGCCTTGGCGCGGCGTACGAAGATGGACGTTTCGGTTTTGCCCAGATCATCAAGACCCGGCGCGACCAGCTCGTGACTACTGCGCAACGCAATCTTGACGTCGGTCGCCTGCGTCTGGCACTGGGGTACGCTGAGCACCAGCAGGACTCTTGGTACGGCGGAGACGCTGACTACTTTGGCAAGCAGCAGCAATACTATTTGGAAGGTAGTTTGCAAACCCCGCTTGGCGCAACGCTTGTAACTACCGGCGTGTCGTACCGCTACGAGGATCTGCACAGCCGCTCGTACAGCCCCAACACCCTGCCGCTGCCAGCACCGAGCATCGACGCCGATGCCTACCTCTACCGCACGCCAGGACTCTTTGTGCAGGCTTACCGCACGGCGCTCGACGAGCGTCTGGAACTCAATGCCAGCCTGCGCTACGATGACAACAACATCTACGGCGCAATCACTTCCCCGCGCGTCAACCTGCTGTGGCACCACACGGATGAGCTGGCCAGCCGCCTCTCTGCAGGCACCGGTTACCGCATGCCGACGTCTTTCTTTGAGTTGGAACACGCGGTATTGCAGGCATCAAAGGTAGACCGCTCCCGCGCCAAAGCCGAGACCTCGGAAAACCTCTCGTATGCCTTGAATTACTCAGGCGACCGCTTTACGGGAACGCTTTCGTTGAACCACACACGCATTCACCATCTGGCCCTGTTTGTGGCCGATCCCGCCGATGACACCGCCTTGCTGTTGCAGCCTGCACCGAGCGCCTACACCGTCAGCAACATCGACTTTTTGGGCACCTGGCAGGTCTCGCCCCGGACGGCGCTGACGCTTGGGGCAGAGGCTTACCAGTACGACTTTAATACGGCCGATTTTCAGGGCAGCCTTTTTGCAAGGCCCGACTACCGGCTGAGCTTCGCTGTGGAGCACACGCAGGGTCCGCTGAACCTGAACCTGAAAGCCACGCTGACCGGCCCACAAGACCTGGCGCGCTTCTACAATTATGCCGACAACCAGCGCTACCACCTTAACGGACAACCGAAGTCGGGCACCAGCCCCTCGTTCTGGCAAGTCGATCTGCACGCCAACTACCAGTTCTCGAAAACCGTTTCCGGCTATCTGGGCATCAACAACTTGCTGGACTACAAACAGGCTGACAAAGACAGTTTTCTGTGGGTGGACCCCACGGGCGCCATGGACGTGACCCACATCTGGGGGCCTAACCTGGGGCGTGCCATCACTGCCGGAATCAAGGTCGCGTTTTGAGTGATTGCTCGCTAGGCGGAAAGCGTCTATGGAAGCGGCTGGCATGGTTCGGCATCATTTGCGCGGGGAGCATGTCGCATCACCTGGGTGCGACTGCAACGCCCGGCGACACCATGCGTCTGGAACTGGCCAGGCTGGATGGCAGCGCCTTCGTACGCCTGAGTGACTTCAATGGCAAAGTGGTGGTGCTGAACTTCTGGCGCAGCGACTGCCCGCCGTGTGTGGCAGAGATGCCGGTGTTGTCCGAGTTTTCACAAACGCATGCCGAAATCCCGGTAATCGGTATTGCCACCGAGGAAGCGTCGCGTGCCCGGCGCTTTGTGGAGCGGCACCGCATCGCCTATCTGCAGCTAAGCGCGCCGGCACAGTCGGACGGTTTGCTGCGGCGATTTGGCAACGCCAAAGGTGCATTGCCCTATACGGTCGTACTGGATGCACAGCACAGAATCTGTTTATCCAGGGTGGGCGCCGTGGATACGCAGTGGCTGAAAACAGCCCTTGGCCGATGCAGTGGTTAGTGACCCAGACTTGGGGCCAAACCGAACGACTCACACCAGCTCAGCACAGCAACAAAAGCACTGGTTCCACGGCTCCCGTAGTTTTCAAATACCAAGCTGGCACACCAATGGGCATATCCCGCACGTCGTGAGCGCCAATCATTTGCCCAATAGCTCGTTCATTTCTTCAGTAGTGAAAACTCTGGAGCGTGTATGAAACGCTTTTCCCTCTGGACCTTCGAGTGAGAACGTGCCGCCCGTGCCCTCAATCACGTCAATGATGAGTTGGGTGTGCTTCCAGTATTCATACTGCGCCTTGCCAATGTAGAACGGGCTGCCACCTATATCCCCCAGGTAAACATCACCCGCCCCCATGGTGATTTCTCCTGGCAGAAAGCAGTTTGCAGCGCTGTTGTCGCAACATCCCCCTGACTGGTGAAACATCAGATCAGGTCCATGCTTGGTCTTGAGAAACGCCACCAGTTCCAGTGCTGCGGGGGTGGCTACAACTTTGTCAACCATGCTTGTTTCCTGTTCAAAGAACTTTTGTTGGCGTTCGCAACGCGACAACCGGATAGGGCAGGCACCTCATGGTGGGGTACCACAAATCGGTGCCAGCCCTATCCGGCCGTCGCGTTCGGTATTGGGCGCTGCGCCGGAGCGCAATGCCTCATCCCAGAACGCGGGCGCGGCTCAGGGGGTTCGATTAGAAGAACCCGAGCTTGCTTTCGCTGTAGCTTACCAACAGGTTCTTGGTCTGCTGGTAGTGGTCGAGCATGACCTTATGGGTTTCACGGCCAATGCCGGATTCCTTGTAGCCGCCAAACGCTGCGTGTGCAGGGTAGGCGTGGTAGCAGTTAGTCCATACGCGGCCAGCCTTGATGGCGCGACCCATACGATAGGCCACATTGCCGTTGCGGCTCCAGACACCGGCACCGAGACCGTACAACGTGTCATTGGCAATTGCCAGGGCTTCGGCTTCATCCTTGAAAGTGGTCACGGCCAGCACAGGGCCAAAGATCTCTTCCTGGAAGATGCGCATCTTGTTGTGGCCCTTGAAGAGCGTGGGCTGCACGTAGTAGCCGCCCTCAAGATCACCCCCCAGATGCGCCTGGTTGCCTCCGGCAAGAACCTCAGCACCTTCCTGTTTGCCCAGGTCCAGGTACGACAGGATCTTGGTCAATTGTTCCTTGGAGGCCTGTGCGCCCATCATGCTGTCAGTGTCGAGCGGATTCACATGCTTGATGGCGGCAACACGCTTGAGGACACGTTCCATGAACTTGTCATAGATCGATTCCTGAATCAGCGCGCGGCTCGGGCAGGTGCAGACTTCCCCCTGGTTGAAGGCAAACAGAACCAGACCTTCGACAGCCTTGTCCAGGAAACCGTCGTCCTTGTCCATGATGTCGGCAAAGAACACGTTGGGCGACTTGCCACCGAGTTCCAGCGTAGCCGGAATCAGGTTGTTGGCAGCGGCCTGTGCAATGACCCGTCCCGTGGTGGTAGAACCGGTGAAGGCGATCTTCGCAATGCGTTTGCTGGTGGCCAGTGGCATGCCTGCCTCACGACCATAGCCATTGACGATATTGAGCACACCGGGTGGGAGCAGGTCGGCGATCAGCTCGGCCAGCACCAGGATGCTGATGGGGGTTGACTCGGCGGGTTTCAGGATCACGCAGTTGCCCGCGCCCAAGGCTGGTGCCAGTTTCCAGGCGGCCATCAGAATGGGGAAGTTCCAGGGAATGATCTGACCGACCACGCCCAATGGCTCCTGGATGTGGTACGCCACCGTGTTCTCATCAATGTTGCTCAGCGCGCCTTCCTGCGCACGCACGCAGCCGGCAAAGTAGCGGAAATGGTCAATGGTCAAGGGAATGTCGGCGTTCAGCGTTTCGCGGATGGCCTTGCCGTTGTCGACGGTTTCTGCGTACGCCAGCAGTTCGAGGTTGGCTTCGATGCGGTCCGCAATCTTGAGCAGGACGTTCGCACGATCGGCCGCAGGGGTCTTTCCCCATGCGTCTGCTGCTGCATGGGCGGCGTCAAGCGCGAGTTCAATATCTTCAGCAGTAGACCGTGCAGCCTTGGTGTAGACCTTGCCACTGATCGGGGTGACCACATCAAAGTATTGACCTTTGACGGGTGCTACAAACTTGCCGCCAATGAAGTTGTCATATTGGGCTTTGTAGGCAATCTTGGCGCCTGCTGCGCCGGGTGCTGCATAGATCATGAAAGTCTCCGGAAGTTGTAAATGGGTTCAAGAATTTCCCTTGCGGGTACTTCTACTTCTCAATTCCCATGCCAATCCGTTCAACTTTTCTAGGCCGTTGATTTCAAACACAATTTTTTTCGGCTTTCGGGTTAACCCGAATGACCGTTCGGTGGTGTAAATCGTGACAGGTGTCACAAAAAGTGACACATCACCTACCGGGTCTCTATGCATGGCATTACATATCGTCAGGGTTGATGGCCTTGAGTACGATCAAGCCGGTTTTGACAATAGAGAACAGACAAAAGTCTGTCCAGGAGACACAGTGCACACCCCCCAACACGCTTTGGCCGTCCATCATGCTCGCGAGCATCTCATGGAATTTGGATCTGTACCCGAAAGTGGGCTCGATGGGCGCATCGCACGCTCCTGGAGTCGCAGCATGGCCGCGGGCCTGCTACCAGATGGTCGCTTGCAGATGCCAGATCACAGCAGCGGAAATGAATTGCGCCAGATCTTGATGCAAAACCACGAACTGCTGGCCCACTCCCGGCCGGTGATGGAGTACTTGTTTGAACAGGTGCGCCATAACCAGAATGTCGTGGTCCTTGCGGACAACCGGGGCACCTTGATGCACACCCTGGGTGACGCTGTCTTTCTTGATAAAGCGCAGCGGGTTGCTTTAGCGTCAGGAGCATCGTGGCACGAGTCGCAACGCGGGACCAATGCGATCGGCACCGCGCTCGCCGAAGGCACGGGGGTGGAAGTCCATGGCCAGGAGCACTTCTTGGAACGCAACAGCTTTCTTACCTGTGCCGCTTCACCCATCATGTCTGCCAAGGGGGGGCTGATGGGCATCCTGGACATCTCGGGAGACCAGCACAACGGGCATCCCCATACGTTAGGCTTGGTCAGCACGGCTGCACGGATGATTGAGAACCGCTTGATGGTCGCTCAAGGCTCACGTGGAATCCGAATTCATCTGCACGCACAGCCTGAAGGCATTGGTACCGTGGCCGAAGGCATCGTTTCAGTCTCTGAAGATGGTTGGATTGTCGGTGCCAACCGGGCTGCAATGACCTGCCTACAGCTCAATCGTTCCAATTTAGGCGTTACGCCGCTCGAGCGCGCTGTGGACCTTCGGATGGACGAGTTGCTGTCGCGTTGCAGGCGCAACCCCGGTTTACCGATGCAAATCCGAACGCGTAACGCCCACACACTGTTTGCCGTTGTACATACCCCAGAGGCGCGGTCGACAAATGGAATCCATCAAGCCGCAAAGCACGATCGTTCACCCGTCGACGCGCTTTCCTGCCTGGATACAGGCGATGTGCGGTGGCGCAACGCGGCCGACAAGGCGCGCCGCGTGCTGAACAAGCCGATACCGGTACTCATTCAGGGAGAGTCGGGTGTGGGAAAGGAATACTTCGCCCGTGCCATGCATGACACCAGCGCGCGCCGATCAGGTCCGTTTGTTGCCATCAACTGCGCAGCCATTCCCGAAAGTCTGATCGAGTCCGAGCTGTTTGGCTATGCACCCGGGGCGTTTACCGGGGCAAAAAAGGAAGGAAGCCTGGGTCGCCTGCGTGAGGCAAACGGCGGCACGCTGTTTCTGGATGAGATCGGGGACATGCCACTGAACATGCAAACCCGGTTGCTGCGGGTGCTGCAGGAGCGCTGTGTGACTCCACTCGGTGGCGGGCGCTCGATGGAAGTGGACTTCGCTCTTGTCTGTGCTACCCATTCCAAACTACGCGAAGAGGCGGACAAGGGCCGGTTTCGCAACGACCTGTACTACCGAATCAACGGTCTCACCATTCAACTCCCCCCATTGCGCGAGCGAACAGATTTTCAGGCGCTCACTCACAGATTGCTGGCAGGACTGAACCCTGATCGCAATGTTCGCCTTGGTACGGAAGTACTGGAAAAAATGGAGAAGCACGGATGGCCGGGTAACTTGCGGCAACTCGCCAGCGTTTTGCGAACCGCCAGCGCCATGCTCGATCCGCATGAAGATTGCATTGGTTGGAGTCACCTCGCGGATGACGTTGTGGAAGACCTGGTGGCGCACACGCCGCCGACGGTGGCAGTGCCTACGTTGCGAACTTCCTCCAATCTTGAAGACCTTGCCAAGACCGCCATGCAACAGGCGCTGGAGTCCGCCAAGGGAAATGTCTCCCATGCCGCGCGCATTCTGGGAGTCAGCCGCCAGACTTTGTACCGAAAGATGGCCCATGATCGAAACCTCACGTGTGAGCGATAAACCATGAAGGTCGGGGCAAAAAGCAGAATGTCTGGCAGACGACGTTCAGCGACAAGCTCAAGAGCCGGGTCTACTTCCACAGCGCAGCGGTGAGTTTCCGGCGACATCCATCGCTGCCATGTTTCTGACGCTGGCGGCATTGACGCCGGATACTCTGAATATTCGGCGCTGTCTGCGTTTGACCAAACGCAAACGCGCACTTCCCTAGAATCCCAGCGATGAAAACCACGTGCATTTCGCGACGCTTGGCCACGTTGACCACTCCGATGCTAAACAGTCTTGCATGGGCTGTGGCAGTGGCTTCCAGCGGGGTGCATGCCCAGTCGCCATCGCACCTGGGCGAAGTGGTCATCACAGGCACCCGATTGCCCTCCCTACCCCTCGGAAGCACTCTGGTGGGCAAGGACGCGTTGATCTCCCGGCGCGCCGCTACCAGTGACACGGCCCAACTATTGCAGGACGTGCCCGGCGTGAGCCTGTATGGTGCCGGAGGCGTCTCCAGTCTGCCGGTGATTCATGGCCTGGCCGATGACCGTCTGCGCATTCAGGTCGATGGCATGGACCTGATGGCGGCTTGCCCCAACCACATGAACTCGCCGCTTTCGTACATCGACCCCAGCCGGGTCGGTAGCATTTCCGTCTTTGCCGGCATCACGCCCGTGAGCGTAGGTGGGGACAGCATTGGCGGCACGATCCAGGTGCAATCGGCGCCCCCCGAGTTCGCAGATAGAGCCGACGCGAGGCTGACCCAGGGCGAGGCGGGCACCTTTTACCGCAGCAATGGTCGGGCCTGGGGTTTCAACCTGGGTGCGACCTACGCCAGCCAGAACATTCATATAGGCTACCGATCTTCCAGCGCACAGACGTCCAATTACCTGGCTGGTGGTGATTTCAAGGCCGCTGGGCCTGGTACATCAGGCGGCGCATGGCTTGCAGGTAACGAGGTGGGCTCCAGCGCCTACACGGCAAAGAACCAGGATATCGCGTTGGCGGTCCACAACGATGGGCACTTGCTGCAGCTCAACGTGGGCAGCCAACGCCTTCCGTTTGAAGGCTTCCCCAACCAGCGCATGGACATGACGGGCAATGACAGTACGCAGGCCAACCTGCGCTACACCGGCAAGTTCCCCTGGGGCGGCCTACAGGCGCGCACTTACGGGCAAGACACTGAGCACTTTATGAACATGGGGCCAGACAGGTTCTCCTACGGCACGCTGGGCATGCCGATGAACACCAAGGCCAAGACCCGAGGGGCACTGGCCCAGGCCGACATTGCCTGGTCTGACCGGACAACCATTCGGGTTGGTGCTGAAGCGCTGAACTATTCGCTGTACGACTGGTGGCCGCAGGCGGGCGGTGTCATGGGGCCTAGAACATTCTGGAATATGGACTACGGCACGCGCGACCGGGCCGGACTGTTTGCGGAATGGGAGGCGCTGTGGGACACCCAATGGCGCACGCAGCTCGGACTCCGGCATGAGACCGTCAGCACCAACACCGGGCCAGTCCAGGGTTACAACGCGCAGGCCATCTGGGCCAGTGATGCAGCGGCATTCAACGCTCTGGATCGAGTTCGCACGGACCACAATCTGGACTTCACTGCCTTGATGCGTTACGTGCCACAAGCCAGTGCCAGCTTTGACGCGGGCTTTGCGCGCAAGTCCCACTCGCCGAATCTCTACCAGCGCTACGCCTGGTCCACACAGCCCATGGCATCGCTCATGAACAATTTTGTGGGCGACGGCAACGGCTACATCGGCAACATTGACCTGACACCGGAAGTCGCACACACGCTGAGCGTCAGCGCTGACTGGCACGATGCCGACCAGACCGTGTGGGGCGTGCAGGCGAAAGGCCATATCACAGAGGTGCAGGATTTCATCGATGCACAGCGCTGCAATTTCGGGCAATGCGGCGGCACCGCCAACCTCACGGCCAGCAGCGGTTTCGTCAATCTGCAGTATGTGAATCACATGGCACGCCTGGTCGGTTTTGATCTGTCGGGCCAGGCGCACCTGGGTGCCACGGCGGATACTGGCAGTTTCAAGGCAACCGGCACGCTGAGCTATGTCCGCGGTGAGAATCGCAGCACAGGTGACCATCTTTACAACATCATGCCGCTCAATGCCAAGTTGGCAGTCATGCAAACCTGGGGCGACTGGACCAACACCGCCGAAGTGCAACTCGTAGCAGCCAAGACCGACGTCTCACGCGTTCGCAACGAGATACCCACGGCAGGTTATGGCCTCGTCCACTGGCGCAGCAGCGTCCAGTGGCAACAAACACGGCTGGATATAGGTGTCGAGAACCTGCTCAACCGCAACTACACACCGCCGCTGGGTGGCGCCTACCTTGGCCAAGGCGCCTCGATGACCAGCACCGGCATTCCCTGGGGCACGACCGTGCCGGGCATGGGGCGCTCGATCCACCTCGCTTTAAGCATGCGCTTTTAGGACGTTCGCATGATGACCCATCTTGTTCGAGTTCGATCTGCCTTTGTGGCTGGTAGTTTGCTGTCCGTACTGATAACGGGCTGTGGTGGCGGTGACGGACCCGCCATCAAAGCCCAGGCACAGACGCTACAGTTCGGCGCGACACCGGTTCTGCCCCTGAACGGGACCGCCACGGTTGCCGCCACCTCCAGCGCCGGCCTCGCCGTGACCTACTCCAGTCTGACCGGCACGGTTTGCAGCGTCCAGCGTGACACCGGCAAAGTGACAGCACTCATCGCAGGAACCTGCATGCTGGCGGCCGACCAGGAAGGCAACGATGACTTTGCTCCGGCGGCACAAGCCACTCAAAGTCTGGTTGTACTGGTCGACCCAAAGCAGACGATTCTGTTTGCTGCTCCCCCAGAATTGACTCTGTATGGCACCGCCAGTGTCAAAGCCACTGCGAGTTCCGGCTTGCCGGTGCACTTTGGCACCAGCACACCGCAGGTATGTTCGGTGGTCGGAAACACGGGGGCTGTCACGGCCATTGCAGCAGGCCTCTGTACCATCACCGCCAACCAACCCGGTGATGCCAGCTACCTGGCTGCAACACAAGTGATGCAGAGCATCACAGTCACGGTGCCGGTGGTTGCGCTCGCGGCGCCTGATGCACCGACCGGGGTGGCGGCGACTGCCGGGGATTTGGCAAACAGCGTGTTGGTCAGCTTTGTCGGGCCCGCCAACAGCGGTGGCGCTCCCATCACCGGCTACACCGTGGTGTCCAACCCGGTTGGCATCACAGCCAGTGGCAGCAGCTCACCAATTGCCGTACCTTGCCCTGTAACGTGCACCGGATACGCGTTTGCGGTGCGGGCGTCGAACAGCGTTGACCAGGGCGACCCGTCCACACCGGCGGAGGTGATCACCCAGTACAACGTGGCAGCCACTTTCTTTGAACCCGACACCCAACCCAATGACACTATTTTCAACGGCAGCTTCGTGGTCAACTCCACCGCCGGCAGCGTTTCTGACTTGAAGGGAACGCTCACCGAATCGATGACGGGGCCGCCCATGACCACGGTGCCACTGACACACCAGCTCTCCGCGATCAGCGACGGCCAAGGTGGCCTGCTCGTAACGACCTTCGCCCTCAACACCATCAACACCTTTGCCGAAGGCGGCTTTGCAGCTAATTCGGAGGGGCTGTACTACGGCTGGCCGAATGCCAAGCACCCCGGTGCGCCTGGTGGCATTGGCAACAGTTTCATGACCATTTACGTCAGACTTTCGGACCCTATAGCACCGCTAAGCGCAGCGCAAATCAACCTGCTGGCCTATGGTGACTGCGCTGCCGGTGGCATGATGGGGGATACCTGCATGACCGGGTACCGGGGACGCGGCACGATGGGCGGCTACCCGGTATCGCAGATAATTTCCAGACCGTAACCTCGCCAATCGCAAGCTATCCCAGCGAACGGACCACACGTTGGGATGTGGCCGAATTCGACATCCCGACCACCATTTCAATCTCGCGCAGCACCTGACTGCTAAAGCGTGCCCGCTGTGGCTTGCGCTCCTGCAGGTAGTCGTTGCGCCGCATGCTGGCCAGCACACGCGACACCGTCTCTATCGCAGCGTCCAGCACATCGGACATGTCGTTCAAGTTCGGCAAGGGACATTCTGTGGTCTGCCCCGCCACATCCGGGCCCGCAGGGGCAAGCATCAACAGAAGGCGTTTAACCCGTTGCGGCACCGTGCCAGTACGCAGGCTCACCACTTCACCACAACGCTGGTGGGTGGTCACCACCGACTCCATCAGAATCTGCATCACCTGGTACCCTTTTGAGTCCAAAGGTGTGAGGCAAGTCGGTACGAGGGCGCGCACGGTCAGACTTTCGTCGGTACCCGCCCACTGCTCCACGCCAATCACATCACCGGGCAAGGCCAATCGGACAAAGCGAGTCGGCGCACCCGGCGGCGCGCTGTCGATACGGACCGCGCCCACCTCCAGTCGCCAAAGTTGCTTTAGCTCCCCCGGCCGCAAGCTTTCGCGCGATGCAAGCACACGTGTCGCACTATTGGGGATGGGTTCTTTCACTGGGTTCTGCATGGCAATTCCTTAAATACAAATAATGCCTATAACGCCCGTCCAGTAAGCGTAAGGCGCTCCTGATTCAATAGCATTTCCCGTTTTGTTGGCAGCCCACATAGCGTCACAAAACCTTGAACGGGTCAGACTGCTGGGGGTTGGACAGGAACTCGAGGTCTGTCAGCGTCTTCAGGAACGCAATCAGATCCGACTTGTCCTGGTCCGTGAGTGCGAGCGGTGTTACCAGCGGACTCTTGTACGGATTGCGGCGACCATCGCCCGCATAGACGCCACTGGTAATGTTGCGCCCGCTTTCTGCAATCACATCCATCACTTCTTCCAGCGTAGCGATGCTGCCATCGTGCATGTACGGAGCCGTGACTTCCACGTTGCGCAAGCTCGGTGCCCGAAAAGCGCCCATGTCCTTGAACAGGCCACTGAGCTCCATCACGCCACGGTTAGGCTCCGGATAGGCACCGGTACCACCGACGTTGTACAGGCCGATGTTGTGAAACACTCGCGTAACCGCCTGGGAATTAGCGTCCACCACCTGGTCGTTGAAATTGAATCCGTGGTGGCACTGCGAGCAACCGGCCTTGGAGCCGAAGAAGAGATCCCGGCCGCGCTGTTCTGCGCTGCTCAAAACCGCTTTGCCGGCCACAGCCTGGTCGTACGTGCTGTTGCCACTGATGAGCGAGCGCTGGAATGCGGCGATGGCCCTGATGGCATTGCCCCACGAAACGGGATTGACTTCACCAGGAAATGCCTGCGCGAACCTGGGTGGGTAGAGACTGGTATCTGCCAGGCGCTGCAACACGGCCGCCTTGTTGCCGTCGTTGATTCCCATCTCGACCACGTTTTCGCCAAACAGCGGCACCTCCATCTGGCGCTCCAGCAACACCAGGCCCGGGTTGGCCCAGGTGAGGGTCGGACTGTAAGCAACGTTACCCAAAGACTGCGAATTGCGGGGCGTGAACTCGCCTGTGGAGCCTTTGGCCACGGCCAAGCCATCGGTGAACGCCTTTTCCTGCAGGTGACAGCCGGAGCAGGCCAGGGTGCCGTTGCCCGAAAGGCGCTTGTCATAGAACAGGAACCGCCCGAGGTCCACCTTGGCCGTGGACATAGGGTTGTCAGCTGGCACGGCGGGCACAGAAAAACCCGGTGGTAGCGCCCATGCCCAAGCGCTTGCCGTTGCGGCGGCGCTGTCTGCCCCGCCGCCACACCCCGCCAATCCGACAGCGCCGACCAAGGCCGTCACCAGCGCCCACGACGGGGCGCCGGACACCGACAGTCTGGTTGGCAGCTGACGGTGCGCTCGCATCACTTTGCAACAGCCTTGAAGATCTTCTGCGCCGCGCCACCGTTGATCGGCTTACCGTCCGAACCGCTGCCATAACTGACCTGCAGTTCAGTAAAGATGACCGCGCACTCCGGGTCGGTAGCGCCGGACATGCAGCCCGGGGACCCGCCATTTTCCTTGGTCAGGTTGCTGGTCTTGAACAACTGTCCCAGATCAAGTGCCACTTTCTGCGTCGCCATATCGAAGGCAGCCAGGCTGAAATCGGCCATGTTGAGATTGGTGCAAGTGCCCGTATTGGGGATGGCAACGCCGGCAGCGTCCAGCTTGGGTGTGCAGCCGGTGGAGCCGATGTGCAGGTTGTAGGTCGCAATGCTGGTGCCATCGGGTTTGACCAAACCGCCTACCGGATTGATCTCGATCTTGGTGAACTTGCGCCCCGTCTGCCAGGACCACAGCAAAGCGGTGCTGTCCAGCGGTGGCACACCACCGGCCGCAACACTGTGGTTCATGGCCTCGGGCACGCCCACGGTGGCCTTCAGGCCGACGTAAGTGCCCCCCGGAACAGTGCCGGTGATGACGGCGTTCGTCTCAGCCGTATTGGCAGCCGTTGCGCACGCACCCGTGGCGTCTTCCAGATCAATCAGGGAGACGGTCTCGGTGCCTTGCGTCAGTTGCCACTTGCTGGCGTCGAGCTTGACCGGCACGGCCACGCCCTTGTCATTCACCAGGGCAAGGTTGGTGATGTAGAAGCGCAGGTCTTTTACATCGGCTGCGACTCCCGTGCTGCCCATGCCGGTGAGCTGGGTTCCGCACTTGACGGGTGTGCTGCCATTGACGGCTGCAAAGTTGATGGCCACCACCTTGTCGGGCAGGGGGCCGTCGCTGCCGCCGCCACCGCATGCGGTGAGAACGGCTGCCGCAACGAGGCTGAAGGAGGCGATGATAGGTAGGGATGCTTGTTTCATTGGATGATCCTGAACTTGAAGATTTGAAAATGCGATGCAAGGGCTGCTGCACACGGCAACTTCCTTGCGGTCAAAAAGGCCTCCAGCCTCCGGGTAGGAAGCGCAGAGTGCTACAAACTTAGGAGTTCAGGAAATCGGAGGTCCACGGGGCGATGCGCGCGTGTACGGTTGCGCAAGGTAGACAAAAGTCTGCCCTGTGCTGGCATTCGGTTGTGCGTCTTGGGACACGAAGCGGTAGGTAACCGCTGAAGGAGGCGGGGCGCAGCGGTCTGCGCTAAGCAGGCAAAACGGGCAATGCGAAAGTGAAGGCGTGGAGTCCTGCCCGGATGAGGAATCGACCAAAGCGTTCGCACTACTGACGGCCACCCAGCGCGAGCCCTGCGCCGTACAGATCTCAAAGCCCTGGCCCGAGCCGCTCTGTGCGGCAGCAAACGCTCGCGCGAGCGTGGGCGCCATTGCCGTGAACACAGCGACGCACAAAGCCAGCCACACCGACCAACGTCGGTACGGCAACGACAGCATCACGGAACCGCGCATGAGGGCGACTGGCCGAGATTGAGGGGCGGGGTCAACTTATTCCGTTTCCAAATCATTTGTGTCTAGGCGCGAAGCCGCACGCAGTGCTGAGGCGTGTCCCAAAGCATCTTCAGATGCTTTGGGTGGACAAGGCCAAGCAACAACGACACGGATGATTTAGAAATGGAATTACATCTTGTGCTGGCTGTGGTCCATCTGCATCGCTGGGCCTGGCGCCACGGTGGATACAGGCACCTTCAATTCGACCTTGCTCTCCACACCTTTGGCGTCCTTGAACACCAGGGTTAGAGGAACGGTGGAGTCTTTCATGAGCGGCGCTTTCAGGTCCATCAGCATCACGTGGTAGCCGCCGGGCTTGAGTTCCACCGCCTTGCCTGCAGGTAGATCGAGCCCGCCGGGGACGGCACGCATCTTCATGACGTCGCCTTCCATTTTCATTTCATGAACTTCGACCACGCCTGCCGCGGGCGATGAGCCGCCCACCAGCTTGGCGCCCTCCTTGGCGGTGAGCTTCATGAAAGCACCGGTGGCCTTTTGCCCCTGCACGGTGGAGCGCGCCCAGGCGTCTTTGACGTCTACGGATTGGGCCAGGGCCACCGTGGAGAAGGTGGCTACAACAATAACGGATGTGAGTTTTGCAATGTATTTCATGGATGAAAGTTCGTAGAAGTGGACAGAGAAATGCACTCGCGTTGAACACCTACCTGCCGGATCGATCAACGAAATGCTGCCCACTCCTCTATGGAATGGGCGCAGAACGCTACGAAATACGTAGCGGATTCAGGACAATGCGGGTGGACCGCGCGCCGGCATGGGCGAAGCAGTACGCGCTGCAATGAAAGCTACAGGAACGCCATGGAGGGCATATGACAGAGCACAAAGGTGTGGCACCGCTACGCCTGGTTGCGGTGGTGGCGCCGACACTGTCGCGCACAGCGGGCAGTCCATCCTGGAATGAACTTGTTCCGTAGTGCTGCCATCCTCAACCTGGGTCAGCACCTTCATGGCTCCCGTGCCAGTACAAACAAAAAGAATATGTTGTGGTGCGATGACAGGTGCGGCCACAGCAACGCCTAGCGACAGCACAAACCACGCCAGCACGAGGCGCGTGAGCATGGTGAATCGTCGCAGGGTTTGCATCGTGCGCATTATGTCAGCCTCGCAGGAGGCCTGCAGACAAGGACTGGAATTTTCGGCCACCAAATAGTAATACAATATTTTTAATCTTCATACGATTTGCCGGAAGGAATCCAAAATGCACATGGCCGATGCCCTGCTCTCTCCTGCCGTTGGAATCGCCTTTTGGACAGCTACCGGTACCGCATTGGCGATCTCTTCCAGAAAGGTCCGCAGCGACCCGCGGGACTACCTTGTCCCACTGATGGGCGTGCTGGGTGCATTCGTCTTTGCCGCAATGATGATTAACTTCACGATTCCCGGTACGGGATCGAGCGGGCATATTGGTGGCGGGTTGCTGTTATCCATATTGTTGGGGCCCTACGCGGCCTTTGTTGTCATTGCATCGGTGCTGACGGTGCAGGCATTGTTCTTTGCCGATGGTGGACTGCTTGCTCTGGGTGCCAATATCTTCAATCTGGGTGTGCTCCCCTGCTTCATCGGGCTGCCGCTGATCTATCGCCCCTTGCTCAAGCGCGCCGGGGTGCTGGCGTCGAAGCGTCGCATGGCGGCCATCACCGTCCTTGCAACGGTCGTCAGCCTGCAACTGGGTTCCCTGGGTGTGGTGACACAGACCCAATTCTCGGGAATCAGTAGCTTGCCGCTGAGCACCTTTTTGCTCCTCATGCAACCGATACACCTTGCCATCGGGCTGGTAGAGGGCCTCGCAACGGCAGCACTTATCCACTTCGTGCGAGAAGCCCGGCCTGACCTGTTTGTTGATGAAAGAGCGGCGGGCGGGCCGTCTTTGTCTTCCACGTTCCCTGCAAAGTTGATTGCTGGCCTGGGAGTGTTGGCACTGTTCACGGCAGGGGTATTCTCCTGGTTCGCTTCATCGCAGCCCGATGGTTTGGAGTGGAGCATCGCACGTGTCACCGGAAGCGCTGAGTTGGCGGCGAAAGAATCCGTTCATACGCGACTGGAAGAGTTTCAAAAGAGTCTGACAATATTTCCCGATTACAAGTTCTCCTCCGATGTAAAGGAGACAGCACCAGAACCAGAAAAATCAGCCACAAGTGAAGCATGGCCTGCGGTCGATGCTGGGACTTCGCTTGCAGGTGTTATTGGCGGGCTTGCAACATTGAGTCTCGTCACATTGGTGGCCTACCTATTGCGTCGACGCAGGAAGGTCGACGTCGATGCAGGTACTCCTGGATGATTCGTGGTTCATAACAAGCCGTTGTGAGCAGCATCCAATCTGCGCTCGATGAATTTGCGTCACTGGACGCCTTTTCAACGCGACAAACTGCCCTGTCTGGACTGGACCCGCGGGCCAAGATTCTTGCCACACTGGGATTCATCATCACCGTGGTGTCCTTTGACAGGTATGCAGTCGCTGCCTTGCTACCTTTTGCCTTGTTCCCAGTGGTGATCGCAGTTCTGGGCGAAGTTCCACTGAAGGCCATTTGGATAAAGATTTTGGCGGCGGCGCCGTTTGCCATCATGGTGGGCATCTTCAACCCTTTGATGGATCACAAGATAGTCCTTGAACTCTTTGGGATCTCGGTATCCGGGGGCTGGATATCGTTTGCCTCCATCCTTGTCCGCTTTGCGCTCACAGTGGGTGCGGCCTTGGTGCTGGTGGCAACAACCGGGTTTCACCAGATCTGCGTCGGCTTGGCCCGCCTGGGAGTACCGCAGGTGCTTACCAACCAACTATTGTTCATGCACCGCTATGCCTTGGTGCTCGCAGGTGAAGTAGGCCGCATGAATCTGGCGCGTGAGCTTCGTGGTGGCGCAAAGTCATTGCCACTGGCGGTCTATGGGCCCTTGCTCGGCCACCTGCTGTTACGGGCAATGGACCGCTCCCAGCGCATCTATCAGGCCATGATATCCAGAGGATTCAGCGGTGAAATGCGCTCTAACCGGGTGTTGCTGTGGCGTACAACCGATTCGATGTTTCTGGCTGCGTGCTGGGCTGGCTGCATTGGCGCGCGCCACTTTAATCTGTCACATCTGCTGGGTGCAGCCTTGATGGGGCGGGTCACTTGAGTCACTTTCAACTGCAAGCGCGAGAGTTGTCTTTCACCTACCCGGATGGACGCAGGGCTTTGCAAGGTGTGAGCTTTGGCATTTGCCGAGGGGAATCGGTCGGCATCATAGGCAGCAACGGCGCTGGCAAATCGACGCTCCTGCTGCATCTCAACGGTGTGCTGAGAGCCACCGCTGGCGAGGTGCGGGTGAATGATGCTGCGATTTCTGCTGGCACCTTGGCTGAGGTACGGCGCACCGTGGGGTTGGTCTTCCAGGACCCCGATGACCAGTTGTTCATGCCGACGGTCTTTGACGACGTGGCTTTCGGTCCGACCAACATGGGCCTGCCATTGGCGGACGTCCGCTCGCGTGTAGAGGCTGCTCTTGCGACGGTGGGATCGAGTCATTTGGCAGGGCGACCGCCCTACAGACTATCTGGCGGAGAGAAGCGTGCCGTGGCCATCGCTGGCGTCCTGGCAATGTCCCCCTCCATACTTGTCATGGACGAGCCCAGTGACTGCCTGGATCCGGCAGCTCGTCGACGTCTGATCAACTTGCTTATGGGATTGGATTTGACCAAGATCATTGCAACCCATGATCTGGACTTGGTAGAGGACGTTTGTTCAAGGGTGCTTGTCATGCACCACGGGCGTCTTGAGGCGGACGGTTCGCCGGACGCGATCTTTGCGGACAAAGACCTTTTGGAGCGCTGCCATTTGGAGCTACCGCTGGGTCGACAACGACTTTGAGCTACCGGTCCCTGCCCATCAGGTCTTGGGTTTGAGGTGAATGTGGGTGTGGTTCTTGCCATGCGCGCCGTGGCTGTGGTGATGGTGGCCGCTCCCCGCGATCTCCGCGGACACCAGATTCAGTTGCCCATGGCGCACACCACGTTCCGAAATCAGGGCATCTGAAAAGTTGCGTACAGAAGCGGTGGGGCCCCGCAAAATCACGCTTTCCATGCAGTTTTCGTGGTCCAGGTGGGCGTGCAAGGTTGCAACCGTAAGGTCGTGCTGGTCATGTTGCAAAGCGGTGAGACGCTCGGCCAAATCACGCTCATGATGGTTGTAGACATAGGACAGATTGGCGACGCAGTGTCCCGCCGGTCCCGCATCCTGCCGATCTGCTTCCAGATGAGAGCGAACCAGATCACGCACGGCCTCCGAGCGGTTCTTGTAACCGCGCGTGGCGATCAGGCGGTCAAATTCAGCGGCGAGTTCTTTGTCTATTGAAATGGTGATGCGTTCCATTTGTTATCCGTCACAGAATCGGTGTGGTTCAGTATAGGACAGCACCGCAGCACACACCGCAGCAAGGCTCATGAGCGCAGCTGGCACAAACCCGAGTCCGCCGCTGCAACCGGATGCCCGTTAGACAGTTTGGTTGTTTAGAAACAAGAAACAATTGTTTTGATTTTGCCCGCAGCTTCGATAAAGTGGCGGCTTCGGGCGCGCGGCCCGCTTGTCTTGACTGCCCTTAAGGAATCTCTATGTCACACATATTTAACGACAATTCACTTTCCATCGGCCGCACGCCTCTGGTGCGCTTGAACCGCATCACCGACGGCGCTGGCGCCACGGTGCTGGCCAAAATTGAAGGCCGCAACCCGGCCTACTCCGTCAAATGCCGCATCGGCGCGGCATTGATCTGGGACGCGGAAAAACGCGGTGTGCTCGGCGCGGGCAAGGAACTGGTGGAGCCCACCAGCGGCAACACGGGCATTGCGCTGGCGTTTGTGGCGGCAGCACGCGGCATTCCCATCACGTTGACCATGCCAGAGACCATGAGCATTGAGCGACGCAAGTTGTTGCTGGCGTATGGTGCCAAGCTGGTGCTCACCGAAGGGGCCAAGGGCATGAAAGGTGCCATTGCCAAAGCCGAAGAAATCGCCGCCAGCGACCCCGCCAAATACGTGCTGCTGCAGCAATTCAAGAACCCGGCCAACCCGGCCATCCACGAAACCACCACCGGCCCGGAGATCTGGGAAGACACCGACGGCGCGATCGACATCTTTGTCTCGGGCGTTGGCACCGGCGGCACCATCACCGGCGTTTCGCGATTCATCAAGAAGACCAAAGGCAAGGCAATCACCACCGTGGCCGTAGAACCCAGCGCCAGCCCGGTGCTGACACAGACGCGTGCCGGTGAGGAGATCAAACCCGGGCCGCACAAGATCCAGGGCATTGGCGCGGGCTTCGTACCCGACGTGCTGGACCTCTCCCTGATTGATGCCATTGAACAGGTGAGCAACGAAGACGCGCTCGACTTTGCCCGCCGCCTGGCGCGCGAAGAAGGCATTCTGGCCGGCATTTCCTGCGGCGCGGCCACCGCGGCGGCGGTGCGCTGGGCCAGGAAACCGGAGAACGCGGGCAAAACCATCGTCGTGATCCTGCCAGACTCCGGCGAGCGCTACCTGAGTTCGGTCCTGTTTGAGGGAGTCTTTGACGCTTCCGGCTCTGCCCTTGCCACTGCCGCATAGCAGGAGGCTGGGCGGCACGGCGTTTTGTGCAGGTCAAGGAGGAGCCCGCGCAGCGGGCGGGGGACACGGAGCAAAACGCTGTGCCGCCCGGCGTCCGGGTTTCCGAAGCTGCAAAACATGACACGAAAAATGTCTCCACTGCTCACCAGACAAGCGTGAGCAGCTATCGTTCTTGTAGCACATTAGACTCGGATGCATGACGCACCCCGACAAGCCCAATGGCATCATTCTTTTCGCGCACGGCTCGCGTGATCCGCTTTGGCACAAGCCGATGGAAGCGGTGGCGCGGCAGATCAGTGAGCGCGCTCCAGATAGCAAGGTGCTGTGCGCCTACCTCGAACTCAGCAAACCGGACCTGGCAACGGCTATTGCCGCCATGCATGACGCCAGGATGCGCTGCGTAACCGTGGTGCCGCTGTTTCTGGGAGTCGGTAAACACGCCCGTGAGGACTTGCCACTGCTGGTGGCGGGTCTGCGTCAGCAATACACTGAAATGCAAATCACGCTGGCCCCAGCCGTCAGTGAGGACCCGCGCCTGATCGGGATGCTGGCCGAAATTGCCCTGACGACCTGACACCAGCGCCCAAGATCACGTCACGTTCAAATACACACCCGCATCGGGGCCACTGGCGTGCCCGACGTGACCGATCTCGGCGACCTGGTCAAAGCCATGGCGGCGGAACACGTCCATCACCGCACCCACCGCTTCAGGCGCGCAGCTCACCAGCAAACCGCCGCTGGTCTGGGGGTCCGACAACAGCGCCTGGTCAGCGGATGTCATGGAGCCGGTCAAGCTGATCTGGTGACCATATGCGGCCCAGTTGCGGCCCGACGCCCCGGTCACCATTCCCGCACTGGCCAAGGCATGCACACCGTCGATCAGGGGGACTTTGGCCCACTCCAACTCCAGGTTGCACTGCGCACCACGCGCAATTTCCAGTGCGTGCCCGGCCAGACCAAAGCCGGTCACATCGGTCATGGCGTGCACACCATCCAGCGCAGCCAGATCAGGCCCGGGGGTGTTGAGTTGAGTCGTCACGGCCAGCATGCGCGCGTAGCCGGTGGCATCAAGTTTTTCCTTCTTCAAAGCCGCCGATAGGATGCCCACTCCCAGCGGTTTTCCCAGAATGAGGACATCGCCAGGAAGGGCTGCCGCATTGCGCTTGACGCGCTTGGGATGCACCAACCCCAGTGCCACCAGACCATAGATGGGCTCCACTGAATCAATGGTGTGGCCGCCCGCAATCGGAATACCTGCGGCCCTGCAGACCGAAGCACCACCGGCAAGGATCTTGCCAATGGTCTCGGTGGACAACACGCTGATGGGCATGCCCACCAGGGCCAGCGCCATGATCGGTGTGCCGCCCATGGCGTAGACATCCGAGATCGCATTGGTGGCGGCGATGCGTCCGAAGTCAAACGGGTCGTCCACGATCGGCATGAAGAAATCGGTGGTGGCAATGATCGCCTGCGCTTCGTTGAGCTGGTATACCGCTGCATCGTCGGAGGTCTCGATGCCCACCAGCAACTCTGGCGGCAACGGCATGGCCGTGGTGGTCTTCAGGATCTCGGACAACACGCCCGGTGCAATCTTGCAGCCACAACCACCACCGTGGGAGAGCGAGGTCAGACGTGGTTCTGTGGCTGGTTGTTGCGAGGAGGCTGTTTGGGGGCTTTGCATGGCACTCATTTCTTCGACTTGGTTTCCTTTTTGGTCTTCTTGGACTTGGCCGGCTTTGCATCGGCGGAGTCACCCTTAAGCTCTGCCTCGACCCGCTCGCACAGGGTGCGCAAGATTTTGACCCGTGCATAGTTCTTGTCGTTGGCCTCGACCATGGTCCAGGGCGCATTGCCGGTGCTGGTGCGTTCCACCATATCGCAAATGGCCTGCTGGTAGGCGGTCCACTTCTCGCGGTTGCGCCAATCTTCCTGGGTAATCTTGAAACGCTTGAATTCGATCTTTTCACGCTCCTTGAAACGCCGCAATTGCTCGGCCTGACTTATCTGTAACCAGAACTTGACCACAATCACGCCCGAGTCGGCCATCTCATGCTCAAAGTCATTGATCTCGGTATAGCCGCGCAGCCAGTCGGACTCCGTGCAGAAACCTTCCACGCGCTCCACCAGCACCCGGCCGTACCAGGTGCGGTCAAAAATGGCAATGTGGCCCTTGCGCGGCAAGTGCCGCCAGAAACGCCACAAGTGCGGCTGGGCGCGTTCCTCTTCGGTGGGTGCCGCCACCGGGATCACCTGGTACTGGCGCGCATCGAGCGCCGCCCCGATGCGGCGAATGGCACCGCCTTTGCCAGCCGCGTCGGCACCTTCAAAGGCACATACCAGCGAGCGCCCCTTGAAGCGCGGATCGCGCACCAGTTCCGACAAGCGGCCTTGCCACTTGGCCAACTCTTCCTTGTAGGGCTTGTCCTCCAGCGCCAGCTTCAGGTCCAGCTCCGAGAGCACATTGCGACCATCGGTATCCACCCGTACGATCGGCGCTACCGGTGTTTGCTGGCGCTGCGGATTGGCCAACCTGTCTTTCATGGCTGACAGCAGAATCTTGCCGACGGTAAGCGACCGGTAGCGATCGCAGGTGCCCTCCACCAACACCCACGGGGCGCAGGCGGTATTGGTAATGCGGAGCAAATGGCCTGCTACATCCTGCAATTGGTCGTAGGTCTTGAGGCGGTCCCAGTTCCATTGGGTCACGCGCCAGGCGGTGAGCGGGTCGCGCTCGAGCGCCTTGAGGCGCTTCTCCTGTCCTTCCTTGGTCAGGTGAAACCAGAACTTGAGCACCAGCGCACCCTCGTTGACCAGCATCGCCTCAAAGCGATTGATCTGCTCGGCCCGGGCATCCATTTCCTTGAGTGATATTTCCCCTTGAATGCGCTCACGAATCGGGTCTGAATACCAGGAGCCCGCAAAAATACCGACACGACCCTTGGGCGGCAGCGAGCGCCAATAGCGCCACATCGATGGACGTTCTGTTTCCTCGTCAGTGGGCTCGGCAAATGCCAGGGTGGACAGAAAGCGCGGGTCCATCCACTCGTACAACACGTTGATGGTTTCCCCTTTGCCAGCCCCATCCTGGCCGCTGATCAGCACCACCACCGGAATCTTCTTGTTCTCATACAGGTCCACCTGCGCTTCCAGCAGCGCCGCACGCAGCACCGGAACCGCAGCGCGGTAGGCTGCCTTGTCTATCTTGTGACCAATTTCCGCAGATTCAAACATCGTTGGGCTCCATAGGTTGAGGGACGTTGATGACTATTCCGACTGCATGCAGGCGCTTGACGGTGGCAATGACAATGTAGGACTCCTGGGCACTGAGCTGTGGAAACTCTTCTTTCAACGCTCTGAGCGCCAAATGCTCGTGGTGGTGGTTCGCAGGATGCCCCCAGCTGTTGGCCGGGTCAAAAAACGGCCGCAGCGTTTCACAAGCGCGCGGGAAAATCTGGCGGACTTCAATCAGCGTGCGCCGCTCAAGAGTGGCCGTTGTTATCGCAGTCAAAGCAGGTACTTTCGTTAGCAGAATCCGAGCAGACCATTCTAGGCCTGCACCGTCGTTGCGAGCCGGAAAACATTTCGATCCATGCCCGATATCAAGCTTTTCAGTTGCGCACAACTTTGTGTGGTGTCAATTTGATGTGACCCGCAGTTGAATCGTACGCACCCCAGCGGCACTGGGCGCACTGCTGTAAACCCCTGCTTTACCAGCTTGATCCGCGGTGGCAATCGTCACCCATTCGCCCAGTGGCGCGCTCACCGTAGTGGCTATTTGGCTGCGCAGTTGGTTGGGCAATTCGGTCCCCGAGCGATCTCCCACAGCGGCGGTCAAAATTTCGATGTCCACCTGTACCGGCTGCTTGGCGTTGCTCCAGCGGGGCGTCACGACCAGGCTTTGCCCGGCATCCATCCAGGTGATGGCGTTGGTCAACCCCGCTCCCGTCTGGCCTCCGTTTGATGGCGCATCGATGCGCTGCACCCATTGCACCGGCATCGCCACGTTCATGCGCAGTGTGGCTTTTTCGCCATTGCGCACGAATACCTTTTGCGCCAGCAGTGCGGGGGTAGGAGATTGCGTTCCCACCACACTGCCGCTGGCGTCGCGACTCTCCACCTGGCGAACTTCCACCGCCAAGTCACGCTTGGGCAACTGTGCCCCTGCGGGCAGAGCCGCAACCAGTAAAAGAAATCCAGCGGCCAGAGCGGTGACGAAAGAGGTGCGCATGGGCAGAACTCTACCGCAGAGGCAGATCCACCGCCAGCAATACTGCAATTCAATAGTTTCGCGTTGTGGTCGATAAACGAAGTAACAAATACACGATGTGGAGGTGGTTATGCAAGGAAACTGGAGCGTTGCCTGGCTGCGCAAGGCCGCCGAGCAAGGACAACCTGAAGCACAATTCAAATTTGCCCTGTGCTGTGCTGACGGCCAGGGCATGCCCCGGGACCGGATGCGCGCCTATTTCTGGCTGCTGCTGGCGGCTACCCAACTGCCGTCACTGGCTGCACGGGCGCGCGATGACCTGCAGAACAGCCTCACGCCCGCCCAATGCGCTATGGCAAAGAGCGCCGCGAACCGCTGGAAACCCTGTTGAGGAGACTGGGTCACAGAACGTTCTGCTCCGTGTCCCCCGCCCGCTGCGCGGGCTCCTCCTTTACCTGCGCAAAACGCTCTGCGACCCAGTCTCCGTGCGCTTCGGCGTTACGCCTTGATCTTGAGCAGACTACCCGCCATCTGATCACTGGCCTTGAAAACCGCCAGATTCGCCAGAAACGCATTCTTGGCCTGCAACTGGGCCACCACATCGCGCTCCAGACTTACGCCCTCGGCTGGAGCAGTCGTGGTACTGGCCACCACGCCACCGTCTGACTGCGGGGTTTGAACTACCTGCTGCCGGCGAAAGCCGGGCGTGGACTGGTTGGCAATGTTGTGCGCAGAAGTATTGAGCGCCACCTGAGCGGCTTTCATCCCGGAAGTTGCAATGGAAGCGGTGCTTGCCATGATGAGGAGTCTCCAACAAAATCAACGTGCACCATTGAAGCACAGTCTGGCAGTTTTTACCATGTCGCCCAGCACGTATAGTCGCACCCACGGAGGGTGCAATGATCGATGGTTTGATTGCTGGAAGAATTTACGGGGAACCCGAGCAACGCCGGGGCAAGGGTGACAGCCCCTTCGTGCTGGCAAAAGTGCGCGCCTCCACGCACGAGGGGGAGACCCTCTTTGTCAATGTCATTGCCTTCGATGACGCACCACGGGCGACGCTGTCGGAGTTGCGTGAGGGCGACCCGGTAGCGATCACCGGGAGTTTGATCCCCAAAGTGTGGACCGACAAGCAAGGCAATACCAAACCCGCTCTGGATTTGATAGCCCACCGCGTGTTAGTGGTCACTTCGAGCGGTGAATAACCCCAGACCTTGCGGCAAATGCAGAGGCTCCTCTTGAAACCCGGGAAAATGGCCTTATCATTAGCACTCGTTGGAGTTGAGTGCTAACAACACCAGCGCCACAAGTTAATAAGCGCCAACTTTTTGAGTTGGCCTTTGTTTACCCCCTGTTTCTAAACCTAGGAGATTCCTCATGAAACTGCGCCCATTGGCAGACCGCGTGATTGTGAAGCGCGTTGAAAACGAAACCAAAACCGCCTCCGGCATCGTGATTCCTGACAGCGCTGCTGAAAAGCCTGATCAAGGCGAAGTCCTGGCCATTGGCCCCGGCAAGCGCAACGACAAGGGCGAATTGACTGCCTTGACCGTCAAGGTCGGCGACCGCGTCCTGTTTGGCAAGTACAGCGGCCAGACCGTCAAAGTTGACGGCGACGAGTTGCTGGTAATGAAAGAAGACGACCTCTTTGCAGTCGTTGAGAAATAAATTTTTGAAATTATTGGAGTCATAACATGGCAGCAAAAGACGTAATTTTCGGCGGCGAAGCCCGCGCACGCATGGTTGAAGGCGTGAACATTCTGGCCAATGCGGTCAAAGTAACCCTCGGTCCCAAGGGCCGTAACGTGGTTCTGGAGCGCTCGTTCGGCGCCCCCACCGTGACCAAGGACGGTGTGTCCGTGGCCAAGGAAATCGAACTCAAGGACAAGCTGCAGAACATGGGCGCGCAGATGGTCAAGGAAGTCGCTTCCAAGACGTCTGACATCGCCGGTGATGGCACCACTACGGCTACCGTGCTGGCCCAGGCCATCGTTCGCGAAGGCATGAAGTATGTGGCCGCTGGCATGAACCCCATGGACCTCAAGCGCGGTATCGACAAGGCAGTGACTGCCCTGGTTGCCGAACTGAAGAAGGCTTCCAAGGCCACCACCACGTCCAAGGAGATCGCCCAGGTTGGCTCGATCTCCGCCAACAGCGACGAGACCATCGGCAAGATCATCGCTGACGCGATGGACAAAGTCGGCAAGGAAGGCGTGATCACTGTCGAAGACGGCAAATCACTCGACTCCGAACTCGAAGTCGTGGAAGGGATGCAGTTTGACCGTGGCTACCTGTCGCCCTACTTCATCAACAACCCGGAAAAGCAAGCCGCTTTGCTGGACAACCCATTTGTTCTGTTGTTCGACAAGAAGATCAGCAACATCCGTGACCTGCTGCCCACCCTGGAGCAAGTTGCCAAGGCCGGCCGTCCGCTGTTGATCATTGCCGAAGACGTGGACGGTGAAGCCCTGGCTACGCTGGTGGTCAACACCCTGCGCGGCATCCTGAAGGTGTGCGCTGTCAAGGCCCCTGGCTTTGGCGACCGCCGCAAGGCCATGCTGGAAGACATCGCCATCCTCACCGGTGGCAAGGTCATCGCTGAAGAAATCGGCCTCTCCCTGGAGAAGGTTACTTTGGCCGACCTCGGTTCAGCCAAGCGCATCGAAGTCAGCAAGGAAAACACCATCATCATCGACGGTGCCGGTGCTGCTGCCGACATCGAAGCCCGCGTCAAGCAAGTGCGCGTGCAGATCGAAGAAGCCACTAGCGACTACGACCGTGAAAAGCTGCAAGAGCGCGTGGCCAAGCTGGCTGGCGGTGTTGCCGTGATCAAGGTAGGCGCTGCCACCGAAGTCGAAATGAAGGAAAAGAAAGCCCGCGTCGAAGACGCCCTGCACGCAACCCGCGCTGCGGTGGAAGAAGGCATTGTGGCTGGTGGTGGCGTGGCGCTGCTGCGCGCCAAGCAGTCTGCTGGCACCATCAAGGGTGACAACGCCGACCAGGACCATGGCATTGCCCTGGTACTCAAGGCGATCGAAGCGCCCCTGCGCGAGATCGTATTCAACGCCGGTGGCGAAGCCTCTGTGGTGGTGAATGCTGTGATGGCTGGCAAGGGCAACTACGGCTTCAACGCCGCCAATGACACCTATGGCGACATGATCGACATGGGCATTCTGGACCCCACCAAGGTGACACGTACTGCTCTGCAGAACGCAGCATCTGTCGCATCCCTGATGCTGACCACCGAGTGCATGGTGGCCGAGGCTCCAAAGGATGAGTCCGGCGCCGGCGGCATGGGTGGCGGCGGTGGCATGGGCGGTATGGGTGGAATGGGCGGCATGGGCGGCATGGACATGTAATTTTGGCTACTGCGCAGATGCCATGCGGCGTTGCGCGGTGCTCGCAATCCTCACGTACAGGAAGTACGTTCCGGTTGCTGCGCGCCGCGCGCCTTGCCTGACATCTGCTCGCTACGCCCAGTTGCGTTCACTCACTCAAAAACCCCGCTGGCGCAAGCCTCGCGGGGTTTTCTTTTATGGCAACATCATGAGACATGACTTTTCCTAAAACACGATTTCTCTGCCACCGGCTCGTATGGCTCGCGGCCTTTTTCCTCGGCACTGCCGCGCAGGCTGCTGAAGCACCAGCACAGTCAGAAACACCTCCCCCGCAGCTCGTTGTCTTTCTGGTCGTCGACGGGCTACCGCAGCGCCAGATCACGGGCTACCAGGACCAGTTTTTGCCCGATGGCTTTAACCGGTTTCTGCTGCGGGGGGCAGCGTTCGACAACGCGCACTACGGGCATGGCTATACGGTGACCGCGGCAGGCCACGCCGTGATGTTGACGGGCGCCTACCCTTCGCGTACCGGCATCATCGGCAATGAGTGGCGCGACCCCTCCAGCGGCAAATCCATTTACTGCACCGAAGACGCTGCCCACACCTATATCGGGCACAAGACGGTTGCCATGTCGGGCACCAGCCCCAAGAATCTGCGGGCCGAGTCCGTGGGGGATGTGCTGCGACGTGTGTCTCCATCATCCAAGGTCATTGCCATTTCCGCCAAGGACCGCGGTGCCATCCTGCCGGCAGGCCATGCGGGCACGGCCTACATGTACATGGCCGAAAAAGGGACCTTTGCGTCCTCCACCTACTACATGCCCTCGCACCCGCAGTGGGTGGAAGATTTCAACACCACGCGGCCGGCCGACGCCTACTTCAAACGCGTCTGGTCACCACTCCTGCCGGAGGCGGCTTACCAGCGTTCGGTACCCGACAGCCAACCCTGGTACCGCAAGGATGGCAATGCCGACCGACTGCCCGCCGTCATGGGCAATGGCAGCGACGCGCCAGGGCAACGCTTCTACAGCACGCTGATCGCTTCGCCCTTTATGGACGAGATCACGCTGAACTTTGCCCGCGCTGCGCTGCAGGGTGAATCCCTGGGCCAGAGTGCCACCCGCACCGACATCCTGTCGATCAGTCTGTCCTCGCACGACTATGTAAACCATGCCTTTGGAGCAGAGTCGCGCATCTCGCACGACCACATGCTGCATCTGGACCGCTACTTGCAGGCGTTTTTTTCCGATCTGGATCAGCGCATCGGCAAAGACAAATACCTGGCCGTACTGACTGCCGACCACGGGTTTTCCCCCACCCCCGAATGGGCGAAAACCCAGGGCCAGGACGCAGGCCGGCTGAACCCCTCCCAGGTGTTGGGCCACGTGAACGCCGGCCTGAGCGCCAGGTTTGGCGAAGCCCGATGGACGCGGGGTTACTCCACCGCTGGCATCCTGTTCGATCCGGCGGTCATCGCAGCCAAGGGTGTCGCACCCGCCGCGGTTGACGACGAAGCCAGGGCCATCCTGCTACAAGTCCACGGCGTGAGTGAGGTGTTTACCCGCGAGCAATTGGCCTCCTCAGCAGCGACCGACAATCCCCTTCTGGCCGCCATGCGCCGGACATGGCACCCGGACCTGTCCGCTTCCATCCATGTAGTTCTGAAGCCGGGCTGGATGCTGGGCTCCGCCCTGATGGGGACCACCCATGGCTCACCCCACGCCTACGACACCCACGTCCCGATCCTGTTCTACGGCCCGCACTGGCTGGGCGCAGGCCATGTCGAGAGCCGCGTGGAAGTGGCTGACATTGCCCCTACGTTGTCGCAGATCTTGCGGTTGCCGGCACCGGCACAGTCCGAGGGAAAGCCATTGCCATTACCCCGGTTGTCGACAGCGACGCTATCAAAGTAGTAGCTGGCTACGCTTTACTGATAAGCGTCACAGGCGCTTTTCATATAAATTTCTGGCGACCAGTTCCAGCTCCAGTTGTTCCGGCGACTGAAAGTGGATGCCGCTCCAACCCTGCTGCTCGGCTGCGTGCACGTTGTGTTTGAGGTCATCGATAAACACCGTGCGCGCAGGCTCCAATCCGTACCGACTTTGCAGGAGCTGGTAAATCTGCGGCTCGGGTTTGATCCAGTGCACATCACCCGAAAACACACCGCCATCAAAACACTGCAGGAAGTCGTGCAATTCCTGCAGGCGGCGCGCATAAGGCGCGGGCATATTGGAGAGGTAATAAAGTTTCAGATCGGCACCAGCAAGCCGCTGGGCATGCAACTGTCGCAACAGGTTCACGGTGCCGGAGATCGGCGCCAGATGACCACCGATGTGCTGCATCAGCGCCTCCACCCGCGCCACGTCCAGCCCCAGCCGCGCGGCCGAGCGCTGCACGACATCATCCATGGCGACTGTGCCCCGGTCAAAGCTGTGCCAATCCGCGTGCCCAAACAGGGCATGCGCCATGGCCGCTGCCGCTTGCGGTGTACTGGCTTCCTGCGCAAATGTCTGTGCCAGAAGTTCGGCTGGTTTCCACTTGAACAGGACCGCGCCAAAATCAAATACCAGGTTCATGCACTGCCTTCGCTGTAATTGTTGATAGCGCGCACCAACGCCGCCCGCAGACCTCGCGGCTGGCTCGCGCTGATTCGCACCAGCGGCGTATCGTGCCACGTCGCACACTGTTGAATCGCCAGGGCCACCGCCTGAACCTGCGACTCGCTCCACCGCATGCCAGGCTGCGCATAAACCGCCTTAACTTCAAAAACACCCTGTGCACGGTGCGCCTTGGCATCGAGCCTGCCAATCAGCGCACCCCGGCACAGAATCGGCAACACGAAGTATCCGTACACGCGTTTGGGCTCAGGGGTGTAACACTCGATACGGTAATCGAAGTCAAAGAATGTGGAAGCCCGCTCCCGGTCCCACACCACCGGGTCAAACGGCGACAGTAGCGCAGCATGCTCTGGCACCAGCTTTTCCGCCGCCGCTTTCTTGAGGGCCGCTGCTTGGCTGCGATGCACATAGCCGGGGCTGCTCCAGTCCTCGACCGCCACACGCAGCAGCGTACCCTGCTCCACCAGCGCGTCCAGGTCACGGTCCTTCAGCCGCGTCTTGAGCCGAAAGTAGTCGTTCACCCAGCGTGCCTGCGCAATACCCAGCGCCGCCACCGATTTCTCAATGAAATGCTGCCGCACCGCAGCGGGATCCAGCGGCACACCGGCTGACTCCTGCTCCAAAGCATTGGGAGCCACACGCCCGGCCAGGTCATACACCCTGTGAAAATTCTCGCGCCGCGCGACCATCAGTTCACCCGTGGCAAACAGTGTCTCCAGCCAGCGCTTCTCGTCCTTCCACGCCCACCAGCCACCACCCTCCCCGTCGGAGCGCGCAAAGTCCGAGGACTTCACCGGACCTTTGCTAGCAATGTGCTGCAACAAGCCATCGAGCTGTGCGCGGTGTGATGCGCTGGTGCGTTCGGCGTGGTATAGCCCCCAATGCCGACGCGCAGCCATGTTGTATGCACGGTGCCGCAGCAAGTCGTCCACAGGCGCAAAGCAGGCCTCATGCGCCCAGGTCTCAAAGATCTCCCCCTTGGCCAGCGCTTCTTCGAGCCAGACACGAGGATAGGACCCCAAGCGAGAAAACAGAACAAGATACGGACTGCGCGAAACCACATGAATCGTGTCAATCTGCAGCAATGCCATGCGCGAAATGCAATCGCGCAATGCCGCACGTGTAGCCTTTTTCGAAGGCGCAGTCAGCAGCCCCTGCGCGGCCAGATGCAGGTTACGCGCCTGCTGCAATGAAAGGTTAGGAGAAGTCATGTTGTGGGTTTGGTATTCCAGCAAGCGCGAAGCGGAGCGAAGGGATAGATTTGTGGGCCTTTGACACCATGAGCCCGCCGCAATATCCCTTCGCTCCGCCCCCAAATAACGACAAAAACTAGGAACGCAACAGCCGCAACAGCCCCGCCGTAGACCCATCCAGCCCCGCAACATCGCCAGAAGCCAGCCGCGGCTCGATGTCCTTGGCCAGCACCTTGCCCAACTCCACCCCCCACTGGTCAAAACTGTTGATGCCCCACAGCGAGCCTGTCACAAACACCCGGTGCTCCTGCAAAGCAATCAACGCACCCAGACTCTCCGGCGTCAAATCGTCGAGCAACAAAAAGGTACTTGGCCGGTTTCCTGGGAAATGCTTATGCCCCCCCACATCGGATTTGCCGAGCATCAGTGCCTGCGCCTGCGCCAGCACATTCGACAACAGCAACGCATGGTGTGATGGCAAAGAGTGACGCGCCTTCTTCACCGCCACAAACTCCACCGGCACAATGTCCGTGCCCTGGTGCAGCATCTGAAAATAGGCATGCTGCCCGTTGGTTCCCGGCTCGCCCCACAAAACCGGCGAGGTTCCAAACGGCAACGCCTCACCACTGGCATCCACCCGCTTGCCATTGCTCTCCATCTCCAACTGCTGCAGATACGCAGGCAGACGGCGCAAGGCGCTGTGGTACGGGGCGATTGAACGGCTGGTGAAGCCATGAAAGTTGCGGTACCACACGTCGATGAGTGCCAGGCGCACCGGCAGGTTGGACTCGAGAGGCGCGGTGCGGAAGTGTTCATCCATCGCATGGGCACCTGCAAGAAAGCCGCGAAAACCCTCTGCCCCGATGGCTATCGCCAACGGCAGGCCAATGGCCGACCACATCGAATAGCGCCCACCCACCCAGTCCCAGAACCCAAAGGTGGTGGTAATGCCAAATGCATTGGCCGCTGCCACATTGGTGGTTAGCGCCGCAAAATGTCGTGCGGTGTCGGTACCGCCCTGCGCTTCAAACCAGGCCTTGGCCGAGCGCGCATTGGTCATGGTCTCGATGGTGGTGAAGGTCTTGCTGGCAATCAGAAAAAGCGTGCTCTCGACTTTCAGGTGGCTCAACGTGGCGGCCAACTCATGCCCGTCCACATTGCTCACAAAGTGCAGTCGTTTGCCCGTGGTAGCAAAGGCGTCCAGTGCGATGGTCGCCATTTGTGGCCCCAGGTCCGAGCCACCAATACCGATGTTCACCACGTCGGTAATGGCCGCGTCAGACCGCACTTGTTCAGCATAGTCCAGCATATCGGCCAACGTGGCATGCACCTTGGCCTGCTCAACCGCTATCAATCCAGTAGCTGTCTGCGCAATACCAGCGGGCGCTGCAGGCGGATTTCGCAACAAGACATGCCAGACCGCGCGCTGCTCGGTACTGTTGATCTTGTCGCCTGCAAACATGGCGTCGCGGTGCTCTTGCAGCCCGCTCTGGCGCGCCAGGTCCAGCAACAGCGACTCACAAGCAGCGTCGATGCGGTTCTTGGACAGATCCGCAAAGACAAACGGCGCGGCTTGGCTAAAGCGCTCGAACCGCTGGGGATCCTGTGCGAAGGCGTCGCGTAAATCGAGGTTCCGGCCCGCCGATTCGTAATGCGTCGTCAGTTGTCCCCAGGCAGCAGTGCGGTCGCAACGTGTGCGTGTCATGGTGTTCCCCCGATCAAATGTTTCAGGCTGCAAGCAATAGCTGTTCCAATTTGACAGCATCCACACAAAACGCCCGGATGCCTTCGGCCAATTTCTCGGTCGCCATCGCATCCTCGTTGAGTGCAAACCGGAACGCAGCCTCATCCAGCTCGATGTGCTGGAGATCCATGTCTTTCGCAGCCTCTGCGTCGAGTGCACGGGTCAGAGGCACATCACTTGCCGACAGCGCTGCCAGCAGATCCGGGCTGATCGTCAACAGGTCGCAGCCCGCCAGCGCCGTAATTTGCCCCACGTTGCGAAAGCTCGCACCCATCACCTCGGTGGCTATACCAAACTTCTTGTAGTAGTGGTAGATCTGGGTGACCGACTGCACGCCGGGATCGTTCGCGCCAGAGCGGTCCGCTTCCACCCAACCCGCGCCAGCGGACTTCTTGTACCAGTCGTAAATGCGTCCCACGAATGGCGAGATCAGTTGCACCTTGGCCTGCCCGCACGCGACCGCCTGGCAGAAAGAAAAGAGCAGCGTCAGGTTGGTATGGATGCCCTTGCGCTCCAGTTGCCTGGCGGCCTCGATGCCTTCCCACGTCGCAGCCACCTTGATCAGCACGCGATCGATGTGAATGCCCTGTGCCTGGTACAACTCGATGATGCGCTCGGCACGGGTGACAGTAGCGCTGGTATCGAAGCTCAAGCGAGCGTCCACCTCAGTGGACACGCGCCCCGGAATGATGGACAGAATCTCGCAGCCAAAACGCACCAGCAGGCGGTCGATGATTTCATCGAGTGGCCTGCCTCGAAAGGCGGCCACGGTATCGCGCAACAGGGGCGCGTATTCGGGTTTTTGTACCGCCTTGAGAATCAGCGAAGGATTGGTCGTGGCGTCCTGGGGCAGATAGGCCCCGAGTTGCCTGAAGTCGCCGGTGTCGGCCACCACCGTGGTGAATTGTTTGAGTGCGTCGAGTTGGTTCATGGCTGCATTATCACGCGCCAAAGAACCTGGTTCCTGATGTACTCCGCTACCCGCGCGCAAGCTTCAAAATAGTTCCACGTCACCCGTTTTCTGGTCCGTCGCGAGCAGCCCCCGGCGTACCAGATCAGCTTCGCTGCACACCTGGTTACGCCCATGGTGCTTGGCGTAGTAGACCGCCTGATCCGCCCGCTCGCAGGCGGAACTGGGCAGGTCCCCGGGCAGAATTTGGGTCAGGCCGACACTGGCCGTAATGCAGCCGGCCTGGGGAAAGTGGAAACTTGCCATATTGGTACGAAAGCGCTCGGCAGCAACCATTGCTGCATCGTCGTTCGCGCAGCGCAATACGATCACAAACTCTTCCCCGCCAAAGCGGTAAACCCTGTCAGAGGCGCGAAACGACGATTTGAGAATGCGTGCCACCAACAGCAGAACTTCGTCGCCAATCAAGTGCCCATAGGTATCGTTGACCTGTTTGAAGTGGTCAATGTCGACCATGGCCAAAAAGAAGCTCGATGCATCGATTTCTCGACGATGCTCGACTTCTCCCGGCTCCAAAGTGGCGGGCTCCACTGGTTGGATCACCTTGTAGAACAGATCATCGAACGGTTTGCGGTTCCACAGGCCGGTGAGCGCATCGCACTCACTGTAATCCAGCAAGCCAAGCAGGTTGGCGTAGACCGCCAATACTTGCGATGCCATCCGCGCATCGGCTGGCGTCAAAGCCTGCTCCGACTGCAGTTCGGCAACCCCCCACGGCGTAGCACCGGCCGTCAACATGATCGGCAAACGCGCAAGGTAGGTCTGGCGCGCAGCGTCCGGCAGGCTAAACACCCTCTCGACCCGGTCCAGACACTGCAAGCGCTCGGGGTCGCTGGCGATCGGGGCCAGAGTCTCCAGATCCATGCGCAGCGGGTCGGAAATGAAACGCACCGGCGTACCCTTCAGAGCCTGCGTGAGCGGCAACCAGTAGCGCTGGTTTCCATCAAGCACCATGCTGAAAATGTCCACGCTCAGCACCGGCAACGTTTGCGCCAGCGCCAGCGTCACACCACCCAACAAATCGTCGCGACCGCGAATGGCACTAAGGCGCACAAAGTGCTCAATCAGACACTCAAAGCGGGCAACAGACGGGCTATTCATGGCGTTTTATCGGGCAATTGGGTAAACCGGAGTCCCTTCAGTCAGGTGGAGCATGATCGAGCCGCTTCATCCTTCAGTGGCCCGGGATTATCCATTACCTTCACTGGCGAGCGCAGCACGCAGGCTGTGAAGTGCTCTAGAATAGTAACTTTATTACATATTTTCCTTGTAATCGAGGTAACAATGAGTTTTGATCTTGTCCTGTTTGGCGGTACTGGCGATCTCGCCTGGCGCAAACTCATGCCTGCCTTGTTCCAGGCGTTTCGCCATGGCACACTCCCCGAAGGAGGTCGCATCATCGGCGTGGGGCGCGAGGACCTGGGCAGCACGCAATACCGCGCGCGCATGCAGGCACGGTTTGAAAATGTCGACTTGGCAAAACGCCCGAGCGCCGAGGAGTTTGCGCAATTTGCCGCGCTGATCGAGTTCGTGCGGATGGACCTCTCCAAGCCCGACGACTATGCGCAGCTGGCTGCCACCCTGCAGGCGCGCAATGCCGATACGGTGGTGATGTATGTTGCAACCGCTCCGGCGTTGTTCACCACCGTCTGCGAACAGCTCGCTGCGGCAGGGCTGAACACGCCCAAGACCCGCGTGGTGCTGGAAAAACCGCTGGGACATGACCTCGCCTCCAACCGCGAGATCAACCGTACGGTGCGCAAGTTCTTTGAAGAAAAGCAGGTCTTTCGCATCGACCACTACCTGGGCAAGCCCGCCGTACAAAATCTGTTTGCGCTACGTTTTGGCAACGCGCTGTTTGAGCCGCTATGGCGGCGCGAGCACATCGCCAATATCCAGATCACCATCGCTGAAGAACTCGGTGTGGAGAGCCGCGGTGCGTTCTACGAGACCACGGGCGCGCTGCGCGACATGGTACAAAACCACGCGTTGCAGTTGCTGTGTGCCATCGGCATGGAGCCGCCCATCAACTCGCACGCCGATGCGATTCGCGACGAAAAGCTCAAGGTGCTGCGTTCACTCAAACCATGGACGCAGGAATCACTGACCCAGGACGTCGTGCGTGGCCAGTACGCTGCCGGAGCCATCGACGGTGACAAGGTGCCAGGTTATCGCGAAGAAGCTGGCGTCAACCCGCAGAGCAACACCGAGACCTTTGTCGCCCTGCGCACCGAAATTTCCAACTGGCGCTGGGCCGGTGTGCCGTTTTACATCCGTACCGGCAAGCGCCTGGCCGGGCGCGATGCCCGCATCGTGGTGAACTTCCGCCCGACGCCACACGCCATCTTCAATGCCACCATGGGCGTTGCCAACAGCCTGGTGATCAACCTGCAGCCCAAGGATGGCCTGGAACTGCACCTGTTGGCACAGGGTCCGAGCAATCGCCAGAACCGCAACGCGGCGACACAGGTGCTGGCTCCGGTACAGCTGGATCTGGACTTTGACAAGCGTTTTGGCGCCGAACGTGTGGGCGCTTACGAACGCCTGTTGCTGGATGTGATTGACGGACGCCTGAACCTGTTTGTGCGCAGCGACGAACAGGAAGAAGCCTGGCGCTGGGTGGAGCCCATACTGGACAACTGGGCCGCAGACGCCCAGGGTCCGCGTCTTTACGCCGCTGGCACCTGGGGCCCGAGCGCGTCCAGCGCCATGATCGCCCGCGATGGGTATTGTTGGAGCGAGGAAAGTTAAAAATGTTAGAGAGAATCAAAGCTTCTTTGCCTTCGCTTGCACCTGCTGAACAGCGGGTGGGCAAATTGTGTCTGGCGGACCCGCGGGCATTTGCCAGCCTGCCGGTGAGTGAGTTGGCCGACCGGTCGCACGTGAGCAAACCCACTGTGGTGCGGTTCTGTCGCAGTGTGGGCTACGACGGTTTGTCAGACTTCAAGCGCAAACTCGCCGGTACCGTAAATGAAGGCGTGCCCTTCATTCATCGCAGTGTCGATGCGGACGACAAGGTCGGCGATGTGATGGTGAAGGTGATTGACAACACCGTGGCCTCATTCCTCAAGTACCGCAATGAGGCCTCCGCAGTCACCATGGACCGGGCGGTTACGGCACTCATGAACGCCTACACGAATAAGCACCAGATCCAGTTCATGGGGGCTGGCAACTCGGGCATCGTGGCACAGGATGCCCAGCACAAATTTTTCCGCCTGGGCATCAACACCAATGCCTACAGCGATGGCCACATGCAGGTGATGAGCGCGTCACTTCTGGGGCCTGGCGATTGCCTGGTGGTCATCAGCAACTCCGGCCGCACGCGAGACTTGATGGATGCCTGTGATATTGCTCGCAAGAATGGCGCTACCACGATCGTGATTACCGCCAGCGGTTCGCCCTTGGCGAGCGCAGGCAACATCCACCTGAGCGCGGATCACCCGGAAGGCTTTGACAAGTACAGCCCGATGGTATCGCGCCTGTTGCACCTCATGATCATCGACATCCTGGCAACCGGTGTGGCCTTACGCATTGGCGGCACCACCTTGCAACCCCTGCTGCGCGAAATGAAGAACAACTTGCGTAGCAAACGCTATGCGTAGTTAGACTGTTTGACAGATCGGTATTGTGGAAAATTCCCCTTGCAATTTGCCGCCCATTGCCTATAGTGGATTTACAAGGAATCCTTGACTGATGTCGGCGACACCAGCAAGAGCTCCTGTGAAAGGTGGTACATATAGATCCGATCCAAGTCCTCCTCACCCCACAACCGGCGCTACCTTGGCCGGTCTACGTTACTGGCTAGTAACGACATTGGCTGCAGCGATGCGGCAAACGTGCAGGCCCTACGATCTTCGTGGGGCTTTTGCGTTTCTGGAGATTTGTATTGGCCCCACGGCATAAGTGCTGGCAACTTGGTGTCAAACCCTGCCTCGGGCACAACTACCTTGCTGTGCGCTACCATTGAAACGCTCAAAAAGACCTGCACTGCATGCAGAGGTTGCCGTCCAGCGTTTAAGCTTAGTTTGTCAAGGAGTCGTGTATGTGCCTAGCTCTTCCCGCGCGCGTTGTTGCGGTCCATGGACTCGAAGCCACGGTCGATTTGGGAGGGGTGCGCAAGGCCATCTCGATCGAATTGGTGCCGGAGGCCCGGGTCGATGATTACGTCATTGTGCATGTCGGTCATGCCATTGGGCTGATGGATCCAGACGAAGCCGCGCACACCCTGGCGCTGTTTGCCGAACTGGAAATCAGCCAGCGCAATGAATCGATGCCGAAGGTGGGCGCATGAAGTACATCGACGAATACCGCGATGGAGCTTTGGGTCAGAAAATTGCCCAGCGCATCCTGGCCGAGGCCGACCCCAGTCGCAACTACAACTTCATGGAATTTTGTGGTGGCCATACTCATGCTATTTCGCGTTACGGCGTAGCCGACCTCTTACCCGCCAATGTACGCATGATTCATGGCCCGGGATGCCCGGTGTGTGTGCTGCCGATTGGCCGTATCGACCAGGCCATTGGACTGGCCATGCAGCAAGGCGCGATCGTAACCACCTACGCCGACACGATGCGGGTGCCAGCCTCGGGCGACTTGTCGATGATGAAGGCCAAAGCGCGCGGTGCGGATATTCGCATGGTGTACTCGGTCACCGATGCCCTGAAGATCGCCCGCGACAACCCGCAGCGCGAAGTGGTGTTTTTCGCCATCGGGTTTGAGACCACCACACCACCCACCGCCTTGGCACTGCAAGCGGCCAGGCGGGAACAGCTCAAGAACTTCAGCGTCTTGTCCTGCCATGTGTTGACGCCGGCGGCGATCACCCATATTCTGGAATCGCCCGAGGTGAAAGACTGGCACACGGTTCCGCTCGATGGTTTTGTCGGCCCGGCCCATGTGAGCATCCTGATTGGCTCCAGGCCTTATGAGGGTTTCGCCGAGCGCTATCAAAAACCGGTGGTGATCGCTGGCTTTGAGCCGCTGGATGTGATACAGGCGATTTTGATGCTGGTGCGCCAGATCAATGAGGGGCGTGCTGAAGTGGAAAACGAATTCACCCGCGCCGTCACCCGCGATGGCAATGCAGCCGCGCAAACCGCCGTGGCCGATGTGTTTGAGGTGCGCGACAGCTTTGAGTGGCGTGGTTTGGGCGACGTACCCTTGAGCGCCCTCAAAATCCGATCGACCTATGCTGATTGGGATGCCGAGGCGCGCTTTGATCTGCAATACACCCGGGTGCCCGACCACAAGCAATGTGACTGCGGGGCTATTCTGCGCGGCGTCAAGCGCCCGACCGACTGCAAACTCTTCGGCAACGTCTGCACGCCTGAGACCCCGATGGGCTCCTGCATGGTGTCTTCCGAGGGCGCCTGTGCAGCACACTATTCGTATGGTCGTTTTCGCGACATTGCGGTGGTATCGGCATGAGTTCCAAGCCTCCCTATGTGCGCCCGATGGACATTCGCAACGGGCGGGTGGACATGAACCATGGAGCCGGTGGTCGCGCCAGCGCGCAGTTGATTGAAGAAATCTTTCTCAAGGCGTTTGACAATGAGTTCCTGCGCCAGGGCAATGACGGGGCTACCTTGCCCACCCCGCCAGAGCTGCTGCAAGGCGGTCGCCTGGTGATGGCAACGGACGCGCATGTGGTTTCGCCCATTTTTTTCCCCGGCGGCGATCTGGGTTGCCTGGCGGTACACGGCACGATCAACGATGTTGCCATGCTGGGCGCCCGCCCCCTGTACTTGTCGGCAAGTTTCATTCTGGAGGAAGGTTACCCGCTAGCCGAGCTGCAGCGTATTGCCGAATCGATGGGGGACGCGGCGCGTGAGGCAGGCGTGCCCATCGTCACTGGCGACACCAAGGTGGTGGAAAAAGGCAAGGGTGACGGTGTCTTTATCAGCACCACCGGCCTGGGCGTGGTGGCTGCGGGAGTCCACATTGGTGGTGACCAGGCGCGGGCGGGCGATGTGGTGCTGGTGTCTGGCACACTGGGTGAACACGGCGTGGCGGTGCTGTCCAAGCGCGAGTCGCTTGACTTTGAGACCGCGATTCTTTCGGACACGGCTGCTTTGCACACCTTGGTGGCCGATGTGCTGGCGGCCTTGCCACCCGGCAGTGTGCGTGTGTTGCGTGACCCGACGCGCGGCGGTCTGGCCACCACCCTGAATGAAATCGCCCGGCAGTCCGGTGTGGGCATGATGCTGATGGAAGCCAGCATTCCACTGTTGCCACAGGTGGAGGCCGCCTGTGAGTTGCTGGGGCTGGATCCGCTCTACATTGCCAATGAGGGCAAGCTGATCATGGTCTGTGACGCACAAGCCGCAGAGTCGGCCTTGGCCTGCATGCGCGCCCACCCCTTGGGCCAAGCTGCCTGTCAGATTGGCACTGTCCACGATGACCCACACCATTTCGTCCAGATGCAAACACGTTTGGGCGGACGTCGGGTGGTGGACTGGCTCAGCGGAGAGCAACTTCCACGCATCTGCTGACGCTCATTGCGTCATCATTCGTGGCGTTGTTATCTCGGGTGGTCCAATCCCGTTTGCCCTTGGGCCACAGGCAAAGGCAACGCGTGCTCGACCAGCCTGGCGTGCAACGCTGCCCCCAAGGGCAATACATCGTCGTTAAAGTCGTAGCGGCTGTTGTGCAGGCCGCAGGTGCCTTTACCGCTGGCGTCGCCCTGCCCCAGGCGCAGGTAGGCACCGGGCTTGGCCTGCAGCATGAAGGAAAAGTCCTCGGCACCCATGCTCGGCTCCAGATGGCGCACCACATTGTCTTCACCGACCAGACTGCTGGCTACATTGCCGGCAAATTGCGCCTCCACCGCGGTGTTGATGGTGGCCGGATACATGCGCTCGAAAGTGACCACGGCCGTGGCACCAAATGCCTGGGCGACTGAAGTGCACAACTCGTGAAGACGCCGTTCCAGCAGGTCCTGCACCACAGGGCTGAAGGTGCGCACGGTGCCCACCAGCGTGGCCGAACCGGGCACCACACTCATTGCACCAAGATCACCGGCCTGCATGGCGCACAGGCTGATGACCGCGCTGTCCACCGCCTTGACGTTGCGCGACACGATGCTCTGCACCGCCGTGATGATATGCGCCGCCACCAGCACCGGGTCCACGGTCTGGTAGGCGTGAGCGCCGTGGCCGCCGCGCCCGGTGATCTCGATGCTGACGCGGTCCGCCGCGGCCATCATCGGCCCCGCGTTGATGCCGATCGTGCCCGGACGCATGGCCGGCCAGTTGTGCATGGCAAACACCGAGCGCACCGGGAAACGCTCAAACAGACCATCTTGCATCATGGCTTTGGCACCGGCATAACCCTCTTCGCCGGGCTGGAATATGAGCACTGCGGTGCCAGCGAAATTGCGGGTCTCACTCAGGTAGCGTGCGGCACCCACCAGCATGGCGGTGTGGCCATCGTGCCCGCAACCATGCATGCAGCCATGGGCGGCGGAGCGCCAGGCAAACTCGTTGTGCTCAGTTATCGGCAGGGCATCCATGTCGGCGCGCAAGCCCACCATAGCGCCCGCCCCTGCGGCGCCACGCCCGCGAATGAGCGCGACCACCCCAGTTTTGCCTATGCCTTCGTGAATTTCGTCGACGCCGCAAACCTTGAGCGCCTCCACCACCCGCTTGGCCGTGTACACCTCTTCAAAACCCAATTCGGGGTGCGCATGCAGGTCCCGGCGCAGGGCAGTGAGCTCGGGGTGAAAGGCGGCAATGTGGGCAAAGGCGCGGGATTGAAGAGCGAGTGTGGGTTCTGGCATGGTGCTTAAGCTAAGCAAGTTTTGGGCACAAAAAAGCCCCAGCAGTCACCCACCGGGGCCATCGCTTCATGAAATTCGCTCTGGCTTCAGATGCCTCAGAACGTGTGTATCAGATAGATGCCAGCCTCGTTGGCAGAGTTGCTGGCGGTCAAGCCCGCTGAGGCGGCTTTGGCAGCTGCCCAGGCTTGTTGCATGGCGCCACCGGCTTGCTGCAACGCAGCTCCGGCGGCAGCGCTCGGTGCTGCGTCGAAGGTGGCCTTGGCCACGCCATAGTTGTAGGCTGCGCCGCCAAACGCTTGCAGTGCCACAGCCTTGAAGGGTGCATCCGCTTCGTAGCGCGAATAGCCACTGTGCGTCCAGGAAGCGTAGCGCGCCAGAATGCTGGTGCGCTTGCTCAGGGCGTACTTTGCGCCAAAGGCATAACCATCGGTCTTGCCTGCATACTGGGTCGCTTCCCAGGCACCGCCAGCGCCAATATTTGCAAACTTGGAGGTGTCTGGTGGGTCCGTCATTTCACTCGTGGAATAGGACGCTGCTACGATGACCGGGCCCAGGGGTGCTGCCACACTGACCATGGTGTCAATCTGGTGCATGCCCGCAGTGGCGTTTACAAACTGGTATGCCAGACCGACTTTGGCCACGCCAAAATCATATGCAGCTTGCAAGTTATACAGATTGTCCTTTGTTGCCCGTAGCTTAAGGCAGTCCCCCGCCGCATCTGGGCACAGGCCATCCAAACCGCGGTCATAGGTGCGATATGCGCCCAACAGCGTGAGCGGACCGCCGTTGTAATACACGGAATAGGTATTCTTGCGCTGTGCTGTGCCACCGGTGCTGCCTTTACCTATGCCCAGGAACGAGCCGCTCTCAGAGTGCTCGACGTTGAGATACACCGGACCCACCGGCACCGTGTAGCTGATGGCATCCACCGGACCTTTGAGCTCGTGCAGTTTGCCATCCATTTCGATCAAGGGTTCGCCCTGACCAGAGACACCCAGTCCGGCCACGGAGGTGAAGTAATCACCACCCTGCGCCGAGCTCAACTTGAACTGCCCGATAGACATATTGGTATAGGTGAGGCTGGCATCACGCCCGGTCACCGGGCCATTGGAGCCGGTGGCGAAAGGCTGCGCGCTGGACTCCCCGCTGCGATCGGCGCCGGCGAAGCTCAACTTTGCCTCAAGCCTTTGGCCGCTGCCCAGGTCTTCCTTGGCACTCAACCGTATTTCAGATTGGTCTACCCCCAGGCCACTGGATTGGGTTCCTGCGGCATTGCCCTTGGTGGTGGCCTTGTAGCCAAAACTAAAGGTGCCGTTCACGCTCACCTGCGCCATAGCGCATCCCGCAACGGCCAGCGAGGCCACCGCAACCAGTGTCTTTTTCATTTGATTGTCTCCAATAATTATGTAATCGGGTACAACAATGCACCCTTGTCGTCCACTGACGATTTAAACAAATATTGCCGTGCTTGGCACCGCTTTGGGTCGCATTCTTGGTGGACATCACTTGTGCACAAGCCGAGTGTTGCGCTGCCGCAACCGCGCAGGCAACGAGCAATGTCAACTGATCATCAGCAGCGCCTTCATCTTGGCGCGCACATGGAACAGACGCTCTCCAAGTACAGGTTTTCAGGTGCCATATCAATTTCGTCGTTCCAAACCACGGTGTTGTGCTCTACCCGTGCTTGCATAAACAAACTGATCGACTTTAATGCTTGAAAGGCAGGGTATTCCAAATACGATGCAACATCAAACACGCGTCTTTCGCCGTTGTTGAAAGTAAGGTCTAACGTGTAGTCTCCAAGGGCCTTCACAGCAGTCGGACGCGGCAATGTGGTGAATGTACTCATGGCGATCACTTCAAGGGTTCAATTTTGTAAAGGGAACTTCGTCGGAAAGCTGTCCAGTGCGCCCTTCCACCAGACGTAAAAAAACCTGCTTGCATCGCTGCAAACAGGTTTCTTGTTTCCTTTCCAAACTGGCATCAAGCCAGCGTTTGGATTAGAACTTGTGCGAAATGATCCCGTACATTGTGGTGGAGTTTTCCTGACCAGCGGCAACGGCCGACTTCACATCGGAGTACTGGAACTTCAGTGCAGTGCGCTTGCTCATGTTGTAAGCTGCGTAGAGCAGGTAGCCGTCGCGGTCGCCATTCGTATTGGCGGCCAATGAATCTTCAACCTTGCGCATCGCGTAGCTGGCAGCCAGATCGATCGCACCCAGCGGTACAGCCACGGTCAGCATGGTTTGCGTGTCTTTGCGGCTGCCCATGTAATCTGCAATTTGCATTGCGGCACCGACCTTGGCCATGCCAAAGTTGTAGTTACCGCCAAAGCGAACCACGTTGTCGATGTTGCCATCAATCAACGCACCGCCGCGTGGAGTCCAGTTATTGTCATAGGACAAATACTGGCCGTTCAAATTCAATCCTTTCGCGCCGTAGGTCAAACCCACCACATTGATACGCTGTGCACTGCCTCCATTGAGGCCCTGGGAACCATCATTAATACCGAGGTCATTAGCTGACTCAAGGTGGGCCAAGCTCACGCGGAAGGCGCCAATGGGAGCGTCATACTGCACGAAATCGCGGCGTGCACGTGGGGCAAGCAGGTTGAGGCCGCGGGTGTCGGACATATCGTCAATGTTCATCCCGAGACCGGCCATTGCATTCAGGTAATCAGCAATCTTGTTGGAGCCGTAAGTGAAAGCGCCAACGGGTGTGGTCAAAGTGGCTGAACCGTTACGTCCAGTTACTGGGCCGTTGGAACCCGTGGCGTAAGGCTGGGATGTAGACTCGCCAGAGCGGTCCAGACCACCGAAACCATACGACAGGGACAGACCCATACCGCCACCGAGGTCTTCCTTGACGTTCAAAGTAACATCCGAAGTCTGCACACCCAGACCAGAACTCTTCACCGTAGTGCCAGTTGCGCTAGCTTTGCCAGTGCTGGTTTCAACAAAGCCGAAAGCGAAAGTACCATTCATGGTAACTTGTGCCATTGAGGCGCCAGAAGCGGCTAGTACAGCCAAGGCAACGAGGGTTTTTTTCATTTAGAAATACTCCAAGGTTAAACGAAGGGCTCCGGTCCGATGAGGGTTCGGAACCCCGGGCCAACCTCCTATTAAGGAAGTTACCCATATTGCACCAGACCACGGGCCATTTGGCAAAGCAAAGCCTTAAAAAGACTTACTCAAAGCGGGATTACCCGATCTTTCGTTGCAGGTGTGCAACAATTTGTTTCCGCCAGCCGTACCGCAACCGGGGGTAGACTCGACGGTTCGGCTTTTCACCAGATGAATTTTATGGATGCCCTGCTAACTGCCCTGGACACGGCGCTGCGCACTTTGTTCACCACCCACCACGCGGCCCAGCCCTGCCCGACACTGCCAGAGCGTTCAACCGAGCTCACCCCCAGCGAAAAACGGCTGGCCGCCAGCCTGATGCGGGTGAACCATGTGGGCGAAGTCTGCGCGCAGGCACTTTACACCGCACAAGCGCTCGCCACCAAGAATCCCGAACTGCGCGCCCATTTCACCCGAGCATGCATCGAAGAGACCGACCACCTGGCGTGGACCGAGCAGCGCTTGCGGGAGCTGGATTCCCGCACATCGTTGCTTAACCCGCTATGGTATGCCGGTGCTTTTGGCCTCGGCTTGCTGGCGGGGCGGCTAGGCGACCCCATCAGCCTGGGTTTTGTCGTGGAAACCGAAGTGCAGGTTGGCGCCCACTTGCAAAGCCACCTGCAACGCCTGCCCGAGGGCGACCACGCATCCCGCGCCATCGTCGCCCAGATGCACGACGACGAACTACGCCATGCAGACGATGCCAAAAAGGCTGGCGCAGTAGACCTGCCCTCACCGGTCAAGGAACTGATGCGCGCCACGGCCAAGGTCATGACCACTGTGGCGCACCACGTGTAAACCTCAGACTTCCTGCACTTCAAAGCTGGTGGTGATGCTGGCGGTTTTGCCCAGCATGATGCTGGCGGAGCAGTATTTGTCGTGGCTCATGGCAATGGCGCGTTCCACCGCAGCGGCGGGAACTGCTTTGCCGGTGACCGTGAAATGCATGTTGATGGCGGTAAACACCTTGGGGTCAACCGGCGCGCGCTCGGCGGTGAGCTTGACGGTACAACCGCTGACCGCGTGGCGACCGCGTTTGAGTATCAGCACCACATCGTAGGCCGTGCAGCCACCGGCACCCGCCAGCAACAGCTCCAGCGGGCGCGGCGCCAGGTTGTGCCCGCCGTTTTCCGGCTTATCGGCATCCGGCGCACCATCCATCGCAAGCGTGTGGCCGCTTCCGGTTTCGGCCACAAAACCCATCCCCGAGCGGGTCGCCAGTCCACCCGTCCAACTCACTGTGCATTCCATCGCAAGCCTCACAATCCGTAATTTCGGTATTCCCTATAATACCAAAATGAAGTCCGATATTGTCCTGGACACCAACGTATTGCTCACCGCGCTGCGCTCTTCCAAGGGCACGTCGTACCGTTTGTTATCGATGCTGACCGAAGACCGCTTCCAGTTGCACATCAGCGCCACTCTGGTCGCGGAGTACGAAGCCGTGTTGAAACGGGGCCTGCTGGCGCTGACGGCGGACCACATCGATGATGTAGTCGATTTCATGTGCGCGCGCGCCACGCACCACAAGATTTACTACCTGTGGCGACCGGTACTCAAGGACCCAGGGGACGATTTCGTGCTCGAATTGGCGGTCAAGGCCAACGCCCGGATCGTTACCTGGAACGTTGCCGACTTCAAGCGCGCCCGCCCACTGGGTGTGGTGGTGCAAACGCCACGCGAATTTTTGAATTTTCTGGAGGACCCACCAACATGAGCGCCATTAGCATCCGATTGCCCGATTCCCTGCATCGCATGGCCCGCGACATTGCGCGCCAGGACCAGGTGTCGATGAACCAGTTCATCGCCTCTGCAGTCGCTGAAAAAGTGTCTGCCCTGGCAACCGAACAGTACCTCAACGAACGCGCAGCACGCGGTTCAGCCGATAAATTTCGCGCGGCATTGGCACACGTGCCCGATGTCGATGCGCCAACGTTTGACCGATAGCCTCCTCCATGACCACCAAAAAAACTAAACCGCTGTCCCCTGCCGACTACCTGAAAAAAATCCTGACCGCCCGCGTCTACGACGTGGCCAGCGAGTCGCCGCTGGAAACGGCACGCAATCTGAGCAAGCGGCTGCACAACACGGTATTGCTCAAGCGCGAGGACCAGCAACCGGTGCGCAGCTTCAAGCTGCGCGGCGCCTACAACATGATGGCGCATCTGACGCCTGAGCAGTTGAAAAAGGGAGTCATCTGTGCCTCCGCGGGCAACCATGCGCAGGGCGTGGCCCTGAGCGCACGCAAGCTCGGCACCCGGGCGGTCATCGTGATGCCCACCACCACACCGCAGGTCAAGATTGACGCCGTGCGCGGGTTTGGCGGCGAGGTGGTGCTGTTTGGCGACAGCTACTCCGACGCCTATACCCACGCGCTGGTATTGCAGAAAAAGCAGGGCCTGACCTTCGTTCACCCCTTTGACGACCCCAACGTGATTGCGGGCCAGGGCACCATTGCCGTGGAGATCCTGCGCCAGATGCAGACGCTGGGGGGGGCACCGCTGGACGCGGTATTTGTCGCCATTGGCGGTGGTGGACTCATTGCGGGTGTTGCCAACTACATAAAGGCAGTGGACCCGCGCATCAAGGTCATCGGCGTGCAGATGAACGACTCCAACGCCATGATGCAGTCGGTGAGCGCCAAAAAGCGCGTCACCCTGCCCGATGTAGGCCTGTTTTCCGATGGCACGGCCGTAAAGCTGGTGGGCGAAGAAACCTTTCGGGTGGCACGCGGCCTGGTCGACGAGTTCATGACCGTAGACACCGACGCGGTGTGCGCCGCCATCAAGGACATCTTCGTCGACACCCGCTCCATCGTGGAGCCTGCCGGCGCGCTGGCCGTGGCGGCGATCAAACAGTACGCGGCGCTGCACAAAACCAAGGGTGAAACCTACGCGGCCATCCTGTGCGGTGCCAACATGAACTTCGACCGCCTGCGCTTTGTCGCCGAGCGGGCCGAGGTGGGTGAGGAACGGGAAGCCCTGTTTGCGGTGACCATCCCCGAGGAACGCGGCAGCTTCAAACGCTTTTGCGAATTGATCGGCACCCTGCCGGGCGGGCCGCGCAATGTGACCGAGTTCAATTACCGCATCAGCGATTCAACCCAGGCCCATGTTTTTGTGGGCCTCACCACCCACGGCAAAGGCGAATCGCCCAAGATAGCCACCAACTTTGCCAAACACGGCTTCAAGACGCTGGACCTCACCCATGACGAACTGGCCAAGGAGCACATCCGCCACATGGTGGGCGGGCACTCGACACTGGCGCAGGACGAACGCCTGCTGCGCTTCGTCTTCCCGGAGCGACCGGGTGCCTTGTTGAAGTTTCTAAGCTTGATGCGCCCGGGCTGGAATATCAGCCTGTTCCATTACCGCAACCAGGGTGCCGACTACGGGCGCATTCTGGTGGGTTTGCAGGTACCCAAGGCCGACGACAAGGCGTTTGCCAGGTTCCTGCAAACGCTGGACTACCCCTGTGTCGACGAAACCGACAATCCGGTGTACCGGATGTTCCTGCAAAAGTAAATGCCAAATCGGGCTGCAGCGCTTACTGGATAAGCGCAAGCAGCTCCTGATTCAATAGCATTTGAAACGCTGATGCTCACTTGGCCAGCGGTGGCAGCTCCAATGAGACGGTGGGTGCCGACTGCATGTCGGGCGCCAGCTCCGCGCGGCGTCCGCTCACCGACTTCAACACCAGCGACCCGTCCACCGTAGCGCCGACCCGCACGGCTTTGGGGGGTTGACCGTCGACGGCGATCAGTGCCGCTCCACCCTTGGACGGATCCGCCACCACCCCGGTCAACACAAAACGGCTGGAAGCCGGTGGCGCATCGGCTACGGTCGGCTGCTTTCCACCGCCCAATGCCAACGCCACCAATTGCGGATCGATCGACGGCACCGGCGCGCCGGCCAGAGCGGCAGGAGCAGCATTTGAAGGTGCCGCTGAACCGGTACCCTTGAGCACCCAGAAAGTGGCGCTCAGGGCCGTCAACGCTGACACCACGAAGGTCAGGCCCCTTGGCCACCACAGGCTGTTCACATTGCTTTGCATGGCCAGATTATGATTGACTCCACCATGAAAACTTTACGCTGCCCACCCAAGTCTTCACTTCTGCGCCTTAAACGGACTGTATCCGCGGGCTTTACCCTGATCGAGCTGATGGTGGTGCTGGTCATCATCGGTGTGCTGGCAGCGCTGATCGTGCCCAACGTGCTGGACCGCGCGGACGATGCCCGGGTGACCGCTGCGCGCACCGACGTGAATAACCTGATGCAGGCGCTCAAGCTCTACAAACTCGACAACCAGCGCTACCCCACCAGCGAGCAGGGCCTGCAGGCGCTGCGCGCCAGGCCCACCACCGGGCCGATCCCCGGCAACTGGAAGTCGTACCTGGACAAACTCCCCAACGACCCCTGGGGACGCCCCTACCAGTACATGAACCCGGGCGTGAAGGCTGAAGTGGATGTGCTGTCATTCGGTGCAGACGGCCAACCCGGCGGTGAGGGCAAAAATGCGGATGTTGGCAGTTGGGAATGATTTAAAAGGCTTCACGCTGATCGAGCTGCTGGTGGTGCTGGCGATCATGGCGGTGGCGACTGCGGGGGTTGTTTTTGCGCTGCGCGATGGTGCTGCCACGGCGCTGGAACGTGATGCGCAGCGGCTGGGTGCGCTGCTGGAGTCAGCCCGGGCGCAGTCGCGCATGAGTGGCAGCCCGGTGCGTTGGCATGCGACGGAAACCGGGTTCCTGTTCGAGGGCCTGCCGGGTTCCACATTGCCCAGTGCTTGGTTGAGCGCCGATGTACGGGCCGAACGAACCGCTGATGTGGTGCTGGGGCCTGAGCCCATTATTGGACCGCAGCAAATTGCCCTCGTTTCGGTGTCCGATCCGACCCGCAGCCTGGTGCTGGCCACCGACGGTGTGCACCCCTTCACCGTGCGGGCCGACGCCAATTCCGTGCAAGGGGCACCGTGAAGTTGTTGGGTGCGCGCGGTTTCACGCTCATCGAGGTGCTGGTGGCACTGGGCATTGTGGCCCTGTCATTGGCAGCAGGGGTGCGGGCCACGGCGGCGCTTACTCGCAACGCCGATCGCCAGACCGACCAGATGCTGGCCCACCTGTGCGCCGAGAATGCATTGATTGCGGTACGTCTGGCCAAGCAGATGCCCGCGGTCGGCGAGAACACCAGGCCCTGCGAGCAGGCAGGGCGCAGTTTTCAGCTTCGATTGGGCGTATCCCCCACGCCCAACCCCAATTTCCTGCGCGTCGAAGCCCAGGTAACGGATGGTGATGCGTCGCTCTTGACCCTTGCAACCGTGGTGGGCAGATACTGATATGGCCCAGCGGCGAAACATCGCTCAAAGGAGATCTCTTGGATTCACGCTGATCGAGCTGCTGGTCGCGCTGGGGATCATGGCGGTGATGGCGGGCTTGAGCTGGCGCGGGCTTGATGGCATGTTGCGCACCCAGGAGCAGGTGGCCACCCGCGCCGATGCTGGCATGGCGTTGCAAGCCGGGTTGTCCCAATGGGGTGCCGATCTCAATGCGCTGATCGAACTGCCGGGGGTGCCAGCGCTGGACTGGGATGGTCGCGCCTTGCGCATCACCCGGCGCAATGTGGTGGCGCCCGAAACCGGCGTATTGGTGGTGGCCTGGACGCGCCGCAACATCGACGGCGCCGGGCAATGGCTGCGCTGGCAGTCCCCCCCCCTGCTGACACGCGGCGAACTGCAAAGTGCATGGCTGCGCGCCGCCCAGTGGGCGCAAAACCCGGGCGATGAAGAGCGCAAGCTCGAAGTGCGCGTGGCGGCCCTGGAGCAATGGTCGGTGTTCTATTTTCGCGGCGATGCCTGGAGCAACCCGCTGTCAAGCGATGGCGGCATCGCGATTCCCAGAGGTGGACCGGTGGCGCAACCAGCGTTGACCTTGCCCGACGGCATCCGGTTGGTGTTGACACTGCCCGCAGAGAGCCCCTTGCAGGGTGTCATTACCCGCGACTGGATGCGAGCCACCCTGGCAGGGGGCAAATCGTGATGACCCGCACCGTGCAACGGGGAGCAGCGCTGCTGATGGCCATGCTGACCGTCGCCCTGGTGGCCAGTCTGGCCGCCGGTTCATTGTGGCAACAATGGCGCAGTGTGGAGGTCGAGTCGGCCGAGCGCGCGCAGGTGCAGTCGCAGTGGGTGCTGACCGGCGCGCTGGACTGGGCGCGCCTGATCTTGCGCGAGGACGGCCGCACCGGCGGTGCCGACCACCTGGCCGAGCCCTGGGCCGTGCCCTTGCAGGAGGCGCGGCTGTCGACGTTTCTGGCTACCGACAAGAATAGCCCGATCGACTCCGACACCATGACCCAGACGTTTCTTTCGGGCCAGGTCACCGATCTGCAAAGCCGCCTCAACGTGCGCAACCTGGTGGACAACGGCCAGGTATCCACCGTGGCGCTGCGGGCCTTTGCAAAACTGTTTGAAAAGCTGCAACTGCCTGCCGCTGAGCTCAGTGCACTTGCGGAAAACCTGCGCTTTGCCCAGGACGTCAGCCCCGACAACCGCTCGGCACCGCTGGCGCCCTTGATACCCCAGCGGATAAGCCAATTGGGCTGGTTGGGTTTGTCCAATAAAACCCTGCTGACACTTATGCCCTACATCACCCTGTTGCCGGCCCCCACACCGGTGAACCTTAATACCGCCGATGCCATGGTGCTGTATGCCTGCATCCCGCTGGCCGACATGGCGCTGGCCCAGCGCCTGGCGAGTGCGCGCAAGATGAGCCATTTCCGCACACTCGCCGATGCCGCGAAATTGGTCGGCGAGCCCGGCAACCAGCTGGTGGATACGCAGCACAGCGTCAGCTCACGCTTCTTTGAAGTGCACGGTCGGCTACGCCAGGACCAGGTCATCATCGAGCAGCACTCGGTGTTGCAGCGCGACGCCATGGACGTCAAGACCCTCTGGCGCGATGCAGGCCCGCAATGGTCGCCGAGCAAGCCCTAGAATGACGCCACAAAGTCCCGCATGCGCACACTGACTGTAACCCTCTCGCCGTCTCTTCCCACACCGGCCACGCCCGTGGTGGCGGTGCTGTCGTCTGATGGCGTTTCGGTAAACCGGCACATTGAAGTCCCACTGCCCCTGCTGCCCGATACAGGGGAAGCCGAGGTGGTGGCGGTGGTGCCGTGGAGCAAATTGTCGTGGCATGCGCTGGAACTGCCGCGTGGCACCCTGGACAAGAAAATGTTCCAGGAGGGCAATAGCGCGCGGTTGCGCACCGTGCTGGAAGGTTTGCTGGAAGACCGCGTGCTGGACGAACCGGCGCAACTGCACTTTGCCCTGGCCCCCGGTGCCCGCTCAGGTGAGCCGGTGTGGGTGGCGGCCTGCGACCGGGCTTGGCTGCAGGCCTGGCTTGGCACACTGGAGCAAGCCGGGCGGCCGGCACAGCGCATTGCTCCTGAAGTTGCACCGCCGGTTGGCCCCGGCGCTGGCGCGGGCCCGACACTGCATTTCCTTGGCACCACTGCCCAGGCACAGATCATGGTCAGCGGCGCCCACGGAGTCTGCGTCTTGCCCTACGGGCCTGAGTCGCTGGCATTGGTTGCAGCCACCGGCTCCGAGGGCGCACCGAGCCAGATCTGGGCCGAACCCGCGGTGGCGGAACTGGCTGAACAGCATTTTGAAGGACGCGTCAGCCTGCAGACGGCGCCGCAGCGCTATCTGGCCAGCGCCCAGTCCGAATGGGATCTGGCGCAATTTGATTGCGCTGCCAGCCGTGGTGCGCGCCAACGCAAGCGTTTCTCCACCGCTGCGGCAACGCTGATGCAAGCGCCGCGCTGGCGTGCAGCGCGCTGGGCCACGGCGGCTCTGGTGGCGGTCAATCTGCTGGGTATTGCCGGCTGGAACTGGAAGGAGCAGTCGACCCTTGCAGACAAACGTGCGGCCATCCGGGCGGTGCTGACCGGCACTTTCCCCGACGTGAAAGTCGTGGTTGACGCGCCGCTGCAAATGGCCCGCGCCGTGTCGGACCTGCAGCGCCAGACTGGCACCGCCACCGGTGCCGACCTGGAAACCATGTTGTTGCAGTTTTACACGATGGCGCCCGCCCTGCCTGCGCCAGCAGCTATCGAATTTGCAGCAGGTGAGCTCAGGATCAAAGGTATTGACCCCAATGCCAAAGGTGCTGCCCGGGTGGCGTCAAAGCTTGCGGGCATGGGCTACCAGGCCCGCCTGGAGGGCGACACCCTGGTGGTGCAACAGCAGGAGCGTCGTCCATGAGCGACAAGTTACCCGCTCTTTCAGTGCAGGCGCGCTGGGCCGCGCTGGGGGCCCGTGAACGGCGGGGCCTGCTGCTGGCAGTCTTGCTGGTCACTACCGCAATGCTCTGGCAGTTTCTTGTGGCACCCGCCCTGGTCACCCTGCGCACCGCCGATGCCCAGGCCCGCGCCCTGGACGCCCAGCTCCAGCACATGCTGGCACTGCAAAAGCAGGCCAAGGCAATGCAGGGGCAACCCGCATTGGGATTTGACGATGCCCTGCGCGCCCTGACCCTGGCCACCCAGCAGACTCTGGGCAGCGCCGCAGAGATTTCCGTTACTGCCGACCGCGCCAAGGTCACCTTGAAGGGCGCGAGTGCCGACAGCCTGGCGCGCTGGCTGTCGCAAGCCCGCCTCAACGCACGCTCGCTGCCCGTCGACGCCCGGTTGACCAGCACCGTGGCCCCTGCCGGAACCACCTGGAGCGGTGTGCTGGTCATGGGCTTGCCCGCGCGCTGATGGCCATGCGCGGTAATCGAACCCAAGAAAGCGGCCTGTGGGGCTGGGCCGGGTCCGGCATGGCGCTGGGCCTGCTGACCGGCTTAGTGGCGTTTGCACCGGCGCGCTGGGTGGCGGCCACCGTGCAGCAGGCCAGCAACCAGCAGGTGACGCTGGTCAATGCCCGTGGAACCCTGTGGCAGGGCTCGGCGCAACTGGTTTTTTCAGGCGGCGCTGGCAGCCAGGATGCCGTGGAGCTACCAGGCTTGGTGCACTGGACGATTGCCCCCCACTGGCAAAGTCTCGGAATTCAGATAGCGGCCGATTGCTGCACGCCGCAGCCCCTCGATATGACGGTAGCACCTGCCGGTTGGGGCATCACCCGCCTGCACGTGCAAGACGGTCAGTCCAACTGGCCCGCAAGCTTGCTGACGGGCCTGGGCACGCCCTGGAACACGGTGCAACCGATGGGCCAATTGCAGTTGTCCAGCAAGAGCTTGGTGCTGGAATGGGCGCAGGGACGCGCCACGCTGGTCGGCAGTGTGCAACTCGACGCAATCGGCATCTCCTCGCGCCTGTCGACTCTGCAGCCGATGGGCAGTTATCGCGTGACGCTGCAGGGCGGCACCACAACCACCCTGCAGCTGGCAACCCTGGAAGGCAGCCTGCAACTCTCAGGACAAGGGCAGTGGCTCGGCCAAAGCCTGCGTTTCGAGGGCGAGGCCCGCGCAGCGGCCGACCGCATCGACGCGCTGACCAATCTTCTCAACATCATTGGGCGGCGCGATGGCGCGCGGTCCATCATCAAAGTGGGCTAAAAGCAAAGGCACACCCCATGCAAATACCATTTCGCCAGACACCCTCAACTGCTATTTTTTCCATAGCTGCTTACGCACTATTGGCGGGCGCAAACGGCCTTTTTTCTATAAATTCCTGGGCCCAGGAAGCAGCGCCCGTGGTGCCACCACCGATGGTCAAGGCGTCGGCCAAACGGGGCGAACCCATCACCCTGAACTTCACCAACGCCGATATCGAAGCGGTAGCGCGCACCATGGCCACACTCACCGGGCGTAATGTGGTGGTGGACCCTCGCGTCAAGGGCACCATCACACTCACCACCGAAAAACCGGTGGCCCCCGCCGTGGCCTACAGCCAGTTTCTGGCCATGCTGCGTCTGCAGGGCTACACGGTGGTCGACGCGGCGGGGCTGGACAAGATCGTGCCGGAGGCCGATGCCAAGCTGCAAGGCGGCGCCGTGTTTTCCGATCAGATGGTGGCGGGCAACCAGATCGCCACGCAGATTTTCAGGCTCAACTTTGACAACGCCAACAACATGTTGCCGATTCTGCGTCCGCTGATCAGTCCGAACAACACTATCAACGTCAACCCCGGCAACAACGCGCTGGTCATCACCGACTACGGCGACAACCTGCGTCGCATTGCCCAGATCATCGCGGCGATGGATGTGCCGAATGCCACCGACATTGATGTCATCCCGGTCAAGCATGCGATTGCGGTAGACCTCGCACCGCTGGTGCTGCGTCTGCTGGAATCGGGCGGTGCGCTGTCGGCGGGTCAAGGCGACGGGTCGTTTAAAACCACGTTGATTGCCGAGCCGCGCAGCAACGCTTTGATCCTGCGAGCTTCGAATGCGGCCCGGGTCGCGCTGGCGAAATCGCTGATTGCCAAGTTGGACCAGCCTTCGACCGAGAGCGCCACCGGCAATATCTACGTGGTCTACCTGAAAAATGCCGATGCCACCAAGCTGGCAGTGACGCTGCGCGCTGCGTTGTCGGGTGAAGTGCGCACACCGACCGCGGCCGCTGCGGTGGGTGGTGCCGCAGGTGGCGTGGCCGCAGCCGCCGGGGGTGCGGCAGCAGCCCAACCCTCCACGGGCGGTCAGATTCAGGCAGACCAGGCGACCAATTCGCTCATCATCAGCGCGCCGGAGCCCCAATACCGGCAGCTGCGCGCCGTCATCGACAAGCTCGACACGCGCCGCGCCCAGGTGTATGTGGAAAGCCTGATTGCCGAAGTGAATGCGGACAAGGCGGCCCAGTTTGGCATCCAGTGGCAAGGCACCATGGGCAATTCCGGGGATACCAACATTGGTCTGCTCGGCACCAACTTCACGGCGGCCACGGCGGGTGCCAACATCCTCAGTCTGGCGCTGGGCGCCGCCACCGGCGCGGTACTGCCGGGCACCGGACTCAATTTTGGTGTGGCGCACCAGACCAACGGGGTGTATGTACTGGGTGCATTGGCGCGCTTTCTGCAAACCAATGGCGACGGCAACATCCTGTCCACGCCCAATTTGCTGACGCTCGACAACGAAGAGGCGAAGATCGTCATCGGCCAGAACGTGCCCTTTGTCACCGGCCAGTACACCAATGCCGCCACGGGCACGGCCAACACCGTCAATCCGTTCCAGACGATTGAGCGCAAGGACGTGGGCCTGACGCTGCGCGTGAAGCCCCAGATCAGCGAGAACGGCACCGTCAAGCTGACCATCTTCCAGGAAGTCTCCAGCGTGCAGGCGTCCTCCATTAACTCGGCTTCGGGGCTGATCACCAACAAGCGCTCAATCGAATCGAATGTGCTGGTCAATGACGGTTCGGTCGTGGTGCTGGGCGGCCTGCTGTCTGACGAGTACTCCGGCAACCAGGAGAAGGTACCGGGCTTGGGGGATCTGCCACTGCTGGGCTACCTGTTCAAGGCCGATTCACGCACGCGCAAGAAAACCAACCTGATGGTGTTTTTGCGCCCGGTGGTGGTGCGCGACGCCGCTGCGGCGGAGTCGTACTCGAACGACCGCTACGAGATGATGCGTGGCGTGCAACAAAAAGCCCAACCGGCGTCCAATGTGATGTTGCCGGTGAATGAGGCACCTGTCTTGCCCGCACTTGGGAAATAGCCGTGGCACAACCGGTCCAGTATCCCCTGCCCTACGGCTTTGCGCGCAGCCAGAACCTGCTGCTAGAAGACCAGGGTGGATCGTTGACGCTGTGGCTGCATAGCCTGGACTCGGCCAGCCCGTTGAGCGAAGTGATGCGCAAATACCCGGTGCAGGACGTCAAGGTAGAAGCGCTCGAAGTCCTGCGCCAGCGCATCAGCGCCGCCTACGCCCAAAGTGAATCAAGTGCCGCAACGGTGGTGAGCGAGGTTGAGAGCGACATCGACCTCTCGCGCATGATGCAAGCGCTGCCCGCCATTGAAGACCTGCTGGAAAATTCGGACGACGCACCCATCATCCGTATGCTCAACGCCTTGCTGACACAAGCCGCTCGCGATGGTGCCAGCGACATCCATATCGAACCGTATGAGCGACACTCGGCGGTGCGTTTCCGGGTAGATGGCTCCCTGCGCGACGTGGTGCAACCCAACCGCGCGCTGCACGCCGCGTTGATCTCGCGCCTGAAAATCATGGCCGAGCTCGATATTGCGGAGAAGCGCTTGCCGCAGGATGGCCGCATCAGCCTGCGCATCGGCACCCGTGCGGTAGATGTGCGCGTGAGCACCCTGCCCAGCGCCCACGGTGAACGTGCCGTGCTGCGCCTGCTCGACAAGAGTGGTGCCAAGCTCAGCCTGGAGTCGGTGGGGATGCAGGGCGATGTGCTGGCGCGCTTTGAGCATCTGGTAGCGCAACCCCACGGCATCATTCTGGTCACCGGCCCCACCGGTTCCGGCAAAACCACCACGCTGTACGCAGCGCTGGAACGACTCGACACCCGGGGCCAGAACATCATGACGGTGGAAGACCCGATCGAGTACGAACTCGCCGGTGTCGGCCAGACCCAGGTCAATGCCAAGATCGACCTCACCTTTGCCAAGGCCCTGCGCGCCATCCTGCGGCAGGACCCGGACGTGATCATGATTGGTGAGATTCGTGACTTTGAAACCGCCCAGATTGCGATTCAGGCGTCGCTGACCGGCCACCTGGTGCTGGCCACACTGCACACCAACGATGCTGCCAGTGCCGTGACTCGCCTGACCGACATGGGTATCGAGCCGTTCCTGCTGAGTTCGTCCCTGCTCGGTGTGCTTGCGCAACGCCTTGTGCGCAAACTCTGCACAGCGTGCCACGGTAGCGGCTGCATGGAATGCGGCCAGACGGGCTACCTGGGTCGCACCGGCGTGTTCGAGTTGCTGGTGACCACCGATGCCATTCGCGAACAGATTCACCACCGTGCCTCCGAAGCCGATATCCGCGCGGCCGCGCTCACGGGCGGCATGACACTGATGCGCGACGACGGCGAGCGCCTGGTGCAAAGCGGCGTGACTTCGCACGAAGAACTGGTCCGCGTCACGCGCGACTGATATGGCCCCCACGCTCCCTCACCAACAAACATGCCTGCCTATTCTTTTGAAGCCCTGACCGCCGATGGGGAGACCCGCAAAGGCATCATTGATGCCGAGTCGGCCAAGGCCGCTCGTGCACTACTGCGGGGGCAGTCGCTGGCGCCTTTGTCGGTTGAAACCGTGGGAGCGGGATCTGCAGGAGGTGACAAGCCGGGTGGCTCGGTGCTGTCACGCCAGTTCTTTGTTGGGCGGGTTTTCAACTCTACCGCACTCGCCATCTGGACACGGCAGATTGCCGGTTTGGTGGCCTCGGGCTTGCCGCTGGAGCGTGCCCTGACGGCATTGGCCGACGAAGCCGACGACGAACGCCAGCGCCAGCTGGTGTCGGGGTTGCGTGCTGAAGTCAATGGCGGCACGGCCTTTGCGGCCGCACTAGCCCAACACCCACGCGAGTTCTCCGTCACCTACTGCGCTGTGGTGGGCGCAGGCGAACACAGTGGCAATTTGGGACGTGTGCTGGAGCGGCTTGCGGACGACCTGGAGCAAAGCCAGCAACTCAAGTCGCAACTGATTGGTGCGGCACTGTATCCGGCCATCGTGACGCTGGTGGCGGTGGTGATTGTCACCTTTTTGCTGGCCTACGTGGTGCCGCAGGTGGCACAGGTGTTTGCCGGCAGCAAGCGGGCGCTGCCGGTGCTCACCGTCATCATGCTGGCACTGGGCAACTTTGTGCGCAACCAGGGGTGGCTCATGGTAATTGCTCTCATTTTGGGAGCTATTGGCGCACGTCTGGCGTGGTCCAGGGCCGCTTTTCGTGAAAATTTTGATGCTGTGTGGCTGACCTTGCCGGTGCTGGGAAAATTGGCGCGCGGCTACAACGGTGCCCGCTTTGCCAGCACGCTGGCGATGCTCGCGGGTGCTGGCGTGCCTATCCTCAAGGCGCTGCAAGCCGCGGCAGACACCCTGTCCAACCGCGCCATGCGCACTGATGCGCTGGACGCCCTGGTGCAGGTGCGTGAAGGTGCACCGCTGGCCGTGGCGCTGTCGCAGAAGAAGCGCTTTCCGGGTCTGCTGGGAATGTTCGCACGCCTGGGCGAGCAGACCGGCCAACTGCCTGCGATGCTGGACCGCGCCGCAAAACAGCTCGGAGACGAAGTGCAGCGCCGTGCCCTGCAACTCGCGACGCTGCTCGAGCCGCTATTGATCGTCACCATGGGCTTGGTCGTGATGCTCATCGTTTTGGCCGTTCTCATGCCCATAATTCAGCTCAACCAATTGGTCAAGTGAGATGGGAGTTTCTCTGGACGGCAAACTGGTGGTGGCGATTTCGTCGAGGGCGCTGTTTGACTTTGAGGAAGAAAACCAGGTCTTTGAGCAGGCCGATGACACGGCCTATATGCGCTTGCAGCAGGAGCGGCTGGAGATGCCTGCGAAACCGGGGGTCGCCTTTTCATTGGTCAAAAAGCTATTGGCCTTCAACGCGGTGCCCCCACGTTCGCCCATTGCATGTGGCTCTCTGCCCCCCGAGGGGGCGCATTTGGCAAAACCCCAAGTCCACGCCTCGGGGCGGCCCAGCGGCGAAACATCCTCCGAGCAGCGAGTGGAAGTGGTGATCCTGTCGCGTAATGACCCGGTCAGTGGCCTGCGGGTCATGAAGTCGGCAGCGCATTACGCACTGCCCATCATCCGCTGCTCATTCACCCGGGGGCAGGCGCCGTGGCGTTACCTCAAGCCCTTACGTGCCAACCTGTTTCTCAGCACCCACCTCAGCGATGTGCGCGCTGCACTGGCAGTCGGCGTGCCAGCAGCGCAGGTCTACCCGCAGTCAGCACACGCCAGTGATGCCCATCCGCATGAAGTGCGCATCGCCTTTGACGGGGACGCCGTACTTTTCAGTGACGAGGCTGAGCGTATTTATCAGGCACAAGGTTTGAGCGCCTTCCAGCAGCACGAGATCGATAAGGCTGATCTACCCTTGCCGGACGGGCCCTTCAAGCCCCTGCTGGTGGCGCTGCACCAACTGCAAAAGGCGGCGAGTCCGGCCATGCGCATCCGCACCGCGCTGGTGACCGCGCGCAGTGCCCCGGCACACGAGCGCGCCATTCGAACCCTGATGAACTGGAACATTGAAATCGACGAGGCCATGTTCCTCGGTGGCCTGGACAAGGGCGAGTTTCTGAGAGAGTTCGAGCCCGACTTCTTTTTTGACGACCAGACCGGCCACATTGAATCCGCCGCCCGCCATGTACCTGCCGGCCATGTGGCCAGTGGGGTACGCAATGGCACACCCAGTACAGGTGCCTGATTCAGGGTAGCTGGGTGGGTACCAGCACCGGTTTCTCGGTCATGGTGCCATTGCCCTGTTGCCCTTCGTAGTTGCGGCCCCAGCCCCACAAGGTACCGTCAGACTTGAGGGCAAAGGAATGTTCTTTGCCTGCGTACACCGCCACCCAGTCGCGCGACAGCCCGACCTGCACGGGCAGGAGGGAATCGTTCGTCGTGCCGACACCCAATTGCCCGTTGCTGTTGGCACCCCAGGACCAGAGCGTGCCGCCAACCTTGACCGCCAGACTATGGAACCCTCCCGCAGAGACCATCTTCCAGTCGGTATGGTTATTTACCTGCACCGGCAGCTTTTCATCACCCACCTTGCCGATGCCCAACTGCCCCTTCTCATTGGCACCCCAGGCGTACAGGACTCCATCCGGGCGAATTACCAGCACGTGCAGGTTTCCCACCGAAATGCTGAGTGCTTTGAAATCCGCGTTCAGAACCGTGAGCTTGACCGGCCAGTTGATCGGCTGCGAAACCGTGGCACCCATGCCCAGTTGCCCTCGCTCATTACCACCCCAGGTGTAGACGGTGTTATCGGTCTTGACTCCAACGGTGTAGTTGGAACCGGCGCCCGCCAACGCCCAGATTTTGTCGGCGGCGGTGGCCGTTGCCGTCGTGGTGGAGCCCGCGGTGGCCGGGGTCATCAGCACCTGGATCGGGGCGGTTTTGTCGACCGCAGTCGCATCGCCGAGTTGGCCATCAAAGTTGCGCCCCCAAGACCACAGGGTGCCATCGCTTTTCACGCCAACCGAATGGGCCTTGCCCGCTGAAATCACCGTCCACTTCTTGTCGGTTCCGATCTGCGTTGGTGCCAGTTTGTCGACTACTGACTTGTCGCCGATTTGTCCATTCTGGTTCAGCCCCCAGCCCCAAATCGAGCCGTCAGAACGTAGCGCCAGCGTATAAAAATCGCCAGCTGACAAACTGGTCCAGAGGTTGGATGCATCCACGGTAGCGGTGGGAATGACACGATCCACCGCAGTGCCATCCCCCAATTGTCCGGAGTGGTTGGAGCCAAAGCCTGCCAGGGTTCCATCCGCCTTGCGCACCACCGTGTGGCTGCCACCCGCCGCGACGATGTTGCCCCCCGCCGCGGGAATGATGTACGGACCCTTGACGGTCAAGGCCGTCGAACCAGACACAACACCTAATGTTGCAGTTACCAGGTCACTGCCCATCGAGACGCCCTTCACCAGACCCCCGGTGAACATGGAGGAGTGGCCCCCAGCGGTCGACCAGATCAGTCCGGTGGTGAGCGCTTTCGTGGACCCATCGGTATAGGTTCCGGTTGCCACCAGCTGCAGCGAAGTTCCGACCGGAATTGTCGGATTCACTGGCGACAGCGCAATAGACTGGAGAATCGGCTCAGCCGGTGTGGTCGTAGTGGCGGAGGTCGTACCGCCACTGCTACCACCGCCACAGGCAGTGAGCAACGCAATAGCGCAAACAGCAGCGAATCTGACGCAAGTGGCTTTCATGGCATCCCAGTCTCAAGTTGGCGCGCACCGTCTAACCGAGGTGCGGCAAGAAATACATGGGAGTGTAGAGGAGCACCAGCGCCGTGGAACGGCAAAGAAGCGCAGACAGACCCGGGCAATTGGGCCGATCAGATGTTCTCAGTCTTCCTGATCTTGTTGGGCGCGTAGGTCAGGGCCTCTTTGGCCAACAGGCCTGGCATCTCGGACGCGACAGGGGCTTGCGGCGGCTTCAACTGGTCTTTCACCTGCTCCAACTGTATGGCGCTGGCACTGGCCGTCCACAGTGTCTTGATGTGCTCCATCAGCACTTGCGACAACGGTTTCGGCAGTGGGTCTTCGACCTTCTCAGGTGCCGGCCGATGGATTGTCCAGTCTTTCTTGGCAGTCGCTGCTTCAGAGCCGCGTTTTCCCGGGTCCGAAACGCTGGTATAGACGGGCTCTCCCTCGTTGGTCTTGAGCGCCGGATTGACCATGTTGATCACACTAGGCGTCAGCGTAGCGGGCGCCACAGCGTGTGCTGAAGAATTGACCGGAGCCACCGGAATCACCCTGTTTGCCCCAGACGAAGCCAAATCTGCGCCGACGGGGCGCATATTTGGTGATCGATCTATTGAAGGCAATTGCATTTTTCGTGGGCTTTTGGCCCCTCCAGTGGCTTTTCTTCCTTGACGTACGTTTCTTAACGGCAGATTTAGCGGCTTATTTAGGCCTATTTCTAAATTATCTGCAATTTCTTCCAAAAAATCGCCGCAATGACCCCATTTGCACCGACGTGGTGCGTTTATCCCTGGGACTGGGGTTGGCTGGCCAAAACCCGACACACTAATCGTAGCGCGTGGTGTAAATCAGGTCGGCCGCGCTTTGTTCACCGGTCTGGCCCCGCAACGTGAGATGTTTGGACAAGTCATAAAAAATGGAGAACGTGCCGTAGGCCCCGGCCACACTGCGTTCATAGGCCACGTAGAAGTTGCCGGCAATGCGCTTGCCGATACGCAGCGTTGCACCTGCGCTGGCAGCGCTTTCGTTGTTGGTGCCCAATCCGCTCACTGAGATTTCATCCAGTCCCAGGCTATTGGCCAGATTGGTCGACCAGGGCTGCCCGCTGGTCGACATGGCCGCCATTGCTGCCTGCTGCACCAACGCCATTTGTGCACTGCCGTCGGCATTGGCGTGTCCCACCACCAGCCACGAAAGCTTCTCCGCGTCTGGTAACTCGGGCTCGGCGTACAGCCGCACCGAGGGCACGAGGGCAGTGCCGATGATTTGCACACCCACGCGCTGGGTCAGGTTGGGACGGATGGCCAGAATATCCAATGTCGGGTTGTCAAACGGCCCGGCGAAGCGCACTACGCCTGCCTCGATGTCCAGTTGTTGACCATAAGCCTTGTAGCTACCGTCGACGGTTTGGATTTCGCCGTGCAGCCTCGGCTGAAGATTCTGCGTGACCGTGCTGAGGACGAGCTTGCCCTCCAGACGGGACCGCAGCCCATAACCCTCTACCTGAAATTGCGGCCCGAGATCCAGCGTGACGTGCACACGAGGGTCGATGGACTTTGCCAGCACAAACCCGCCCCGACTGGATTCGGTTTGTGCTGAACCCTGCACAGCGACACCTTTGCCGATACGCACATCGCTGTCCAGCACCGGCACCGTATCCTGCGCCAGTGTGAAGGCACCCTGGTCTGCAGCGAGCGCGCCATCGATAACCAGGCGACTGGAATCCAAGCGCGCCCCTATGGACCCCGACACGATGAGCCGGCGATCTGCACGGGCGCTCACGCGCAGGGACTTCGCTGTGGCTAGTACGTCCATGCTCCAGTGGGCAGCGTGCTGGGCAGCATTGGCACTTGCAGGCCAACGAACGGCACCCGTCAGAGACAAAGTACCCCCATTGGTGCCACCACCGCTGACTCCCTGCAGATTGAAATCAGCGATCTCCAGACCATCACCGGTGAGTTCAAGGCGCATCGAGCCTTTGTTGAAATCGATACCGTCCACGACCGAGCGCACCGAGAGTTCCTTGGCCGTGAGCGTTCCGTTCCAGACCGGGGTCTGCCGCGTGCCGGACAGTTCCGCGCGGGCGTCCAGGGTGCCGCGCAAACGCCACCCGGGTGGTGCCAGCATCGACCAGCCACCCAACCGCGGCAAGCTCGCGCGCAGCTGGCCCTGAAGCGGCGCATCAGACCGCCACCCCCAGCCTCCATCCGAGAAGTTCAAGCGGGTACTGCCGCTGGCCTGGAGTGTGCCGGCATTGTCGCTGCTCCAAAGCATTTCAACATCAGTCCGTGCATCGACAACGCGCAGACTGATCTGCGCTTGCCGTACACCTGCGGCAAGGTTTGGATTGGCATCATCGGCATTGACTTGCAGATCTCCACGCGTCCTGCGAAGAAGCGCTTGGATAGTCAGTGACTTGTCCAGGCCCGAAGCCGACCACGACCCACCAAAAACAAGATCACCCACCAAACCCTGCTTGAGCCCACCGTGACCGGCAGCGTGCGTTAACCACTCGAGCGGCAACTCACTGATCTGCCCCTGTGTGTCCCATTGAGTCGATGGGCCCACGGTGCCGTTGACCACCTGCGCACGTTGTGACCAACTGGCCGGCATCCACGCCAGTCGCACTGCACCAGCAGCGGGCCCGGTCACCCTGGCGGTACCTTGTGCCAAGGTCAAAGTTTGCACCACGAGGTCACGTCTCCAGCGCACATCGGTCGGGCTTTCCAATTGCAGCAGCCACCGCTCTTTTGCGGCCTGATCCCATGCGCTGAGCTCCAACAGTTGCAGTTGACCGTCCCACTGCCCTGGCGCTGTACGGCGGGCCACGCCGCTGGACTTGAGGCCATAGTCCATGGCGTTTTGCTCGGCAAGACCGGACACCGTCACCGACAGTGCCGAAGGACGTCCACCCACTGAAGCGTGCAAGTCCTTGACCCGCCATGGCGCACGGCCGGTTGGATCGCTGCCCAACTGCAGGCTTGGCACATCGACATGGGCGTGCAGATCCATGCCCTCGCCGAATTCCTTCCACCCCCCGGCCCAGCGCACAGCCGCCTTGACCGTGCCTTGCATGGACCGACTTCCCCACCCGCTTGCGCCCACACCAAAGCGCTGGACCCATGCCGAAGCCTTCTCCACATCGGCAACCGCAAGCTGCGCCTCGCCCAGGCCCGCCGTTGGTGACAGATCACCCGTCGCATGCCACTGTGCCCCAGGCAACGTGCCATCGACTGTTCCCGAACCTGACCATTGGTCGGTGTCGATCAGTACCTTGGCATTGAGCTGCGCGTCACTCAATGTGAGTCGCAAGCTGTCGATTCGCAACGCAGGTTGTGCCCAGAAGCCCTGAGCTTGCAGCTGCTGAAACTGCAAACCCTTGGCAAACTTGGCAACACGGGTTGGCTGGCCTTGGGCACGGGAGTGCAGTTGCGCATCAAAGTGAATGCCCGCGGATGTCTGCCGTGCGACAAGTTCACCATCCACAGGAACCGCCTCCCAGCGCGGGTCGATGGCAGCCGGATTTACGCCCGTCAGCGTCGCATTGCCCCGCCAATCAGCCCCGCTGCGATAGCGCGCCTGTGCTTCGATCTGACCCGCCCCCACACTGGCACGCAACGACTCGATGCTCCATTCACCCTCAAGCAACGAAACGCGCGCATTCACATGCTGGATCGGCAGTCGTTGATCTGTCCAAGGTCCACTGCGCCGGTTGACACCGGTCACAGAACCGTGCCATCCAGCACCCTGCGGTGCAACTTCTGCTGCTCCATCCATCAGCGTCACCGGAGCCTGCGGCCAAAGTGCTGCCAAGTCGAGCGAACGCCACTGCGCCTTCGCGGTAGTAACCCAAGGTGCACGCCAGGGGGCAACCTGCGCCTGAAGTTCACCCTGCATCGCGTCGCTGGAGTTTGCTGACGTTTCCGGATGCAGCCGTATCTGCAAATCCAGTGAGGCATCGACCGAACCCAGCGCACCACTGACGATGGCGGTGGCATCTACACGCAAGGGTTTGCCAGTGGGTGTGGGCTTGGTCAAAACCATACCACTGACTTCGGCGTGTAGTGCCATTGGACTTTGCGCCTGCAGATCAGCTTTCAACTGGTAGGATCCGGCCGCCACGCTCACCTCGCGCACCTCCACGCGGTGGCGCGCACCGTCAAAGGCATAGTGCCCGCGCAAACGCTCGGCGCGCACGGTGGGTGATGGCCCCCACACCAGCGCACCAACATCCCAGTGCACATCCAGCTGCAACGGCAATTGCGCATCCGTTGGCACCACCACCGGCGAGGCCGGACGCTGATCGTCGATGCGCAACAACGCCATCGAAAGCCGAGGCACAAGCAGTTTTTGCTGCAGCACGCCAGTCAAATCCCATTGCACGTCCAGGTCGTGCGCTTCTACTTGCAGCTTCGCATCGCTCCAGCGCAGCTGTGCAATTTTTCCACCGTGCCACACACTGCCTGATACCCGATTGAACTCCAAGCGCTGTGACTGGGGCAAAAAGTAATGAACGATCTCCAAGACACTTTGCAGCGACGATGCCCGACCGCCCCACCACCACAGCGCAGTACACAGTGCGCCCAACAACAGCGCAACCACGCCCAGACGCCCGGGCCATGACAGAACGCGCCGCATCAAAACGTAAAGCCCAGGTTCATATGCAGATGCAGGTGGCCGCGCGGCATGCCGTATGCCACGTCCAGCTGTAGCGGTCCGACAGGAGTCTTCCAGCGAACACCCGCACCCACACCTACCCGGGGCTTAAGTTCAGCAGGTGTGTTGGCTACCGCGCCGCTATCGATGAACACGGCACTCTCCCATTGACTCGGCACACCATCAACAACAATGGGGCGCTGCCACTCGGCGCTTGCAACCGCCAAGTACCGCCCGGCCGTGACCAGCGTCCCGGGAAGATCCTGACCGATCTCCCCCCGGCTAAAGCCACGCACAGTGGTGTCGCCACCGGTCACGAAAAGTTGGGTGCTGGGAATGCTGACATCTTCCCGCGCAATCACGGCTCCGAGCTGGGTTCGCAACGCCACCCGTCCGTATCGAGCGCGGCCCGTGGCAGCCAAAGACCGATCACCCAAGGGAACATAAGCCTGTGCACGGGCCATGACGCGCCCATACGGCTCGCTTGTGGAGCCGATGGTGGAGCCTCCCCCTAGCTCCAGGCCGAGGCCCCAGCCGCTCGATGGAAACGGCACACTGTCAAAGCGGCGCAGGGTGAATGCCGAGTTGAAACTCAGCGACTCCACCACCAGCGTCTCCAGCAGCTGGGTGGTCGCCGCCTGTGCCCGGTCGTATTGCAGGTAGTAATTCTGGTCAAAACGTGATCCGGTTTGACCTCTGCCGGCCCGAAATCGCTGACTCTCTACATCAAACGACCCCAACCGTTCGGTCTGAAATTCAAACGAACCGGCCCATTGCCACCGGCTTGCATCTGGCTGCGAGGTGAGCTCACTTCCCACGGACTTGGTGTTTCGGTCCAGTGCCACTTTGGTTACCGCATGCCAGTCGATCATGGGAACCAGGTGATGGGTATGGGTGGCAGACAGTCGGGCACCGCCATCGGTACTGGCTCCAATGCCAAGAACCAACTTCTGCAGCGGTACTTCGGTGACCACTACCTGTACCGGTGCCGCGCGTGCATCACCGTTCAGATCGAGTGTCACCTGTACGGAGTCGAAGTAACCACTGTCGAGCAAGTGCTGCTGTGCCTGTACCAGGGCATCATGATCGTAGACCTGTCCTGCCGACAGTCGTGAAAGTCGCTTGACCAGATCGATGCCATAGCGGTGCGCTCCGCGCACAACGAGATCGCCGACAACAAAGATATCGCCAGGATCAAGCACCAACTTGACGAAAGCACCTTGGGGTTCAATCGCCACGTCGCTGGATGCAATACGCCCTGCGGGGAACTGGCTGGACAGGAGTTGGCGCATCGCCTGTTGCTTGGCGTTGCTCCAAAGGTCCTGGGTAAAGATAGTACCTGCGCCCATCATCCACTGGTCTTCGATTTCCTGCCTGCGGGCAACGGCCTGTGGGTTTGCTGCCGATGCATCCGTCAAGGCAATGCTGACCTGTACAACGCGTGTAGGCTCGCCTGATTCCACCCGAATACGCACGGTGGGCGCGCGTGCGCTGCCTGTCTTGGGGTGGATTTCTACGTGGACCGCGGGCGCAAAGTAGCCCATTGTCGACAGCAGGCCACGTATATTTTTGGGAGCCTCTGCCACCAAACGTGACAGTTCGAGCTCAGTGAGATCGGTCAGCGATCGAAAACGAACCAGGTCAAGGTGCTTTTGCAGCAATTGTCGAATCGTGTCAGAAGCCTCAATCTCCAGCTCGAACGCTGCAACCTCACCTGCAGACTGTGCTTCGGCCTCCCGTGGCGCAATTTCGTCTGCAATGGCACGACAAGGCATCCAGCACAACGCCGCCAGTAACAAACCGTAGATCAACTGCATCCTTTGGACACCTACTCCACTGTGACACTCTTGGCCAAATTGCGTGGCTTGTCGACATCGGTGCCGCGCGCACATGCCGTGTGATACGCCAACAATTGCAGTGGCACCACATGCAGCAGTGGCGAAAGAGCGCCGTAATGCTCCGGCATCCGAATCACATGCATATCCTGTGCGCTCTCGATGCGCGTATCTGCATCAGCCAGCACATACAGCACACCGCCGCGGGCACGCACTTCATGCAGATTGCTCTTGAGCTTTTCCAGCAATGCATCGTTTGGTGCCACCGTCACCACCGGCATCTCGCTGGTGACAAGTGCCAGCGGACCATGCTTGAGTTCTCCTGCAGCATACGCCTCCGCATGAATGTAAGTAATTTCCTTGAGCTTCAGAGCACCTTCCATGGCAATCGGGTAGTGCAAACCACGTCCCAAAAAGAGTGCATTTTCCTTCTTTGCGAAATCCTCGGACCAGCCGATGATCTGCGGCTCCAACGCCAACACTGCTTGCAGGGCCGCTGGCAAGTGCCGCATGGCCTTGAGATGCTGCTGTTCTTGCTCTTCACTGAGGCGTCCTTTGGCCTGCGCCAACGCAAGAGTCAGCAGAAACAGCCCCGCCAATTGTGTTGTAAATGCTTTGGTCGAAGCCACTCCAATCTCGACCCCTGCACGCGTCACATAGGCCAGGCTGCACTCGCGCACCATCGCGCTGGTTGCCACATTGCAAATGGTAAGGGTGTGGTCCATGCCCTGTGCCTGCGCATGACGCAGCGCTGCCAAGGTGTCGGCCGTTTCACCGGACTGTGAGATCGTGACAACCAGTGTCTGGGGATTGGGTACCGAATCGCGGTAACGGTATTCGCTGGCCACCTCCACCTGGGTCGGCACCCTGGCGATACTTTCCAGCCAGTATTTTGCAGTACAGCCACTGTAATAACTGGTGCCACACGCCAGAATGAGCACTGAGTCAATCTTGGCAAATACCCGTGCCGCATTGGAACCAGGCGCGTGGTTCATTTGTTGGTCAAACAGTTCCGGGACAATGCCCTCAATACCTTCCAGCGTATCGGCGATGGCACGTGGCTGCTCAAAAATCTCTTTCTGCATGTAGTGGCGGTACGGGCCGAGCTCTGCCGCTCCACTGTGCGCGTGCACGGTTCGCACCGGGCGCTGCGGCGCTGCGACCGCCTTCTGCGCCTTGTCAACGATCCAGTATTTGCCTAGCTGCACATCGACCAGGTCTCCCTCTTCAAGGTACACGATCTGGTCGGTCACGCCCGCCAGTGCCATCGCATCGCTGGCCAGAAAGTACTCCTGCCCATCGTGCCCCACACCCAGCACCAGCGGTGACCCTGCGCGTGCTCCCACCAGGCGCTGCGGTTCATCCTTGCAGAAGACGGCAATAGCAAAAGCACCATGCAACTGCAGCACTGCTGCCTTGACAGCGTCAAACAAGTCGCCGTCGTACAGGCTGTCCACCAGGTGCGCTATCACCTCGGTATCGGTCTGGCTGGTAAACACATAGCCACGGGCCTGCAATCGTGCGCGCAGCTCGTCGTGGTTCTCGATAATGCCGTTGTGAACCAAGGCCACCCGTCCGGGACGTTGGGAGCCGTCTGGTCCCGGGCCATGGCTGAAGTGAGGGTGCGCGTTGCCGACGGATGGTGCACCGTGCGTGGCCCACCGGGTATGCGCAATGCCCAGAGACCCTTCCAGACGGTCGGATCCAGCCGACGTACCTGAAGCTTCGAGTTGGATCGCCAGTTCAGCCACCCGTGAGGTACTGCGTGCGCGACGCAGACCCGATGCTGCGGGGTCCGGACCCTGTACATAGACGGCCACCCCGCAAGAGTCATAGCCACGGTATTCCAACCGCGCCAAGCCCTGCACCAATACGGGAACCACATTACGCCCCGATACCCCCGCGACAATGCCACACATACCCCGCTCCCCAATATTTCGACAACATGAGCGATAGTAGGACTTTCGAACAAAAATATTTGCTAAAAGTTAAATTACTTCTGAATTAATATTTCATACCGCATCATTGGTGAACTAATCATTCACAACACGAACTATTATGGAACAAATATCTATTGATGCCGTCGACATCCAGCTCCTGAAACTCCTGCAAACAGATGCGAGCATGACCAACCAGGCATTGGCCAAGTTGGTACACATATCGCCACCCACCTGCTTGCGACGCATCAAACGTATGCGACTCGCCGGCATCATCGAGTGTCAACTGGCAATACTGAACCCGGAAAAACTCGCCGCCATCGCCGGGCAAGGACTGACCGCGATCACCGAAGTGACGCTTGACCGCCAGGACGCCGCAACCTGGGCGCAGTTTGAAAGAAGTGCCGCCAGCGAACCCTTGGTCCAGCAGTGCTATCGCGTGTCTCCAGGCCCTGATTTCATCTTGATCATCCACGCTGCACAGATGACCGGCTACCTGGAGTTGACCCAGCGACTTTTCACCAGCAACACCAACGTGCGCAACGTCAAGACCTTTTTTAGCATCAAGCGCAGCAAATTTGGCGCAGAGCTACCACTCGGCTGAGAATTGACTGGTACAAGCTCTGGCAAGGAGCTCCAAACTGAAGAGCCTGCACGACTCGCGCCGTGCAGGCTCTTGTTTTCAGTGATCAGGCCGAAACCTGCAAGAAAAATTGGTTTAGAACACGAACATCATGCCCACAGAATAGATCTGGTAGTCACCCTTAGCTCTGCTGAAGACGGTCGCGTCCGCACTCGCTGTATCGCGATGGAAAGTGCCGACATCCACGTAAGCATAGGTGTTCTTTAACACTTCCTTGTTGGCAAAGAATTCCGTACCGGAATTCTTGGTATCGGCGTTCTGGCTATATGCCACACCAACCGTTGCACCGGCCAAAGGAGCAGAAACACCCACCTTGTAGCCCTTTTGGTTTTGGCCACCGTCAGCGTAAACAGCGTTGACCTTGGCAACACCGAGATCATAGCTACCAGCTGCCACGATCAGATCCTTGCCGCCGCTATCGCCCTTGCTTTCATACGCCAACGCGGCGGAGAAGGGACCAGCACTGTAGTTGGCGGCCACAGCAAAGATTGCCTGATTGTCTTTGGTTTTGGCGGTCGTGACTGCGTCGGTGTTGTCCTTGAAATTGCCTTCAGGCGTAAAGCCGGCGCGCACGGTCAACCCGCTAAATGAAGGAGAAATGTACTGGGCCAGTTGGGTCGTGAAACGCCCGGCAATTGGTACACCGTTGTAATTACCTACAAACGTGTCATTGGCTGCGCCATTGTCGTCAAAACCAGCCAGCGACTGGAACAACACGGAATCTTGGCGGCCGGCACGAATTTCACCAAATCCGCCGGATACGCCAGCCCACATTTGGCGGTCGAAACCAATCTTGCCACCATCACGCGCGATGCCGCCTTCCAACTGGAAGTTCACCTTCATGCCCGAGCCAACGTCGCTAGCGCCCTTGAAGCCAATGCGGCTGGTAGAGTTACCTTGCGAGCCAGTACCAAAATGGATGGCGTCATGCGCCGTGCTGCCGCCGTTCACTTCGACTTTGTTGGCACCGTAGCTAACGTCAATCAAACCGTAAATAGTGACTTGCGCTTGGGCAGCGCCGGCCAAGCCGAGCAGAGCTGCAATGGTGAGTGCTTTTTTCATGGGGTTTGTTCCTAAGGGTTAATACGGATTAGAATTTTATAGGGATTCGCCGAAAACCCGCCAATGACGCCGTGAATGGCCGGGGTTTGTTGTACGCGGACAACATCGAGGACCCTGGCAAGTAGCGCTACAGCGGGATATCAGCCTCCTGGTGCCAGGGGTAGCAGAATCCGAACCTGGCAACTGCTGTTGTGAACCGCACTGATAGTAACTGCACCATGGAGCCGTAGCAGCGCCTTGCGCGACAACACCAATCCGATACCGACCCCTTCGAACTCGCGCGCACTGTGCAAACGGCCAAACACCTTGAACAACCCGTCCTGCAGCGCCGGGTTAAAGCCGACCCCGTTGTCCGCGACCTCCAACTCCAATGCCCCAGCGTTTTCCGCGGCCTGGTGCCCGGTCACTTCCACTACACCCACAGACCTGTTCGCGGTGAACTTGGCAGCATTTCCAAGAATATGGCTCAGCACGAGTCGCAGCAAGCCCGCGTCCGCCTGCACTGCCGGCAATTCCCCGGGCAGGTGCCACTCCAAACCCCGCAACGGATACTTTGAGGTCAACTCGGCGCAGATATCCCGTATCAGTGGCAGAGGATCCACCGCAGTGAGGTGAATCGGCATGGACCCGATACGTGAAATCTCCAGCAAGCCATCCAGCAGAACGCCCATATGGCGTGCCGAGTCGGTCATGGTGGCAAGAAAACCCTGCACTTCCGAGGTGAGCAGCGGCCCCGCATCCTCTTGCACCAACTGGGCAAACGACGTGATATGGCGCAATGGGGCGCGCAAATCGTGGGAGACGGTATAGGTAAATTGCTGCATCTCGGCGCGCACGGCAGCAAGTTCTGCCTCCAGCGCAGCAATGCGATCCGCAGAGGATGCTTCCATGGGCTTTAACCTTTCGCTACCCGGTCAGACCTTGGGCGTCTTCTTGGGTCGCGACCAATTGGCGATGCTGACCTGCTTGCCTCGCGCCACAGTCAATGCACCCGCCGGGGTGTCCTTGGTAATGGTTGACCCACCACCAATGGTGCCGCCTTCACCCAGGGTGACCGGTGCGACCAGCACACAGTTGCTGCCAACATGGACATCGGCCCCGATGGTGGTGCGGTGCTTGTTGGCACCATCGTAGTTGGCCGTGATGCTGCCAGCACCATAGTTGACGCGCTCACCCACTGTCGCATCTCCAAGGTAGGCCAGATGGTTGGCCTTTGCACCTGCAGCCAATGTCGAGTTTTTGACCTCCACAAAATTGCCAATGTGCACTTGGGCACCCAGCGTTGCCCCGGGCCGCAATCGGGCAAACGGCCCCACCAGAGCGCCCTTGCCCACGGTAACGCCCACATTCTCGCCATCAATATGGGTAAAGGGATGAATAACCGCCCCCGCCTCGATGACCGCATTGGCAATGACGCAGTGGGCACCGATAGAGACACCTTCGCCCAGATTGACCTTACCCATGAACACGCAATTGACATCGATACTGACATCCTGCGCGCACAGCAGGTCTCCCCGCACATCCAATCGGCCCGGGTCCGCCAGGCGCACGCCCTCTTCCATCAACCGGTGCGCCTGGCGCAACTGTTGGGCGCGCTCAAGCTCGGCGAGTTGCACTGGGCTATTGACGCCCGCCACTTGCACTGCATCGTCGATCTTGTGCGCCACAACAGCAACCCCATCGGCCACTGCAAATTTCACAATGTCCGTCAGATAAAACTCACCCTGCGCGTTGCGGTTGTCCAGGCGCGCCAGCCAGCGCTTGAGGTGTACCGCCGGCACAGCCATGATGCCGCTGTAAATTTCGGTAATGCTGCGCTCGTCCAGCGAGGCGTCTTTCTGCTCCACAATGGACTGGACCGGGCCGTTGGCCTGCTCGCCAGCCCGCACAATGCGCCCGTAGCCGGTGGGGTCCGTCATCTCCAGCGTCAACAGGGCCAAATGCTGACCGGCACTGGCCGAGATCAGGTGAAACAGTGTGGCGGGCCGGGTTAAGGGCACATCGCCCGACAGCACGACCACGACCCCGTCATCGGCCAGTTTGGGCAGCGCCTGTTGCACAGCATGCCCGGTGCCGAGCTGTGGTTCCTGGCGCACAAAGTTCAGTGTCAATGGGGCCAGAACGCCCGCGTTACTTTCGCAGTGCGCTTCTACTTCGATAGCACCATGTCCGGTGATCACCACCACATTGCGCGCCTGCAAGGCCTTGGCCGTGTCCAGCACATGGGCCAGGAGCGCGCGTCCCGCAAGTTGGTGCAACACCTTGGGAAGGCGGCTCTTCATGCGCGTTCCCTTGCCCGCCGCCATAATGACCACATCGATGGGCGGCCCCGCGGTCGCAACCTCTTGTGTCAATGCACTCGTCATAGCCCGATGTCCTTATTTGTACGTTCAGCCCCACGCCATCAGCCCTATTGTCACGGCCACTGGGCGCTTATTATCGGTACTCTGCTGGCGAGCCTTCTGCTCGGAGGCTGCGGCACGGTGCGTTTGGCATACAGCAACGCTCCCCGTCTTGCGTTTTGGTGGATTGATGGTTACTTTGATTTTGAGTCGGAACAGGCCAGCACAGTGCGCTCCGGTCTGCAACGTGCCCATGAATGGCATCGCAAAGAAGAACTGCCACTGCTATTGGCACAGTTGGACAAACTGCATGCCCGTGCCCTGGAGCCCACCACCCCAGAGGCTGTATGCCAGTTGGCAAATGATTTGCAAATCCGATACCAGACCACTTTGCAGCACATGGTGCCCACGGTAGTGGCGGTCGCGCCCGGTCTGCGCGAGGCACAGATCAAGCACCTCGAGCGCGAACTCGCCAAACGCCGCGCCGATTGGCAACGCGACTACCAGGACGGCACCACGGCCGAGCGCATGGAGCGGCGCATCAACAAGGCAGTAGACCGCACGGAGTCGTTTTACGGCAAATTGCGCCCGGAACAAGTGGAGTTATTGCGCATCCAGATGACCACCTCCGCGTTCGATCCCTCCATCCAGTCGCGCGAAAGTCTGCGCCGGCACCAGGATACGCTGGCCATCCTGGCGCAGATTCGCTCGGGTTCGGTTGGCGCAGACCAGGTTGCATCGACGATCACCTCGCTCTTACAACGCTCGTATGCCTCCCCCGACGCCAACTACCAAAAATACCAGACACTGCTTACCCAGCAGGGTTGCAGCAACTTCGCAGCTTTGCACAACAGCATGCAACCCCGGCAACGCGCCCAGTTGGCGGAAACATTGAAGTCCTACGCAGCGGATCTGCGTTCGCAGTTGCCTGGATAGCCGCGCAAAAGTTAGTGGCGCTAAAGAATGGCGTTGGGCTGCTCTCCGCGCTCGTAGACCACGTGGGCGCGCCCCACAATCAGAGGATCAAGCTTGCCAACGCGCTCAATATCCTTGGTCGTATACGGCAGCTTATGCAGGACGTAGCGCATCGCATTGAGCCGCGCGCGTTTTTTACAGTCGCTCTTGATCACGGTCCAGGGGGAGTCAGCGGTATCGGTCTCAAAGAACATATTCTCCTTGGCACGGGTGTAGTCTTCCCATTTATCCAGTGACGCCAAATCCACCGGGCTAAGCTTCCACTGCTTGAGCGGGTGGCTTTCACGCTCCTTGAAGCGGCGGCGCTGTTCCTTGCGGCTCACGCTGAACCAGAACTTGATGAGGTGCACGCCGCTGCGCACCAGGTTGCGCTCAAAGTCGGGCGTCTGGCGCATGAACTCGGCGTATTCATCGTCAGAACAAAAACCCATCACCCGTTCGACACCCGCGCGGTTGTACCAGCTGCGGTCAAACATGACTATTTCGCCGCGGGTGGGCAGATGCCCCACATAGCGCTGGAAATACCACTGCCCGCGCTCCATGTCGGAGGGCTTCTCCAAGGCCACAACGCGCGCACCGCGCGGGTTGAGGTGCTCCATGAAGCGCTTGATCGTGCCCCCTTTACCTGCAGCATCGCGACCTTCAAACAGCAGCACCACACGCTGCCCGGTTTCCTTGACCCAGGCCTGCAACTTGAGCAACTCCACCTGCAAGCGAAATTTCTCCGCTTCATAGGAGCTTCTGCGCATCAGATTGCGATAAGGGTAGCCGCCGTCGCGCCAGTCCGGGTTCAGTTCGTCGTCGGGATGGATGCCCTTGGGGGGCTCTGCGCTGTGGCCGAGCAATGCCTTGCGCAGCACAACCAGGTCATCCGCCGACGCACCCTCCAGCAAGGAGCGCATCGCCTTGGCCCGCGCCTCGGGAGTACCGGTCGCGTCCGGACGCAACAGCTCCAGTGCAGCCGCACTGGCTTTGGCCTGGGCGGCGTGGGTCGCCTCCTGGGCAACAAACTTTTCGATGCGCCGGGGTTGTCTGGACGGCGCGATATCGCCATGCTTTGCGGCGCGCACCGTGGTCGGAGCAGGTGCGGGTTTGGGTTTGGGGGCAGATTTTGGGGTTGCGGTTGTCTTTTGCTTGGTGGCCATGGTGTACTAATATTTCCTGCGAGATCACCATGCTAGAGGGGACGCCAGCCCGACAGATTGACGAAGGTCAACTTTCGCCGCCGCAGCGACAGACCCGTCCGCCCTCACACCGGCCAGACCGCACCGTGCTCGTTGAGAATGGCGTCCAGCGGAACATCGTGTGCTTCAGGCTCAAAATCCGGCAAAAACCCTACGCCAAATCCCAGCCCCACCGTCACCGGCCTGGGCTGCAAACTGCCCAGCATGCGGTCATAAAACCCACCTCCGTAACCCAGGCGGTAGCCTCCAGCGGCATAGCCGACGCAGGGCACGAACAGCAGCGTCGGCACAATAACCTCCGTGTCCTTGGGTTTGGGAATGCCGTAGGCATCCTCCTCCATCGGGCAGCCCGGGTACCAGGCCCGAAAAATCATGGTCTTGTGCTCTTTGTTGACCACCGGCAGGCCGATACGGCGCAATTGCGGCTGGTCGACCAGTTCGCCATCCTCTTTCCAGCGATGCAAGGCCGGCAAGGGATCAAATTCACCCTTGATCGGCCAATAGGCACCGACCACGGTGTCGGGCCTGCCGACCAGCCAGATGCGCATGGCCTGCTGTAGTTGATCGGCGCGCTGCAACCGGTCGGGAAGGTTCATGCGGTTGTCCAGCAATTCCTTGCGCAGTGCTTTTTTGGCCGCGGTCTTCGGTGCGTCTGAGTTGTCCATAATCCCCATATGCAGTTTTCAGCCATTCTGACATCGTTCGCCCTGCTGGGCGCACTGATATTACCCCCCAACGCCTGGGCACGCGCCACAGGCCCCGAAACCTCGGCCGCCGACGGCATCGTCCTGGACATGGCGCAGGCTTTCAAGCAGCGCGACCGCAAGCGCCTGTCTGCCATGCTGGCGCAAGTGCGCGGCCACACGCTGGAACCCTGGGCAGCCTACTGGGATCTGGCTGCGCGCCTGGACGAAGCCAGCACCAAAGAAATTCAGGATTTTCTGACCCGTTACAGCGGCACCTACCAGGAAGACCGGCTGCGCAACGAATGGCTGCTGCAACTAGGCAAGAACCGCGACTGGACAGCGTTCGAGCGCGAAGTGCGCCAGTACCGCATGAACGACGACCGTTCGGTGCGCTGCTACACGGCGTTGGCAGACTACAAAACCAACGGTTCAGACATCAGCAAACTGGTGGCTGACACCTGGCTGTCGCTCAGGGATGCCGATGAAGGCTGCGCTGCGGCAGCGGAGCAGCTGCTGGATGACAAAAAGCTCGACCGCCACGTTGCCTGGCTGCGCGCGCGCCTGGGCATGGAAAGCGACCGCCTGCGGGTCGCCACCCAGGCGGTTGGGATGCTGGACGAGCGCTGGACCAAGACCGTCAACACGATCTACCTCAACCCGGGCAAGTACCTGAGCGACAAGCTCACCGCGCTGCGCCCGCAGACGCGCGAATTTGTGTCGCTGGCGCTGATCCGTCAGGCCTACCTCGACCCCGCCGAGGCGGCGGTGGAAGTCGAGAAACTGCGCTGGAAAGCGCAGCTCACGCAGGAGGAGCGCAACTGGATCTGGGGCGTGATCGGCAAACGCGCCGCGCAGAAGCTGTCGCCGGATGCCCCAGGCTTTTTTGCCAAGGGGCAGGCTGCTGAGATGCACGAGGACCACCTGGTGTGGCAAGCCCGTGCCGCCTTGCGCATGGGCAAGTGGTCGCAGCTGCAGGAGACCATCGCGGCCATGCCAGAAGCTCTGCGCGCAGACCCCACCTGGGTGTACTGGAGGGCGCGCGCCCTGCTGCGGCAAGACCCGACGGACGCCACCCGCACGCAGGCGCGGCACCTGCTGACTGGCATCGCCGGCGTGCGCGGCTTCTATGAACAGTTGGCGCTGGAGGAATTGGGACAGAAGGTCACCGTGCCGGCGCGTCCTGAACCCCTGACTGCCGCTGAAAAGGATGCAGCGCGTCAAAACACCGGACTGACCCGCGCGCTCTACGCCATTCGCATTGGGCTGCGCCCCGAGGGCGTGCGCGAATGGAATTACCACACCAATCTGCACCAGCGCGGCGGGCTCGATGACCGCGGCCTGCTCGCCGCCGCCGATCTGGCCTGCCAACACGAGGTGTGGGACCGCTGCATCAACACCAGCGACCGTACCAAGACAGCTGTGGACTTCGAGCAGCGCTTTCCCATGCCGTTCAAGTCGGCGGTTCTGGCCCGCACCGCGCAGATTGGACTGGACCCGGCCTACGTCTACGGGCTGATCCGCCAGGAGAGCCGGTTCATCATGGATGCGCGCTCGGGCGTTGGGGCCTCGGGTCTGATGCAGGTGATGCCAGCGACCGCCAAGTGGACCGCGAAGAAGATTGGTCTTTCCGGATTCCAGCCGCGCGATATCAACGACCGCGACACCAATATCGCCATCGGCACCGGTTACCTGAAACTGGTGCTGGACAACTTTGGCGGCTCACTGCCCATGGCTGCGGCTGCCTACAACGCCGGGCCTGGCCGACCGCAGCTCTGGCGTGGGCAAAGCGGCGCACCGGTACTCGAGGCGGCCATCTGGGCCGAGAATATTCCGTTCAACGAAACGCGCGATTACGTCAAAAAAGTGCTTTCCAACACCACCAACTACGCCGCGCTGATCACCGGGCAACCCCAGTCACTGAAGGCGCGCCTGGGCAGCGTGGGTCCGTGCGACGCCAATGTGCCACTCCTTACCGAGGACCTTCCATGATGCAACTCTTCATCGGCAACAAAAACTATTCGTCCTGGTCCATGCGCCCGTGGGTGCTGTTGACCCAGGCCGGTATTGCGTTCGAGGAATCGCTGCTTCGGTTTGACAATTTCAACGATGCGTCGACCTATGAGCAGTCGCCCTTCAAACAGTCCCTGCGCGCCATAACACCGGTCGGAAAGGTACCGGTGCTGGTCGATGGCGACCTGGCCATCTGGGACACGCTGGCCATTGCCGAATATGTGGCCGAGCAGTTTCCCGAAAAGCAGCTGTGGCCCGCCGACCGCGCCGCGCGTGCACGCGCGCGCAGCATCTGTGCGGAGATGCACAGTGGCTTCACTGCACTGCGCAGCGCCTGCCCGATGAACATTGAAGCCAGATTTACTGACACTGGCGCCTTGATCTGGCGCGACAACGCTGGCGTGCGCAACGAAGTGCAACGCCTGGTGGCGATGTGGAGCGCCTTGCTGGAGGAGCATGGCGGGCCCATGCTGTTTGGCGCATTCACTGTGGCCGATGCCTACTACGCACCCATTTGCACGCGGTTGCGTACCTATGGTTTGCCGGTCACCGACACCATCGAGGCCTATGTCAACCGGGTCTATGCCTTGCCCGGTGTCAAGGCCTGGGTCGAGGACGCACTGGCGGAGCAGGATTTTCTGGACTTTGAAGAACCGTACCGATTGAAAAGGTGAAACAACCCCTGAGTCGCTTCGCGCCTTCCCCCTCTCCTGCGGGAGGGGGAGGCCACCAGTGGCCCGGCGAAGCCGGTTCCACGGTGGCCATACCATTGCCGCGCCCGACTTATGTGACGTGGTTAACTTACCTCGCCAGGACAAATTGACGTGGAAACCTACCTGGTTGGCGGTGCGGTGCGCGATGCCCTGATGGGTTTGCAGGTGCAGGACCGCGACTGGGTGGTGGTGGGCGCAACGCCGCAAGACTTGCTTGACCAGGGCTACCTGCCGGTGGGGCGGGACTTTCCAGTGTTCCTGCACCCCACAACCCATGAGGAACATGCGCTTGCCCGTACCGAGCGCAAAACTGCACCCGGCTACCAGGGCTTTGCCGTGCACGCCGCGCCGGACGTGACGCTGGAAGAGGATCTGGCACGGCGTGACCTCACTATCAATTCAATAGCTGTTCACGCACGTCTGGCGGGCGTAAATGGCACTTTTGATGCCAAAAAGTGGCATGCCGCGGGGGTCTTGATTGACCCCTATGGTGGCCAGAACGACATTGCCAACAAGGTCCTGCGCCACGTCACACCCGCCTTTCGCGAAGACCCGGTGCGTATCCTGCGGCTGGCGCGCTTTGCGGCCCGTTTCACCGACTTCAGCGTGGCAGCTGAAACCATGGATTTGATGCGGCACATCGTGGTGGATGGTGAAGCCGACCACCTGGTGGCAGAGCGCGTTTGGCAGGAGCTTGCCAAGGGCCTGATGGAGCCGCAACCCTCGCGCATGTTTGCAGTGCTGCGCGACTGCGGTGCACTGCGACGGGTCTTGCCCGAACTGGACCGACTCTGGGGTGTACCGCAGCCCGCACAGCACCATCCGGAAGTGGACACCGGCGTGCATGTGATGCTGGTGCTGGATGCGTCGGCGCGCGCCAACGCGTCTTTGGCGATTCGCTTTGCCTGCCTGACCCACGACCTGGGCAAAGGCACGACACCCCCGGACCAGTGGCCACGCCATATCGACCATGAAGAACGCGGCGTCAGGTTGTTGAGGAACCTGTGCCAGCGCTTGCGTGTGCCCACCGAGTGCGCGGAGCTGGCGCAGGTGGTGGCCCGGGAGCATGGCAACATCCACCGCAGCGGCGACTTTGGTGCTGAAGCGGTGGTGCGGTTACTGGAGCGCTGTGACGCGTTTCGCAAACCCGGGCGTTTTGCCGACATCCTGCTCGCCTGCGCATGCGATGCGCGAGGACGCCTGGGCCGGGCGCAGGAGCCTTATCCGCAGGCCGACCGACTGGCGCTGGCTTTACGCGCGGCGCAGTCGGTTGCTACGGATTCCATAGCTGCTCACGCACAGACTGCGGGCGCTACCGGCAAATTAATTGGTGAACGGATATTCGCTGCGCGCGTCGTTACGGTGGCACAGGTCCTGGGAGCCTGGGCGGCAGAGGGTTCTGCCCAGGTAAACGACGGAGCCCGCAGGGCGAGGGACACGGAGCAGGGCCCTCTGTCGCCCAGGCTCCCGGCCAGAGAGTAGCCGGCTCACAGACGGTGGGTTTTGTCACCACGCGAGAAGCCGATGGCGTCCCAGGGCGCACCCTTGGTCAGACCGATCACCTTGAAGAACTCGCCCATCTCGTGCTCCAGAATCAGGCGCTGCGCGGCGATGCGCTGCACCTGCGTTGCCGCCTGGAGGGCGTCGGCAATTCCGCAATTCATCAGGAAGTGCGCCTGGTTGGTGTAGCCCAGCACCTGAAACCCCGCGTCCTGCGCCGCCAGCGCCACGCCCGTGAAATTGACGTGCGCCGTGATGTCCTTCGATCCCACGTCCACCAACGGATTGGCATCGACCTGATGTGCCCGGTGGCACATCACAGTACCCATGTGGCGCTGCGGATGGTAGTACTCGGCTTCGGGATACCCGTAGTCGAGCAGGAACACGGCACCTTGCTGCAAACGGTCTGCGAGGGTGCGGACAAAGGCGTCGCCCTGCGGGTGAATCTCGGTCAGGTAGTCGTGCTCCCCGGGGATCTCCAGCGGTGGGCGCAGGTCGGTAACACGGTCCTGCCATGCCCAGCCCGGCTGCGTGTCGCGGTCGCTCCAGACTACGCCACGCTCGTGCCAGACCCCGGCCACACGGGCCAGCAGCTGCACCGGCATGGCGTCCAGCACCTCGTTGCCCACCACCACGCCGGACATCGTGGGAGGTAGTGCATCGGCCCACTCCACCCGGCCAGCATGCGGCGCAAGGGTGGCCTGCTGGCGCTCGCGCAGCGTCGCCGAGAGGTCAACGATGGTGTAGCGCCGCACCGGCACCTGCAGCGCGTCGAGCGCGTCGAGCAACTGCAGCGCCAGCGCGCCTGAACCCGCACCAAATTCCCAGACCTCATCGGTCCCTGTTTCCTGCAGCGCCTGCGACAACTGGCGCGCCAAAACCTTCCCAAAGAGCGGGCTCATCTCGGGCGCGGTGACAAAGTCGCTTGCGGCACCCGACTGCCCACCGTCACCGCGTGGCAAGGTGCCAAACACCTGGGAACCCCGGGTGTAGTAGCCCAGGTCAGGCGTGTACAAGGCCATCGCCATGAAAGTATCAAACCCGATCCAGCCGCCGCTCTCCAGCACGCGTTGTCGAATCAGCGCATCGAGCATGCTGCCTGGCGGGCGTGCGGTCGTTAAACTTGCAGATGTCGTCATATCGGAAAGGATTGTCGCCCAATGTCCACCACCCACTCCGCACCCACCGTTTTGGTCACTGGTGCCGCCAAGCGCCTGGGCCGCGAGATTGCCCTGGCGCTGGCAGCCAGCGGTTGGCGGGTGGCGGTGCACTACCGCGACTCGGTCGAAGATGCTACCGAAACCGTAGCTGACTGCGCACGGCTGACGCGCGGTGCAGCCGCTTTTCGCTGTAATCTTGGCAACGAGACCGCCGTGCGCAATCTGCTGCCCACGGTGGTGTCCCAGATGGGTCGGGTCGATGCGCTGGTCAACAGCGCCTCCACCTTCGAGCACGATACGCCGCAGACCTTCAGCTTTGCCGCCATGGAAAAACACCTGCGCAGCAATGCCGGTGCCGCCGTGCTGCTGTCGCAAGCGCTACACGCCCACATGGCCGAACGCTTCCCTCAGGCAGACGGAGTTGCACCCACCACCACCGGTGCCATCGTGAACCTGCTGGACCAGAAACTCTGGAACCAGAACCCCGACTTTTTCAGCTATACGCTGTCCAAAGCCGCACTCGAAGCGGCCACCACCATGCTCGCCATGTCGCTCAGCCCGCGGTTGCGGGTGGTGGGCGTCGCCCCGGGGCTTACGCTCACCAGCCATCTGCTCGATGACAGCAAATTTGCCGCGCTGCACAAACTCTCGCCGCTGGGGCGCTCGAGCACTGCGCAGGACGTGGCCTCCACGGTGTTGTTTGCGCTGCAAAACCAGTCGATTACCGGAACGACGCTGCTGGTGGATGGTGGTCAGCACCTCATGCGCTTTGAGCGCGATTTTTCCCTGATGTAAGGTGATGCCACCCATGACTTCACCCACTGTCGCTGGTAACACCGGCACCCAGATCCTGACGCTGACCGGCCTGCGCTTTGACGCCAGCCTGGGCATTCTGGAGACCGAGATCGGCCAGCCACAACCGATTCAGGTCGATGCCGAATTGAGCCTGGGCCCACAGCCCCTGCTGCCGCGTGACGACGACATCCACCACGTGCTGGACTACCGTAAAGTGCGCCGCATCATCATCGAAGAGTGCACCGCCGAGCATGTCAACCTGCTGGAAAGCCTGATTGGCAAGCTGGCCAACCGGCTGATGCAGCTTCCTGGCGTCCAGGGCGTACGCGTCAAGATCGCCAAGCTGGAAATCTTCGACGACTGCGAAGTGGCGATCCGGGTGGAAACCGGGCAGTGGTGACCGGCGGGCTGGGTGCATCCATCGGTGAACCGCGTCGATGTTGCTGAAAAGCGCTAGTGTGTGAACTCCTTCTATGGGATTTTGACGGAGATGCTATGAAGAACTCGTTTGCCTTCCTGGCCTTAGCGGCATGCTGCTGCATTGTGACGGCGCAGACAGCGCCCGGCAGGTCGCTCGGTCAAGACCTCTATTTGCCAATTTACTCGCACATCTGGCACGGTGATGTGAACAAGTCGGGGCAGCCGGCGAAAACTCTGGTGTCGGTATCGGTCAGCGTGCGTAATACCGACCCGGTGCTGCCGATTCGGGTCCTGTCTGCCCAATACTTTGATACCGATGGCAAGCGACTGCGCGAGTACGTGCCCACGCCCAAAGTGATTGGCCCGTTTGGCACCCTGGAACTATTCGTACCGCGCAGCGACGATGCGGGCGGCTCTGGTGCCAATTTCCTGATTGTCTGGAAGGCCGATAAGCCCGCCAGCCCCCCGATTGTGGAAGGTTTTCACGCGGATCTGTCCATGGCACGGTCGATTGCATTTACCAGCATGGCACGGCCGCTGCCAACCGAGTAGTTCCGTAAAAACCGTGTGCGCCGCGCGCCCCGGCGGCATCGGCGAAAATAGCCGGCTATGGAAAACACCAGCATGACTGCCGCCTGGGCCGACGCCGAAGTCGCCACGCCCACCCATTCCGCCAAGATTGAGCGCGAAACCCACAAGCTGGAAAAGCGCCTGTGCCGCCAGATGGGGCAAGCCATCATCGACTACAACATGATCGAAGAGGGTGACCGGGTCATGGTGTGCCTCTCGGGTGGCAAGGACAGCTACGGCATGCTCGATATTCTGCTGAAAATGCAGCAGCGCGCGCCCATCCGGTTTGATCTGGTGGGGGTCAACCTCGACCAGAAACAGCCGGGCTTTCCCGACCACATCCTGCCCGAATACCTCAAGAGCCTGGGCATTGAATACCACATCGAAACGCAAGACACCTACAGCATCGTCAAGAAGGTGGTCCCCGAGGGCAAGACCATGTGCAGCCTGTGCAGCCGCCTGCGCCGCGGCATTTTGTACCGGGTGGCCGACGAACTCAATATCACCAAGATTGCGCTGGGCCACCACCGTGATGACATGCTGCAGACGTTTTTTCTCAACATGTTCTTTGCTGGCAAGTTGAAAGGCATGCCACCCAAACTGGTCAGCGACGATGGCGGCCATATCGTGATCCGGCCACTGGCCTACGTGGCCGAGAAAGACCTCACACGCTGGGCCGAGCACCGGAAGTTCCCCATCATTCCCTGCTCGCTATGCGGCAGCCAGGAAAACCTGCAGCGCCAGGAAATCAAGCGCATGCTGCACCAGTGGGAGCGTCAGTACCCGGGGCGTACCGAGACCATGTTCACATCGTTGCAAAACGTGGTGCCGTCGCACCTGATGGACCACACCCGCTATGACTTCAAGGGCATTCAGGTAACGGGTGTGCCCGACGAGGACGGCGACAGGGCCTTCGACACGGAGGAGCTGATGCCGGCTGCGCTTTCAGGTTTACAGGTAGTGACCCTATGAGCAACGCCACCCGCATCATTGCCGTGCGCCATGGCGAGACCGCCTGGAATGTAGACACGCGCATCCAGGGGCAGCTCGACATTGACCTCAACCCGCATGGGCGCTGGCAGGCCGAGCGTGTGGCCAATGCCCTGGCCGATGAAACCATTGACGCCATTTACGCCAGCGACCTGCTGCGCGCCAAGACCACCGCCCTGGCAATAGCCGCCAAAACGCCGGCGCCACACGCACGCGAGGTGCGCTTGCACAAGGGCCTGCGCGAGCGGGGCTTTGGGATTTTTGAAGGCCTGACGTATGCGCAGATCTCCAACGACTGGCCCGACGAATCACGGCGCTGGCGCCATCGCGAACCTGACTTTGCACCCGAGGGGGGCGAGTCGCTGGTGCAACTGCGCCAGCGCGTGGCCGACACGCTGCACGCATTGGCCAGCCAACACCTGGGCCAGCAGATAGTCTTGGTGGCACACGGCGGCATCATGGATGCGTTGTACCGGCTCGCCACCCAGCAGGACATCTCGGCACCACGCACCTGGGAACTGGGCAATGCTGCCATCAACCGGCTACTGTGGACGCCCGAGTCGCTCACCCTGGTGGGCTGGGCCGATGTGCGGCACCTGGACGACAGCACCATGGACGAAATCAGCGCCTGACGTCAATGCACGCTGGATGACGCGTTCAGACCTGCCATCTTCTTGCTCAGCACGGCCAGCCCCGGTGCCTCGGTATTGATGGCGCTCAACGCAGCCATCTGCCGGGTCGCCTCCTTGCGCTGGCCGTTGCGCAGATAGGCCAGGCCAAGGTGGAAGTGAATTTCTTCAAAGCCGGTCGTCAGCTCGGCCGCCCGCTCCAGTGCGTCAACGGCGTTGCCGTTGCGCCCTTCGCGCAGGGCAACCAGGCCCTTGCCAAACCAGTAATAGGGGTCTTCGTCCTGCAGCTTCGCCAGCGCCTTTGCGACATCCTGCGCCTCGGACAGGCGCGCCTGGTCCGTCAACAACCGATGCAGGGAGCGCAGCGGCGCATACGCGTCGCCGCCCAGCGCAAGCGCATGGCGCAACAATTGCTCTGACGCGGGGAACATACCGCGCACGCTGTACAGCTGGGCCAGATTGGAGAAACCGGGCACGAATGTCGGATCGGTCTCGATAGCCGCTTTGTAGTAGGCGTAGGCTTGGGGGTAGTCCTGCCGCACCAGAAACTCGGTGCCGCGATTGTTGTAGA
>JAIFLV010000015.1 GCA_020048895.1 Rhodoferax sp. | reverse complement strand
ACATCCACCGTGTCGTCGAGCAGGAGGTCTTGCTGCGAAGGTTTGCGCGCCTGCCGCTGCTGCTGGTGGTGCGCGACGATGGAAGGGCCAACTCCTTTCATGGCGCGCAGCACCCGCTCGACGATCTGCTCCATGTCGGCCTTGCGTTCGCGCAAGTACTCGTCTTCCATCTCGTCAAACTGCCGCGCAATGACTTCCAGCTGCGTTGTAAGCGCCCACTCAGCGTTGTACAGGCGGTCGGTAATCCAGTGCTTGACGCCTGCGATGAGCTCGTTGTCCTGCAGCAGCATCAGGTGCACGTCCAGCAGGGCACTGAGCTCGTGGGGCGCCTCTTTGGGACCCATGTGCGAAATGGTTGCCTGCATGCGGTGGATTTCCTCCACCACCACATCGCGTCCCAACCGGACACGTTCTATTTCTGCAGCAACCTCATGCGCCTCGACAAAGTAGTGCGCGACATCAACCCGGCTTGACGCAACCAGCACCGCGCGCCCGATCGCCACCCCGCGTGATACCGCCAGCCCATGGATCGCGAAAGTCATTCGCCTTCACCGAATTTGTCTGCAATGAGCGCCAGCAGTGCGTCCATTGCTTCCTGGTCACGCTCGCCGTTGGTGTCGATCGTCACTTGCGAGCCGATGCCAGCGGCCAGCATCATCACGCCCATGATGCTTTTGGCATTGACACGGCGCTCGCCACGGGACATCCAGACTTCACACGGAAAACTGCCGGCCAATTTGGTCAGCTTGGCCGAGGCACGCGCATGCAATCCCAGCTTATTGCTGATGGTCGTGGTGGAGGTGATCATTGTTTTTCTTTGCCTGATTTTGGGGTGCCGACACCGCGACCTGCATGATGCACTGCGAGCCACCCGCCATAGCGCGAGCCACCAGCACATCGAGTGGCTCATGGCGGTAGTTCACAGTCCGCAGCAGCATGGGCAGGTTGACCCCGGCCACCAGCCGGGAATGGATGCCATCGACCATTTTCTGTGCCACGTTGCAGGGCGTGGCGCCAAACACATCCGTCAGGACCAGGGCGTTGGGAGTGTGCAACTCGGCGAGCAGCGCGACCGCTGCCCGGCTGGTGACCTCGGTCGGGTCATTGGGCGCCACGTCCAGCGCGAGCACTCCGGCACCGGCGTCCGGATACACATGCATCACACAAGAGCGCAATGCACTGGCCAGTGGCGCATGGGCGATGATGAGAATACCGGTATTCATGGTGCCAAGTGATTATGGCGTTACTTTGCGCGCAAAAAATGCAAGTAAGCAGCGATACAACACACGCCAAAGACCGCGAACGCTCCCTGGTGCGCCGCAACTTGCGACCACTGCAGCGCCCGAAAACCATCCACCAGCAGACCAATGCCCCATTGCACTGCGAAAACCCCGCCAAAGATCACCAGGTTGTAGGCCGATAGTGCGCGCCCCGCGAGCTCGGTTTGGAACGCAAGAGCTACCGCAGGTTGCGCAAAAGCGCACACTGTAGAAGCAGCACAATAAGTGATAAAAATGGCTGTAGCGCCCGCAGGATAAGCGCTGCCAGCTACTATAAGTGTAGCAAGAGTGACTAGGCTCGCGGGTATGCCCCAGGTTATCAAACGATTGGCATGAAACCCCTTGCGTGCCAACCACGGATTGACGAACCCCCAGAACCAAAATACCAGCAACATGGATACGTTGATCCAGAACATTCCGGTAGCGGCCTCCAGCGCGCTGTAACCGCTGACCTGAATCATCCATGGGGCGGCCCATAGGGTCTGTACCGCGACCAGGCCACCATAGTTGAAAAACCCCAGGGGTGCCAACCGGCGAAAGTAGGGATTGCTCCAAACTTGGGAATAGCCAGATGGCGAATTGCCGGCTGGAAAAGCCGCCGTGGCACCTACCAACGGCGGCGATGCTTGCCAAGCCGGAATCTGCCAGGCGATCAGCAGCATCGCCAATACCACCAGGCTCCCAAGTCCCAGAAACAAGGACCGCCATCCCACATACGGCAGCAGCCACTGCACGGGCAAGGTGGAGGCGACCATGCCCAGGGCGCCCACCATCAGCATCCAGGAGTTGGCGCGCATCTGACTGACTGGCGCGTACCAGCGCCGGTATCCCGTGAGTGGTGCCATCAGACAGGCACCCACACCGACGCCATACAACATACGCGCCACCACCAGCCCTGCGAACCCCGATGCCATCGAAAACGCCACGCAGCCAAGCACCGCAACGGACAAGAAGCTCAGCACGACCTTTTTAGGGCCAAATCGATCCAGCCAATGGCCCAACGGCAGTTGAACTGCGGAAAATCCCAGAAAATAGCCCCCGGCGAGCAGGCCCAAGTCGCGTGCATTGAGTGAAAACTCCTGCACGAGCGTGGGAGCGAGTGTGGCGGTGACCGCACGAATCAGTGTCGATAAGAAGTATGCAAACGCAAAAACCACAAAGATGAGGACGGCTTTGCCCTGAGATATCGGTTTCATTGCAAACAGGTCACGCGGTCGGAATCGGCACCCAAAAAAAAGAAGGGGTGGCAGGCCAAAGCGACCTTACCACCCTCTGATTCAACCACAGGCGCGTTGCGCCTGATTCGGCTCAATCCTTTTTGTAGGCGTCATGGCACGCCTTGCAGGTACCGCCCACCGCACCCAGGGCCGCCTTCATGTTGTCTGCACTGCCGGTCTTGGCAGCGGCAGCGAACTTGGTCATCTCGGCTTGCATCTTTTCAGCCATCTCATTGAACTTGGCCTTTTCAGCCCAGATCTTTGGATCAGCCTTGGTGTCGCCCTTGTCGGTGCCATCACCAAAACCAGCCCACGGCAGCTTGGAGACGAACTCAGCCACCGCAGCGCTCTCAGCGGCCACTTTGGCATCGAAAGGAATCTTCCCCTGTGCCATGCCAGCGGCCCGGCCAAAGTTCTGTTGCATCACGAAAAACGCATTCTTGCGGTACTTCACCGCATCGTCGGGTTTGGCAAACTGGGCAGATGCGGGAACTGCAACTACCAAAGTTGCGACAGCGATGGCGAGAGAAGCGAGTTTCTTCATGAGATGACCTTTATGTTGAAGGGTTGAAAAAATGGGAATGAGCCTAGAGTTTAGAGGGGATTCAAATATTCTGCACAAAGACCGTTGGATTGGGGCCGCACAAAGCAACTGTTGGTACCATGTGCGTCCGCCGGTGCGTATCCACCCCGCTGCTATTTGGAGAAATACCTTGAATACTGTTCGAGTCTGGGATTTGCCTACACGCCTTTTCCATTGGTGTCTGGTGGCCTGCTTCGTTGGGTTGGTGGTGACCGGTCAAATTGGCGGTGACGCAATGGTCTGGCACTTCCGGTTTGGCTACACGGTGTTGAGTCTGCTGGCTTTTCGCCTTGTCTGGGGTATTGTGGGAGGGCGTTGGTCGCGCTTTATCAGCTTTGTGAAGGGGCCCATTACGGTGCTGCAGTACCTCAAGGGGAACGCTTCGCCCGAGCACTCGGTTGGGCACAATCCCATGGGGGCACTGTCGGCTCTGGGACTTTTGTTTTTTGCCCTGGTGCAAGTGGGCACCGGCCTGTTTAGCGACGACGAGATAGCTTCTTCGGGTCCGTTGGCCAAAATGGTATCTGGCGACTGGGTGAGCTTGGCGACGAACTACCATACCGAGGTGGGTAAAGTGATTCTGATTGTTCTGGTGCTGCTGCATGTGGGTGCCATTGTGTTTTACCGCGTTCGCAAGGGTGAGAATCTGGTTGCGCCCATGCTGCACGGAGACAAGGAACTGCCTCAGGCGTTTCCATCTTCGCGCGACGACGCTGTTTCTCGCACTGTGGGGGTCATTGTGTTTGCGCTGTGTGCCTTGGCGGTGGCGTGGCTGGTGAAGTGGGCTGGATAATGCCGTCAGCCGCTCCTGCAGACCGAACCAAGCATGCGGTACGCCTGACAACCCCCGCAACCCCTGAAGAAATGGAAGGGTTGCGCGACCTCTTCAAGCGCTATGCCCAATCGCTGACGGTCGATTTGTGTTTCCAGAATTTCGACGAGGAATTACGCAACCTGCCGGGCGAGTACGCCGCACCTCGGGGTGCGCTGCTGCTTGCCACGGTGGATGGGCACTATGCAGGCTGCAGCGCCTTGCGTGCACTGGATGGCGTAGATTATCCCAATGCCTGCGAAATGAAACGCCTGTTTGTCCGTTCAGACTTCCGTGGGTTGGGAATCGGACGGCAATTGGCCGAAGGGATTCTGGATGCAGCGCGCCTGCGCGGCTACGACTGCATCCTGCTCGATACGCTGGATGAAATGGAGTCGGCACGGGCGCTGTACGAAGACCTCGGGTTTGAAGACATTCCACCCTACTACTTCAACCCCATTGCAGGGGCCCACTACCTCAAGGCCGACTTGTAATTCCAATTCCAATTCATCCGTGTCGTTGTTGCTTCGCCTTGTCGTGCTTCAGCACTGCCTTCGGCTTTGCGCCTAGACACACATGATTTGGAAATGGAATAACTGCGATCAGGACTTGGCTTGTGCCAACAGGGTTGCAGCGTCACTGACTTCAAACTTTCCTGGCCCCTCAATGTTGAGTGATGCCACCTTGCCATCCTTGACCAGCATGGAATAGCGGTTGCTGCGCAAGCCCATGCCTTTGGCAGTCAGGTCCAGCGTCAAGCCGGTGGCCTGAGCAAAAGCCGCGCTGCCATCGGCAAGCATGCGCACCTTGCCACTGGTCTTCTGATCACGTGCCCATGCGCCCATCACAAACGCATCATTCACACTGACGCACCAGATCTCGTCAACTCCAGCAGCTTTGAAGGCATCGAAGTTATCGACATAGCCAGGCACATGCTTGGCCGAGCAGGTGGGTGTGAATGCTCCGGGCAACGCGAACAGCGCAATGGTTTTACCGCCAGTGGCTTTGGCAACATCCACTGGATTGGGGCCAATGCTGCAACCCTCTCCCTCAACTTCCATGTATTCCATCAGTGTGGCTGCGGGAAGGGTATCGCCTACTTTAATCATGTCTGCTCCTAAGCAAATTAGTTATACGAATTGTTCAATCGAACTCGATTGCGATGTGGCTCACAACTGCGTGCAGTGCTTGCAGTCAAATGCAAAACGGCCCACATTGTGAGCCGTTTGAGAAAGACCTGTAGCCTGCAACGTCTTTGGTTTTAGACCACTGCCGCTTTTTCAACCAGGCGTGTTGCCACCCAGTTCTTGGTCTTGGAAATAGGCTTGCTCTCGGTAATCTCGATGACATCGCCCATCTTGTACTCGCCCTTTTCATCGTGGGCGTGGTATTTGCTGGACTTGCCAACAATCTTGCCGTAAAGCTCGTGCTTGACGCGGCGCTCGATGAGCACCGTGACTGTCTTGGCACGCTTGTCGCTGACCACCTTGCCAATCAAGGTGCGCTTGAGGGATTTTTTAGCTTCCGTCATTTATCGCTCCTTATTTTGCGGATGTTTCAGCGCTTTGCTTCTCGACAAGAATGGTCTTGGCGCGGGCAATATCACGGCGCGCGGTGCGCAGCGTAGCGGTGTTGTTGAGTTGTTGCGTGGCTTTTTGCATACGCAGGCCGAAGTGGGCTTTTTGCAAAGCCTTTACTTCTGCTTGCAAGCCAGCCACGTCCTTGGTGCGCAGTTCAGTAGTTTTCATTGCTTGTTCTCCTGATTACTGGCCAACCATGCGTGCCACAAATGTGGTGCGCAACGGCAGCTTGGCAGCTGCCAGACGGAATGCTTCACGTGCGAGCTCTTCGGTCACGCCGACGATTTCAAACACGATCTTGCCGGGCTGAATTTCAGCGACGTAATACTCCGGGTTACCTTTGCCGTTACCCATACGCACTTCAGCAGGCTTTTGGGAAATGGGTTTGTCAGGGAACACACGAATCCAGATACGTCCACCGCGCTTGACGTGGCGGGAAATAGCACGACGTGCTGCTTCGATCTGGCGCGCGGTCAGACGGCCGCGATCGGTACATTTCAGACCGAAATCACCGAACGCAACCGATGAACCACGGGTTGCAATACCGGTGTTACGGCCCTTTTGCTCTTTGCGGTATTTCCGCCGAGTGGGTTGCAACATGCTTATTCTCCTTTACCGTCAGCTGCCGCAGCGCCTGTGCTGCCTGCGGCACCTGGCGCGGCGACCTTGCGAACGCGCTTAACGGTGGGTTTGGTAGCGTCAACGCCAGAGGCCTCGACGGGTTTGTCACTGCCATCTGCAGGAGCCACATTGGCACCAGCGGGACGACGCGGAGCTGCGCCACGGGGAGCCGGACGGTCTGAACCAGGGCGTGCACCGCCACGGTCGTCGCGCCGCGGACCGCGCGGACGGCGCTCTTCTTCAGTGCGCGTCTCGGTCGCTGCCGGCAGGTCATTGCGACCCAGTGTGTCGCCCTTGTAGACCCAAACCTTCACACCGATCACACCGTAGGTGGTCTTGGCTTCAGACGTGCCGTAGTCAATATCGGCGCGCAGGGTGTGCAATGGCACGCGGCCTTCACGGTACCACTCGGTCCGCGCAATTTCGATACCGTTCAAACGGCCAGCCGACATGATCTTGATGCCCAGGGCACCCAGACGCATGGCGTTTTGCATGGCGCGCTTCATGGCACGGCGGAACATGATCCGCTTTTCCAATTGTTGCGTAATGCTGTCAGCAATCAGCTTGGCATCGATTTCAGGCTTGCGCACTTCTTCGATGTTGACTGCCACTGGCACGCCGAGCTGTTTGCCCAGATCGCGCTTGAGGTTTTCAATGTCCTCGCCTTTTTTACCAATCACGACACCAGGACGTGATGAAAAAATGGTGATGCGTGCGTTCTTGGCAGGACGCTCAATCAAAATGCGGGAGACCGAAGCGTTCTTTAGCTTGGCCTTCAGGTACTCACGCACCTTGATGTCTTCGGCCAGCATGCCGGCGAAGTCACGGTTGCTGGCGTACCAGCGAGAAGACCAGTTACGGCTGATCGAAAGACGAAACCCGGTAGGGTGGATTTTTTGTCCCATATGTATCCGTGCCTCTTTCAGTTACCAACCGTCACGTACACATGGCACGTGGGTTTTCTGATTTGGTTTCCGCGACCTTTTGCGCGGGCCGTGAAGCGACGCAGCGATGCGCCTTGTTCAACGTAGATGGTCTTGACCTTCAATTCGTCGATGTCAGCACCATCATTGTGCTCAGCGTTGGCGATAGCAGACTCCAGAACCTTCTTGATGATCACAGCAGCTTTTTTCTGCGTGAACTGCAGGATGTTCAGGGCTTGGTCCACTTTTTTGCCGCGGATCAGGTCCGCGACCAGACGGCCTTTGTCGACCGACAAACGAACGCCACGAAGGGTTGCACGTGTTTCCATGGTCAACTCCTTATTTCTTCTGGACTTTTTTGTCCGCAGGGTGGCCCTTGAAAGT
>JAIFLV010000166.1 GCA_020048895.1 Rhodoferax sp. | reverse complement strand
ATGACACCAGCAGCAGCACGATGAAGTTCAGCAGCAAGGTGGTCACCACCTCATCCACGCCAAGGCGCGCTTTCAAGAGCGCCGGGCCCAGCAGCAGCAGGGCACCCGCCAGCGCGGCAGTCAGTAGCATCAACACAAACAGCAAGGCTGGTGGAAGGTCAAAGCCAGTGCCGCCATGCATGCCGCCGACGGCCACTGCAGCCAGCGCACCGACATACAACTGCCCTTCGGCACCGATATTGAACAGCCGGGCCCTAAAAGCCACGGCCGCCGCCAGACCGGTGAGCATCAACGGGATGGCGCGGGTCAGGGTTTCGCTCAGGGCAAAGACCGAGCCGAAGCCGCCTTGCAGCATGAGGCCATAGGTCTGCGCCACCGGCGCACCTGCCCATAGCACCAGCAACGCGGCCACCAGCAGGGTGGCGGCTATTGCGCCCAGTGGCGCCAGCACCATGGCAAGGGACGAGTGGGTGTTGCGCTTTTCCAGTCTCATGGATGATCCGATCCGGTCATGGCCAGGCCGATGGATTCGCGGCTCCAGTCGAGCGCGGGCCGTGCTGCGCTGAGCTGGCCTGCGTGCATCACCGCCACCCGGTCACCCAGGGTGAGCACCTCTTCCAGGTCGTCCGAGATCAGCAGTACGGCGGCACCGGCATCGCGCGCCGCGATGAGTTGCTGCTGCACATAGGCCACCGCGCCAATGTCCAGCCCCCACGTGGGCTGATGCGCCACGATCAGCCGGGCAGTGTGCAAGCTGGAGGCTTGTGTGCTCTCTCCCGGGGCGCTATTTGCTTCGAAATTGATAGCTGCTTGCGCAGGATGCATAAGCGCCCGGCCCAGAATCAGCTTTTGCATATTGCCGCCTGAGAGCGCGCGGGCTGCGGTGTCGGCACCGCCACCGCGCACGTCAAACGCGGCCATCACACGCTGGGCATAGGCTTTGGCCGCGCCCCGGCGTACCCAGCCCCAGCGCGAAAAGAACGGGCTACGCAGCCGCTCAGAGGCAGCGTTTTCCCACAGCGGCAAATCGCCCACCACGCCGACGGCATGGCGGTCTTCCGGGATTCGCGCCACGCCCGCATCGACCAGCCGTGCAGGGGCGGCGGGCAACGGTTGGCCCAGGAGTGTCACCTCACCCGCCTGCGCCTGGCGCGTACCGCACAGCAGTTCGGCCAGGGCCACCTGGCCGTTGCCAGATACACCGGCGATGGCCACGATTTCCCCGGCGTTGAGGGTGAGCGACACCGCATCGAGCCGCTCGCGGCCCGCGCCGGTGCTCACGTTTTGCAGCACACACACCGGCATGCCCACCTTGCGGGCAGGGTGGCGCTGCGGCGCCTCTACGGCATGACCCACCATCCACTGCGCCAACTGTGCCTGGCTAGTGCCCTGGGCGCTGGCCTGCGCCACCAATCGCCCGCCACGCAGCACTGCCACCCGGTGCGACACGCGTAGCACCTCGGCCAGCTTGTGGCTGATGAAAATGATGGACAGGCCCTCTGCCACCATCAAACCCAACACTTTGAACAGGTCTTCGCTTTCCTGCGGCGTGAGCACTGCCGTGGGCTCGTCCAGAATCAGAATCCGTGCGCCCCGGTACAGCGCCTTGAGAATCTCCACCCGCTGGCGCTCGCCCACCGAGAGGCTGCCCACCAGCGCCGTGGGGTCCACACCCAGACTGAAGCGCTGCGCCACCTCGAGCAGGCGTGCACGTGCCGCGCGGTGCCGGGTAAAGCCTTGCCACAGCGGCTCGGAGCCCATCATTACGTTGTCGAGCACGCTGAGGTTGTCGGCCAGCGTGAAGTGCTGGTGCACCATACCAATGCCTGCCGCCAGTGCGGCACCGGGGTCACCACCGGGCAGCGGCTTGCCAAACACGGTGATCTCACCCGCATCGGCCGTGTAGTGCCCGAACAGGATGGACACCAGCGTGGACTTGCCCGCGCCGTTCTCGCCCAGCAGAGCCAGCACTTCGCCGCGTTGCAGCTCCAGGGAAATGTCGCTGTTGGCGATCAGGTCGCCAAAGCGCTTGGTGATGCTTGCCAGCCGCAGCACAGGCTGCGGCGATGTTGTCATGCGCAGGCCACCGCGGAACCGGCTCCGCCGGGCCGCTGGTGGCGCCCCCTTGAGGGGGGAGCGGCCATGCGGCCGCTTCGGGGGGGAACCATTACTTGCTGGACTTAGGCTGGTTGTCGTCCACCACCACCGTGAACTTGCCGTCCAGAATATCTTTTTCCTTGCCCTTGACCTTGGCCACGATGTCGGCAGGCACTTTTTTCTCGAATGTGCCTAGCGGTGCCAGGGATGAGCCCTTGTACTTCATCATGGAATACTGGCCGTAGTCTTCGGCGGTGAACTTGCCGTCTTTCACCATCTTGATGGCGCGATCGGCGGAGGGCTCGAAGTGCCACAGGGCCGAGGCCACCACGGTGTCGGGGTATTGCGGCTGGGTGTTTATCACGTTGCCGATAGCCAGCTTGCCTTTTTCCTTGGCGGCGTCGCTCACGCCAAAGCGCTCGGCGTACATCACGTCCGCGCCCTTGTCGATCATGGCGAAAGCGGCTTCCTTGGCCTTGGGTGGATCAAACCAGCTATTGATAAAGCTCACACTGAACTCGACCTTGGGGTTGACCTCTTTGGCACCGGCCATGAAGGCGTTCATCAGGCGGTTGACCTCGGGAATGGGAAAGCCCCCCACCATACCGATCTTGTTGCTCTTGGTCATGCCACCGGCCACCATGCCCGAGAGGTAAGCCGGTTCCTGGATGTAATTGTCAAACACGCTGAAGTTGGGTGCCTGGGGCTTGAGAGAGGAGCCCATCAGGAAGGACACTTTGGGAAAGTCCTTGGCCACCTTGCGGGCAGCGGCTTCCACCGCAAACGCCTCGCCCACAATCAGTGCATTGCCAGCAGTGGCGTACTCGCGCATGACGCGCTCGTAGTCGGCGTTGCTGACGTTTTCGCTGGCCTTGTATTCAATCTCTCCGCGGGCCTCGGCCGCCTTGAGGGCCTGATGCAGACGCCCGGCCCACTGCTGCTCGAAAGGCACCGTGTAGATGCCTGCCACCTTGAGTTTGGCCTGCGCCAGGGTCAGGCCGGGGGTCATTGCGACAAGGGTGGCAGCCAGTACGACTGCCTGGCGGCGGGTCAATAGTTTCTTCACAGACATATCTCCAAGTTAAGGGACTACAAAAACGATAGCGGACGGCGCAATTCAGACAAGGAGTAGGACGCACTACAGCAGACCAAAAGACCTGCGCCGACACCCGATCTCCAGCAAAATTCGAGCCAAATCGGAATCGCCTGGCGGCACCCCCACTTCAGGCAGGGGCAGTCGGGCACGGCGCTCAAGTATCAGCGAATTCTGGCGCAACAAGCATAAACGACAATCCTTGGCTGTCCGCCGCCAGCCGTGCTGGCGGTCCTCTCCGGGCCATTGCCACCAAATGAAATGAAGAACAATTGTTTTTAAAACGTTGTTTCATAATATAATCCGGCACCGCATGTAGCCCAGCAGCGCTGCTAAACCATCGGGGTTGTGCCTGTGGCCTCATTCCGAATACGAGTTAGAGTGATATTTCAAAGGAGATGTGATGGCAGCCAAGGACCGTATGGCCGTTTTGACGGCAATGATGGATCAGAGCGTGATACCGGTGTTCTACCACCCTGATACAGCGCTTTGTATCGATGTGATTCAAGCCTGTGCCAATGGTGGGGCCAAGTGTGTGGAATTTACCAACCGGGGCGACTTCGCAGCACAGGTTTTTCTGGATGTCACCCGCCATTTTGCCAAGGCAGACCCCAGCGTCATCATGGGCGTCGGGTCCATCGTCGACGCTCCCACCGCGGGCATATTCATTGCCAATGGCGCCAAATTTGTCGTGGGACCACTGCTCAATGCCGAAGTTGCCAAAGTCTGCAACCGCCGTGGCATCCCCTACAGCCCAGGCTGCGGTTCTGCGACGGAGATCGGAGATGCTCAGGAGTTGGGTTGCGAGATCATCAAGGTGTTCCCCGGCTCTTCAGTCGGCGGCCCGGACTTCGTCAAGAGTGTCATGGGACCGATGCCATGGACCCGAATCATGCCCACGGGCGGCGTGGACCCGACTGAGGAATCGTTGCGCAAGTGGTTTGGCGCGGGTATTGTGGCCTGCGGCATCGGCTCGAACCTCGTCACCAAGAAACTGCTCGACGCAAGAGACTTCAAAGGCATTGAAGACAACGTACGCAAGACGGTCACGCTGGTGAAAACCATCAAAGCTGAAATCGCATGCAAGAACTAATTTCGCAAGGAGCGCACTATGGCTGAACTGATTATCAAGACTGCTGCAGAAACGAAGTGGGATTGCGCATCCTTTGGGGAAGTGATGCTTCGCTTCGATCCTGGCTTTGGACGTGTGCGCAATACGCGCAGCTTCCAGGTATGGGAAGGCGGCGGCGAATACAACGTGGCGCGCGCCATGCGCAAATGCTGGGGCAAGCGCGCCATGGTGGCCACCGCGCTGCCCAAGAATGACCTGGGCTGGCTGGTGGAAGACCTGATCATGCAAGGCGGTGTGGATATGTCGCATTGCATCTGGCGCGAGTTTGACGGTTTGGGAAAGAACACCCGCGTGGGCCTGAACTTTACGGAAAAGGGCTTTGGCATTCGCCCCGCACTTGGATGCTCAGACCGTGGCCACAGCGCCGCCTCGCAGATCAAACCCGGCGAAATCAACTGGGAAAAGATTTTCGGTGAAGAAGGCGTGCGCTGGTTTCACACCGGTGGCATCTTTGCAGCACTGGCCTCTAACACCGCTGAAGCAGTCATTGAAGCGGTGGAAGCGGCCAAGAAATACGGAACTGTGGTGGCGTACGACTTGAACTACCGCGCGTCGCTCTGGAAGAGCCAAGGGGGCAAGGAAGCGGCACAGCGCGTCAACCGCACCATTGCCAGGAACGTCGACGTCATGATCGGTAACGAAGAAGACTTCACGGCATGCCTGGGCTTTGAGGTCGAAGGTGCAGACGAGCACCTCACGAACATTGAAACCGATTCGTTCGCCAAGATGATCCAAAAGGCGGTTGCGGAGTTTCCCAACTTCAAAGTGGCAGCCACTACTTTGCGCAAAGCCACGACCGCGAGCTTTAACGACTGGTCTGCGATTCTTTGGTACGACGGCCAGATTTACCAGTCGATGAAGCGCGACCACCTGGAGATTTATGACCGCGTCGGTGGCGGCGATGGCTTTGCCTCCGGCTTGGCCTACGGTTTTATGGAAAGCAAGGGGCCGCAACTCGCTGTCGAATATGGCGCCGCCCATGGTGCGTTGGCAATGTCCACGCCCGGCGACACCTCGATGGTGCGTGTGGAAGAAGTTGAAGCCGCCATGAAGGGCAAGGGCGCACGCGTGATCCGCTGAAACTGCTCGACTGGCCGAGCGCTGGCGCTCGGCACAGTGTGAAGCAGATTCCTGCTTGGCAGGAACTTCAGGCTACGAGCGGAAAGTTGGTACAACCAAGGCGCTGGGAAATATCACGACTGGCGTCGCGCAACATGGTGACGACCTCCTGCTCGCGAGTCGGGTCGTAACGGAAAGTCGGGAATGAAATGCTCATTCCCGCCACGGGCCGATTGAGGCGGTCGAAGATCGGAATACCCAGGCAACGGATGTGATCGTCAAATTCTTCACGATCTTCACCAAAGCCCTGTGTCTTGACCCTCTGCAACTCTTGCTCGAACGCATCGGGGTCCACGATGGTTTTCTCACGGTAACGCTTGAAGTCCGCGCCCTTCAGGATCAGTGCCCGACGCTCCGGATGCTCCCACGCCATCAGCACCTTGCCAATCGCCGTGCAATGCAGCGGTGCCCGACGCCCCACCTTGGAGTACATCCCCAACATGTGGCTTGAATCCACTTTGTGCACATAGATGATTTCACTGTCGATCAGTGTGCCCAAATGTACGGTTTCGCCGGTACGGTCTGCCAGCATCTGCATGTGGTGCTTGGCCAGGTCGACCAACTCGGGATATTGCAGCGCCTTGGTGCCAAGCTCAAAAACCTTCATGGTTAAGCCGTAACGCTCGCTGTCAGCTTCCTGGCGCACATACCCGAGGGTCATCATGGTTTGAAGGAACCGGTAGACGGTAGCCTTCGGCATCGCAAGGCGCACGGACAAGTCCGATATACCTGTTTCACTGCGATCAGCCAATGCCTGCAGCAGTCCAAAGGTCTTGAGTACCGCAGCAACCGACTCGGGCTGCTTGGTGTCTAGTGCGTCATCATCCATATCGTTTCGTTTTCATTGAAAACATGTTTCAAAATCAATTATCGATGGGTTTGATGCAGTTTCCCGAAGCTATTCCAATTTCTTTTGGCGTGCTGTGCGCCTAACGGGCGAGCCATCCACCATCCACCGCCAGCGTAAAGCCATTGACGTAATTCGAGGCCGCAGATGCCAGAAACACCACCGGGCCCGCGAGATCTTCAGGAAGTCCCCAGCGATTCGCCGGTATGCGCTCCAGTATCGAAGCATTTCGCGCTGCGTCAGCCCGCAATGCGGCAGTGTTGTCGGTGCTCATATAGCCTGGGGCAATCGCATTGACATTGATTCCGTGCGTCGCCCATTCGTTCGCCAGTGCACGGGTAATGCCCATGACCCCACTTTTGGACGCGGTATACGAGGGGACACGAACGCCACCCTGAAATGACAGCATGGAGGCTATGTTGATGATCTTTCCGCCAGTGCCCTGCTTGCGGAACTGCTTGGCAACTGCCTGCGAGAGAAAAAACACTGTTTTCAGGTTCAGACCGATGACGTCATCCCAGTCTTTTTCGCTGAATTCAATGGCATCGTTGCGGCGAATGATCCCGGCATTGTTCACCAGGATGTTTATGGCGCCCTGCAGCCCGAGTGCCTGCTGTACTACGCCTTCCAGGCAAGCGGTGTCGGACAAATTGGCGCGCAAGTCAAGAAACTTTCGTCCCAAGGAGGTGACTACAGCAGCGGTCTCGGACGGGTCGGTCATATTGACGCCCACGATGTCAGCGCCCGCTTGCGCCAACGCAACGGCCATACCCTGGCCGAGTCCGGTGTTGCAACCAGTGACCAAAGCCACTTGCCCCGTCAGCTGGAAATTTTCAAGAATCATGTCTGCTCCCCTGTTTAGCGCAGCGCCGTCATCGGCACATGGTCCATGTCCTTGAACACCTGGTTCTCACCCACCATGCCCCAGATGAAGGTGTAAGCCTGTGTTCCCACACCGGAGTGGATCGACCAGCTCGGGTTGATCACCGCTTGCTCATTGCGCACCACCAGATGGCGCGTCTGGGTTGGCTCGCCCATCATGTGAAAGACCGCAGCCTGCTCAGGCAGATCGAAATAGAAGTACACCTCCATGCGGCGATCATGCGTATGGCAAGGCATGGTGTTCCACAGACTGCCAGGTTCGAGCTGTGTCATCCCCATGGACAGCTGGCAGGTAGGCAACACGTCGGGCACCATGAATTTGTAGATCGTCCGGCGGTTGCCGGTCTCCGCTGCGCCCAAAGTCTCGGGCGATGCCTGCGCAAGCGACACCTTGCGATGGGGATAGGCGCAATGGGCTGGTGCGCTATTGAAGTACAGCTTGGCTGGGACATTCGAATCCACACTGACGAACGCCAGTTCTTTGGCACCTTGGCCAATATACAGCGCCTCGCGCGCACCGACGTCAAACTCAACATCATCGACGCGAACACGGGCTGCGCCACCAATATTGATCAGGCCAAGCTCTCTGCGTTGCAGAAAGAAGTCGGTCCCCGTGTGACGCGCCAAATCGGCAGCAAACGTAACGGCCGACTGTACCGGCATGATGCCGCCCACAATAATGCGGTCGATCTGGCTGTAAGTGAGCGTGACGGTGTCCGCTTGGAACAAGTTATCTACTAGAAAGTGACGCCGCAATCCTTCGGTATCGAGGGTGCGCATGTGGTCGCTGTGAATCGGTTGGCGGATTTCCATGGCTTCTCCAGTTTGCTACGTACCGGGAGCCTGCATCAGCGCATCCCCCGTTGGCGATATCAATTTAAACAACTGAAATGTCGGTGATCTGATTTTGAACCAGTGTTTCACAAAAAATTCATGCGGTATAGTAGCACCAAACGAACTGAGGTAGCCCATGAATTTCTTTGACGCACATGCATCCCAATGGACCGAGCTGGGTGAAGGCATTCGCCGGAAAATCGTGGGACATACGCCGAGCCTGATGTCGGTGCTGGTCCAGTTTGACAAGGGGGCAGTGGGCACCCCCCATGCGCATGCTGAACACGACCAGATCGCATACGTTGTTGCCGGTTCGTTTGAAGTCCTTGTACAGGGAGAAAAGCGCATTTTGGGCCCAGGCGATGCCTTCGTAGCTCCGCAGGGATGCCCCCATGGGGTCGTCGCATTGGAGTCACACAGCATGTTGCTGGATCAGTTTTCACCTTGTCGCGACGACTTTCTATTGCCTGCCGCATAGGGCATTCGGCCATGTGCCGCGACTGCTACTGCGCTGAAAGCTTGGCACACTTGCTGGTAGCTTCCCACAAGCCATTGAGATAGACGGCACCCAAAGCCCGGTCGTACAAACCATAGCCGGGTTTACCGGTTTCACCCCAGATCATGCGGCCATGGTCGGGCCGCACATAGCCCTCGAACCCAATGTCGTGGTACGCCTTCACGATGGCCGCCATGTCCAGTGACCCATCGCACGAGCGGTGGGTAGATTCATAGAAGGTGCCATCGGGCTCCACCTTGACGTTGCGCAGGTGTCCGAAGTGAATGCGCCCCTGGCCGCCAAACTCGCGCACGAGGGACTCGATGTTGTTACACAGGTCGGCCCCTAACGAACCAGAGCACAGTGTCAGCCCGTTGGCACTGGAATCGACCAGGCCCACCAGCCGTGCCAGATCGTCGCGATTCTTCACAATCCGCGGCAACCCGAAGATGGGGCGCGGTGGATCATCGGGATGCATCGCCATCTTGACACCGACCTCTTCTGCCACCGGGATGATGGCCTTGAGAAAGTACTCTAGGTTGGACCACAGGTCCTCCGCGGTCACCGCCTTGTATTCGGCCAGCAAACTGCGCAACTCTTCAGGCTTGTAACTAGCGTCCCAGCCTGGCAGCGAGATTCCTTTTTCCGGGTCAATCTGGGCGACCGCGCTGGCGTCGAAGGCCAGCGTGAATGAGCCGTCGGGCAACTCCTTGGCCATTTCAGTACGCGTCCAGTCAAACACCGGCATGAAGTTGTAGCAGATGACTTTTACGCCCACGGCTGCGCAATGGCGGATGTTTTGCGCAAAGTTGGCAATCAGCCGATCGCGCCCCGGCTTGCCCAACTTGATGTCTTCGTGGGTGGGAATGCTCTCCACCACCTCAAACTTCAGGCCCGCACCCTCGATGCGTTCGCGCAAAGCCTGCAACTTCTCGAGCGGCCAGACCTCGCCCACCGGCACGTCGTACACCGCAGAGACGATGCCGAACATGCCCGGAATCTGGCGGATGTATTCGAGTTTGACGGGGTCGGATTCGCCATACCAGCGGAATGTCATCTTCATTGGGGGGTCTCCTTGGTGGGCATAAAGCCCACTTGTTTCAGTACGTAAGCGATGGCTCGCAAGCCACCGCAGGGTCAGTAGCGAGCGCAGCGAAACGCTCTAATAGCGCTGCAACAAACCCCGCGTCCATTGCCAGGTCCGCCCCAAATATCTTCGAAATTGATAGCAGGCTACGCACGATTTCATTGGCCTGCAGGCTGATTCCTGCCTTGGCTCGCAGTTCGTCGGCGAGCGGGTCGTTGAGCACGGCGCCACTCGTGTGGGTTGCCTTGACGACAAAGTGCATCCACGCGGCGATGGCGGTCGTCAGCGCTGGCGATGCAAGCCCCCGGGCGCGCCTTTCGCGCAATGTGGCCAGCAGGCGCTGTGGCAGCTTTTGCGACCCATCCATCGCAATCTGCAGTGTCCGGTGCTTCAGCGCCGGGTTGAGAAAACGGGCCTTGAGTTGCTGCACATAGTCGGCCGGGTCGACACCGGCGGGCGCTTTCAAGACTTGCAGCACTTCGGCCCACAGTTCATCGAGCAGGCACGCAATCTGCGGCGTCTGCATGGCGTCTGCTACAGTCTCGCGCCCCATGAGCTGCCCCACATACGCCAGTGTGGAGTGCGCACCATTGAGGCAACGCAGCTTCATGTTCTCCCAAGCCTCGATTTCGTTGGAAAAGACTGCGCCGCCCAGCGTCCAGTCGGGTCGCCCCAGGGTGAAATCGTCCTCGATCACCCATTGCACGAACTCCTCGGTGACGATGGGCCAGGCGTCTTGAACACTCAGTTGGTCTGCAACATAGGCACGATCCGCATCGGTTGTCGCCGGTGTGATGCGATCGACCATGGAGCATGGGAATCGGACGTTGGCAGCGATCCAGTCGGCAAGTTCGGTATCCAGCACCCGCGCAAATGCCACCACCGCGGCTTTCGCGGTCTTTCCGTTGTTGGGCAGGTTGTCGCAACTCAGCACGGTGAACGGTGCGACCCCTTGAGCCCGGCGCACGCGCAGTGCCTCAACGATCAGCCCCAAGATCGTTCTCGGCTTGCTGGGTGATGCGAGGTCCGCCTTGACCATCGGTGCATCGAGCTGCAACCGACCCGAAGCGACATCGAGGTAGTACCCCTTTTCCGTCACGGTCAGGCTGACGATGCGCGTGCTGGTGGCGCACATGCGTGCCAGCACCTGGGGCAGGTCCGCCTCACCACCCAGCAGTTCGACAATCGCGCCAATGACACTCGTCTTTTCAGATCCGGCGGCACGCTCCACCAGCGTGTACAAGCCGTCCTGCGGTACCAAAGCATCCTTGGTGCCCGAAGTCATCAAGCCTGCACCCACAATGCCCCAGGCCAGATCACCGGAAGTCAGCACGGCCTCGGTCATGGCGGCCTGGTGTGCGCGGTGGAATGCGCCTACGCCCAGGTGCACGATCGATGCCTGCACTTGGGACCGGTCATAACGGGGCGTATGGACTGCCGGTGGCAACGCGTTGAGTGTTCGATTGGAGAGTTGCATAGTGGTCATCCGGCCCTCAATCGGTCACGCCGGGAATCGCAAAGTAATTCTTGGCGTTACGGTAGCTGATGTCCTGCACCATCGCGCCAAAGGTGTCAAAGTCCGGCGGAATATCGCCCGACTCCATCCAGCCACCAACCAAGGCACACAAAATTCTTCGGAAGTACTCGTGACGAGGAAAGGAAAGGAAGCTGCGTGAATCGGTAAGCATGCCGACAAAGCGCGACAGCAACCCCAGGTTGCCCAGGCTCACCATCTGCCGGCGCATGCCATCGATGTGGTCGTTGAACCACCAAGCCGATCCCATCTGGATCTTCCCCGGAACCGATCCGTCCTGGAAGCAGCCCATGATGGTGCCCAGCACCTCCAGATCATTGGGGTTCAGTGAATAGAGAATGGTTTTTGGCAGCTGACCCTCGCTCTGCAACGCATTCATGAAAGCACTCAGTCGTCCCGCAATTTGTTCGTCATTGGCCGCGTCATAACCGGTGTCCGGCCCCAGCTTGTTGAACATCGGAGTGTTGAGATTGCGAATGGCAGCCATATGCAATTGCATGGCCCAGCCGCGTTTGGCGTTCATGCGCCCGACATCGAGCAGCACGGCCGTCTTGTAGGCGTTGACCTCCTCGCTGCTTAGCCTGACGCCTTGCAGCAGCTTGGCAAAAAATGATTCCACCGCGCGATCGCTGGCAAAGGTAGAAAATGGCGCCACCAAGCCGTGGTCGGACGCGCGGCAACCGAGCGCATGAAATGCGGCGTGCCGGTTGTCGAGCGCGATCACCAGCGATTGGTAAGACCCGATCGAAACCCCTGACGCTACGCCCAGGCGTTCGATGTACGACTTCCAGACCCCGAGATCGTCAATCGCCAGCGCCCGGTCTGGGCGAAAACTCGGCGTCATCACGGGCATATCTGCCGTTCTTATCGCGGCATAGTCGATGTGGTGTTCCAGGGTATCAGCCGGATCATCGGTCGTACCCACGGCGCGCACCTTCATGCGCATCAAAAGTGAGCGCGCACCAAACTCGGGACGTCCGATCTGTGCATTGCAGGCCTCCCAGATGGCTGGCGCCGTCTTTTCAGACAGCGCCTCATGGATACCAAAATAGCGCTGCAGTTCCAGATGGGTCCAGTGGTACAGGGGGTTGCCCACCAAACGGGGCACCGTCCTGGCCCACGCCAGAAAGGTCTGGTAGTCGACGTCTCGCCCGGTGATGTCATGCTCCGGCACACCATTGGAGCGCATAGCCCGCCATTTGTAGTGGTCACCTCCCAGCCAAGCATGGGCCAGATCCCGGAACAGCGTGTCGCCAGCAATATCTGCGGGGGGCAGGTGGCAGTGGTAGTCGATGATCGGCATCTCTGCCGCATACTCATGAAACAACCTCTGCGAACAGGCGTCGGGCAAAAGAAAGTCTGCGTTCATAAAGGGTTTCATGGCTTCACTCCGTCAAATTGCGGTCTTGCGACACCCGCGAAAATCAATCTGCTGCGAACTCTACACCAAAATGAAATTCAGTTTCAAAAAATATTGAATGGTGTTTGATTTTGGCGTATATTCGCGGCACTTGCTGTGGAAGCTAGCGGCTACCTAAGTGAGCTTGCGAGTGAGACGTTTTCCAATTTATTCACCTGGAAGAGGAAATTATGAAGAAAAGCCTGAAGAAGATTCTTGCGGTCGCCCTGGCCTCCGCTTTTGCCATTGGTACCGCCCAAGCACGCGATTTCCGCTCGGCCGACGTTCATCCGTTGGACTACCCGACCGTGATGACGGTCAAGAAAATCGGCGACATCATCAGCCAAAAAACGGGTGGCAAGTACAACGTCAAGGTCTTTGGCAACAGTTCGCTGGGCTCCGAGAAGGACACGGTTGAGCAGGTCAAAATTGGCGCTCTGGACATGGTCCGCGTCAATACAGCGGCCTTCCACGGCATCGTGCCCGAGTCCATGGTGCCGTCATTCCCGTTTATCTTCCGCGACATCAACCATTTCCGTGCTGCCATGAATGGGCCTGCTGGCGATGACATCCTTGCCGCTTTTGACAAGGCGGGCTTTGTCGGGCTGGCGTTGTGGGAATCGGGCGCGCGCTCCATTTACGCCAAGAAGCCTGTGCGCAATCTTGCGGACGTCAAGGGTATGAAGATTCGCGTTCAGCAGTCCGACCTATGGGTCAGCCTGGTGCAGGCCATGGGCGCCAACCCGACACCGATTCCATGGGCTGAGGTCTATACCGCCCTGAAAACCGGATTGGTTGACGCAGGAGAAAATAACTATCCATCGTATGAAACAGTCAAGCACTACGAAGCCGCCCCCGTGTTTAGCGAAACCCAGCACGTGATGGCACCCGAAGTGCTGATCTTCTCGAAGAAGGTGTGGGACACCTTGAGCAAGGAAGAGCAGAAGATCATTCGTGACGCCGTCAAGGAAACGATCCCCTACTACATCGACTTGTGGGGCAAGAAAGAACAGGCTTCCAAGGCTGCCGCCCAGAAAGCCGGAGCCACTTTTATTAATGACGTCAACAAGGCTGAGTTTGTCGGCGTGATGAAGCCTGTGTGGGACAAGTTTTCACCGACACCGGAATTGAAGTCTTTGGTCCAAAAGATCGTGAACACCAAGTAACGCGGAGTGATTTAAACGTTATTTGCGATATCGCCCGAAAGCGCATAGGTGCTTTCGGGCTTTTTTTTGGAGAAAAGCTATGCAATGGCTGACTTGGCTGAACGCCCGCCTGTCCCGATGGGCTATGTACCTGGCTGTGGCCTGTTTGATGGGCATTGTCGGCGTGGTGTTTGGATCGGTCATCTGGCGCTACGTTTTGAATGACGCGCCCGCCTGGTCCGAGCAGGTGGCACTGCTTCTCGTGATCAATGTGGCGATGTTTGGTGCCGCCGCAGGCGTCCGAGACGAAGGTCATATCGGGATGGAATCGTTGATCGGCTTGCTGCCAGCCAATTTGCAATTCTGGGTCGGCAACGTGGTTGGGGTCATCACGATCGTGTTTGGTGCATTCCTGTGCTGGGGCTGCTGGACCATGGCCATGTCGGTTTGGCCCAACCTTATCCCCACACTCAATATTTCCGAAGCATGGCGCTACCTCCCCTGCGTTGTTGCGGGGGTTCTCATCATCCTGTTTTCCATCGAGCATCTGATTGCGATGGCGGCTCACAATGAGGTTGTCCCATCATGGCACTGACCGTTCTGTGCATCAGTTTTCTCATTTTTCTATTGCTTGGGGTACCGGTTGCGTTCTCGATCGCACTAAGTTGTATTGCCACTTACTGGGTCGAAGGGTTCCCGCTGGAGTTGGCGTTCCAGAACATGATTTCCGGCATGAACGTGTTCTCGTTTCTTGCCATTCCGTTCTTCATCTTCTCTGGTGAATTGATGCTGCATGGCGGCATTGCCGACAAGATTGTCAACTTCGCGCGCAACATGGTGGGTCACCGCCGTGGCGGCCTGGGCATGGCCAATGTGGTGGCGTGCACGCTGTTTGGTGGCGTTTCGGGCTCGCCGGTGGCTGACGTGTCGGCCATGGGTGGCGTGATGATTCCGATGATGAAGAAAGAAGGCTACAGCGCCGACTATGCGGTGAACGTCACCACGCATGCCTCGCTGTGTGGGGCACTCATGCCCACCTCGCACAACCTCATCATCTATGCTTTTGCCGCCTCGAGCAGCAGCGGCTTGCTGGCTGGCCACAACATCATGGTCAAGGGTGTCTCAATCGGTGAACTCATGTTTGCCGGGTTGTTGCCCGTGCTGGTGCTCATGACGTGCATGCTCTTTGCGGCCTACTGGGTTGCCAAGAAAGAGGGCTACCCGATTCGTCCCGACGGCAGCAGCACCCTGGACAAGTTTGCTGGCTGGAACGCCGTGCTGACATCCGGCGTTGCGGCACTCCCAGGCATGTTTGTGGTCGTGATTATTCTGGGCTGCATCATCATGGGGGTGACCACAGCCACCGAGGCAGCGGGCATTGCGGTGGTGTATTCACTGTTTCTCACCTTCGTCGGCTACCGAACCATGACCTGGGACAAGCTAATGAAAGCCGCCGCCAAAGCGGCCAAGACCACCGGTGTAGTGCTGCTGCTGATCGGTGTGTCCACGATGTTTCAGTACATCATGACGATTCTGGAGATTCCGGACAAGACCGCAGCCCTGCTGCTCAGCGCCACGACCGATCCGCTGGTCATGTTCTTCCTGATCAACCTGATCCTGTTTGTGCTGGGAACCTTCATGGACATGGCGTCCACCATTCTGATTTGCACGCCGCTCTTTCTGCCATTGGCGATACAGATGGGCATGGGCCCGGTGCAGTTTGGCATCGTGATGTTGCTCAATTGCGCACTGGGCCTCAACACGCCGCCAGTGGGGACCACCCAATTTGTCGGGTGTGCCATCGGGGAGGTTTCGGTGGAACAGGTCATGAAGAGCATCTTGCCGTTTTACAGTGCGCTGTTCGCCGTCATGTTGGTTGTGACCTACATTCCAGGCTTTTCCACCTGGATTCCAAGTCTGCTCAAAGGCGCACCCGTCTACTAAAACCAAGCCATGACACAAGCGCCCATTATTCGCCTGCATGCCAACGACGATGTCGTAATTGCCAACAGCCAGTTGCTACCCGGAACCCAGTTACTAAGGGAAAACCTTGTGGTGGCTGCCCTGGTGCCGCCTGGGCACAAACTGGCTGCGCACGCCATCAAAATGGGTGAACCGGTACGCCGCTACAACCAGATCATCGGTTTTGCATTGGCCGACATAAGCGCTGGCCAGCACGTGCATTCGCACAATCTGGGAATGGGCGAATTCGAGCGCGACTACGGCATCGGGCAAGACATGCGGGCAACGCCACCCATCGAGCATCCGGCCACCTTTATGGGCTACAAACGCCCCAACGGCAAGGTCGGCACGCGAAACTACATTGCCGTGATTGCATCGGTGAATTGTTCGGCAACGGTGGTGCGCGCCATTGCCAACCACTTCCACCCAGAGCGCATGGCAGCCTACCCCCATGTGGACGGCGTGATCGCGCTGGCGCACCCGCTGGGTTGCGGCATGGGGGCCACTGGCGAGGGCATGGACATCCTGCGGCGCACGCTGGTCGGCTATGCCCGGCATCCCAATTTCGCCGGCGTGCTGTTCGTTGGCCTGGGCTGCGAACAGAACCAGGTTGCACCACTGGTCGAACTGGTAGGCGCGCACGAAGAAGGCATGTTGCAAAAAGTAGTGATGCAGGCCGAAGGTGGCACCACGGCGGCCATCAAAAAGGGCATCTCGCACGTGGAGGCGATGCTCGCCACGGCCAACACCTACCGGCGCGAAGCAGTTTCGGCCAGCCACCTGATCGTGGGCCTCAATTGTGGTGGCTCCGACGGGTACTCCGGGATCACCGCCAACCCGGCCTTGGGCGGGGCTTCGGACCTGCTGGTAGCCCACGGGGGCACCACGATCCTCTCGGAGACGCCCGAGATCTACGGTGCCGAGCATCTGCTCACGCGGCGCGCTGCCACACCGGAAATTGCTGCGAAACTGATTGCGCGTATTGATTGGTGGAAGGGCTATACCGAGCGCAACGGCAATGAGATGAACAACAACCCTTCGGTGGGCAACAAGGCGGGAGGCCTGACCACGATTTTGGAAAAGTCACTCGGGGCGGTGGCCAAAGGCGGCACAAGCCGGCTCAATGGGGTCTTCGAATATGCCCAGCCTGTGGATACCAAGGGCTTTGTGTACATGGACACCCCCGGCTACGACCCGGTGTCGGCAACCGGTCAGGCCGCTGGCGGTGCGCAGGTCATTTGCTTCACAACTGGCCGCGGCTCAGCTTTTGGTTGCGCGGGCGTTCCAACCATCAAGCTCGCGACCAACAACGCGCTGTTTGAGCGCATGCGTGACGACATGGATGTGAACTGTGGCGATCTGCTCACCGGTGTTGCCATGCCTGCCATCAGCCAGCGCATCTTCGATGCAATTCTTCGGCATGCCTCGGGCGAGAAGGTCCGAAGCGAAGTGCTGGGTTATGGGCATGACGAGTTTCTACCCTGGCAAGTTGGCGCGGTCATGTAGCCGACTCCCCACTCCCCCCAGCCCACTCGCCCCCGTCGGGCGAGGGGGAGCCTTTAACAGCCCATTTGGTTACTTCGCTTCGGCTACGGCCTTACTGGCGTAGCGCTGGGAGTACTGGCAGAAGCGCACATAGGGGCGTGGGGTCAGATCCCGATTCAGGACGGGGGTGCTTGCGGATTGCGCGGTCTCCAACGAAATCGGGCTCTGACCCCAGGCACCGGCTTCTTCGGAGGAAGGGATAGTTGGCACCAAATGCTACTACTTTCATAGCTGCTCACGCTTTCTGGACGAGCGCTGCGGGTCGATTTGTTACAACAATGCAGATCCCCAAGCTGAAAACCTGAGACTGCAATTTCTGATCGTCTGGATATACTCAACGCGTCGCAAATGCAACGCAAAGGCCATTCCCATGAAAACTGCCACTTTCCCTTCCGTGCGTATTGACCAGCAACTGCGCGATGCTGCCGAAGGTGTTTTGCGCGAGGGCGAAACACTGACCAGTCTGCTGGAAACAGCTATGCGCGAGACGATACAACGCAGGCTGGCGCAAGATGAATTTGTTGCCCGCGGACTGCGTGCGCGGGACAGTGCGCGCGAGTCAGGCACATACCATGGTGCCAGCGAGGTACATGCCGAGCTGAGGCAACGCCTGGATGCCCGGCGCAAGCAGGTGCAGGGTTGATGAAAGTTGATGGGCGTTTCGACGTCCGCTATACGCCAGCCGCCCGCGACGACTTGTTGCGGCTGTTCGATTTTTTGCTGGAGCGTGCGCAAACTGCGCAAGACCTGGACTACGCACAGCATGCCATTGATGCACTGGCCGAAGCCGTAGAGGGGCAGTTGTCCCGCACGCCCTTCATTTACCGAAAGTCTGGCGATAGCCCTTTTCTGCGCGAAATCATTATTCCGGCGGGCAACTCAGGCTACGTGGCGCTGTACGAAATCGAAGATGCCAGCACCGTGACGATTTTGGCGGTTAGGCATCAGCGGGAAGACGACTACCACTAACTCCCCACTCCCCCCAACCCCCTCGCCCCCTTCGGGCGAGGGGGAGCATTTAACAGCCGATTTTGTTGCTTCGCACCGGCTACGGCTTTACCGGCGTAACGAAGGCGTTCGTTGGCTTGCGGCGCGGTTTGCATCGGCTGGCGCGCACCAAGGTGCGTGGGATCAAATCCCGACTCTGGACAATGGCTTTGACGGAGCACGCGGATTGGATACGAAATGGCAAAACCCCAAGTCCACGGGCTGATCCCAGGCACCGGCGTTGTCGGTGGGAGGGATACCTAATACGAACTGCTACGACTTTGATAGCTGTGCATACTGAGCAGGTGCTACAGGTCGATTTACGCCAATAATCCAGGGTGGCAAAGATGCCATGCATTCGCGCCTGCACGGCGGCGTCCATGGTGAAGGTGCGCCCCCATTCTCTCGGTGTTTCACCGGGCCACTTGTTGGTGGCGTTCACCAGCCCCATCTTGCTGCCCAGGCCACTCGCCGGTGATACAAAGTCCAGATAGTCGATAGGGGTGTTCTCCACCAGCATGGTGTCGCGCACGTTCACATCGTCATCGACTACCACGATGAACTTGGTGTACATGAACTGGCACAGGTAGCTCCACACGCCCATCATGATGCGACGCGCATGGCCGGGGGTAGGCATTTTTGATCTGCACCGGCGCCATGCGGTAGTCAACTACGCGATTCCATTAGCCTCCCAGGCTCTGCACGGTCGCTTCGGTTGATGCCTGCCAGGACAGGCGAGGCGCCACGTCATATCAAGCCCGATGTTGTTGTCGCGCTGGTAGTGTCAGGGGCAGTATGGGAATGCCAAGTCTCCGAACTTGACAGTCGGGCACGCTGCTTGATTGGGCGGAATCGCTAAGGCAGCGCTCAACTTGCTAGTGGCAACTTGCTGTTCGTCTAGTACTAACTGATTAGCGCGTTGAAGTGCTTCCGGCGTACGCTCCGCCAGCAAAGCACTTACTTTTGCAAAGAGCCTGTTTTGTTCGATATTGACTTCATGCCGCCGTTGGTTCGCCTCGCCCCAAGAAATTTCACCCTTGTAAAGGCGAATAGCGTTTACTGAACCGAGAGTGGCCGAAACCTTGCCCAAGTCCATCAACTGTGAGGGATAATTTATGCTCGCGCGCTCTTGGTCCCACCTTTCAAGGCACTGGTGCCTCACCTTGCCCCATTCCAGCATGACAGGTTGAAGCCCCGGCGTCATCTTGGAACCATCAGCCAGCATCTGGGAAGTAGGTGCCGTCATTGGTGGAATAAAGGTCTTGGTGCGCAGTGGGTCTATCGCCGGAGATTTCAAGATTGAATTGCAAAAGTCGGTGGCGCGGGTTAAGGCCGCTACCTCACCTTCGCGAATGACACGACCGCTATATCCTCGGGCTTCCATACACATGCTAAAAGTCGCGTTTGCGGTGTCTTGCGCTGATTGCGCTGACCCGGCTATCATCGCTAGGCCAATCAGGCCGGACCCGCCACCGCCATATGACGTCTTGGATTGCTGCATGCACTCGTAGGAATCACGCTTGTAATCCGTGTCACTCACTCCAACCTTGGAATATGACATGGGCGGCTTTGTTGCGCAGCCTGCAAGCAGCGCGACCGAAATTCCGAGTATGACCTTCTTCATGCTTTCCCCTTAGAACTTGTTGAGTTTTATAAGGCCACCGCAAATAACCCGGTTGTCGAGTTTGGTGACCTTGCCGATATGAACACCCCGGCGGGCTGCTTCAGAGTACCGTGGTACTGATCTTTGCTGCCTGGCTTCTGGACAAGACTTTTCAACTCCTCCATGTCGTTGTCCCAGGCGTAATACCGCCAAACGAAGTTGGTTGCTCGACGCCAATCGGGCACACGAAAATCGCGTCGATCAGAAGTAGCCGCTTATTCATGTGCAGGCACCTCCATCCAGCAAGTGACACAGCACGGCCTTCACAAAGGCTCCATCGTTGTTGTTGTCACTCGACCGTTCCGCTCCTATTGCAAAGTCGAAGCCGACTGGCTTACCAATAGACCGCCGGCTCTTGCATAGATGCTCATACCTGGCGACTGGGTACAACAATGGGGAGAAAGTTCCCGCCGCCGCGTTTTTCTCGACTTGCACATAAAGGCGTTCGCTGCCATCCGCCCATAGCCGGTATTTGAGCGCCCCGTTGCCTCTCAGCTTTGGTGCCGCGTTGTTCGTAATTTGAATCTGCCGCATCAGAAATCCCCCTTGCTCATGCCGTCGAAATTGACGATTAATCTTAGCAGGAAAAGGTCTTATAGTCCGCAGTCTTATAGGCCGGGAGTCAATAGGCCGTGGTTCTTTGAACCGCAAATAGGAATGATTCGGGGATGGCTCGCATTCCCCTCGAAAACCGGCAACCCATCCTCCTGTCCTTTGGCGCGGCGGTACGCCAGTTCCGCAAGGAAAGGGGTTTCTCTCAAGAAGCCTTTGCCGACGAGTGCGGGATTGATCGCAGCTACATGGGTGGCGTAGAGCGGGGAGAGCGCAATATCGCGCTCGTCAACGTCGAGAAGATCATCGCGGCGTTGGGGCTTGCGCCATCCGAGTTCTTCAAAGCACTCGACAAACCCGCCGGAGACAAACTCAAGGTTAAATGAGCGGCCTTAGAAACCAGTTGGCAGTACCCTACGTCTGTTTGATCGTGAGGCGCATGCCGAACATGCCACGAGACACCTGGGGGGGTTGCCGGTGACCAGTGTCTGCCACTCCACCAGCTTGCTGCTATCCTTGCCGGATGACGCCATCGTCAGGCGGGGTAACTGCGTTCACTTGGCAACAGGCAAGAGCTTGATGCGAACTTTTCCATCGGCCAGAGTGATCATTGCGCCCTGGTTGAGTTCGTCAGAGGCCAACGCCAGCACGCGCTCTACCAGCGACGCAACCTGATCCGCTTTCTGCCCTTCCATGCGAATGCGCAATACCGAAGGGCCTGTGGCCCCGGACATTGCTAGCAGTGCATGAAAATCCGCGTCCAGCGTCACTACAATGCGCTGCTCCTCCCGTGCAAGGGCAATGATTGCTACGTCTTCGGCTCTGGACATGCCGCGCTCGCTCACATGCTGCACATCCCAGCCACGCTCACGCAACAGGCTCGCTGCCGTGCGCGGCAAGCCCTGATCCAGCAACATTTTGATCATGCTGCTTCTAGGTGGATCATGCGGTCATCCAGATTGCATGCGGCAAAGTCCAAAGCCTGCCGAATGTCCTCGGCTTCGAGTTCAGGGTATTCGCGCTGCAAGTCGTCTCGATTGGGATACAGCGCCACGGCCTCCAGCACGCGCTTGACGGTCAAGCGCATGCCGCGGATGCAGGGCTGCCCGCTGACGACAGCGGGGTTCACGGTGATGCGATCAAAGCGATTCATGTTTGGACCATTCTTGAAAATAGAGTTGCGTCATGCGGGTCTTGGTAAGACGGGGATGGCGTCACTTGATGACTGAAGCGAAACTTGGCTTCGTCCCTTTAACGTGGAGCATCATAAAGCCCCCTTGAGCATCTTTGCGGAAGCCAGCTCGGCAGCGCAATTGCCAACGGCTGACATAGCCGCTACAAATTATGTAGCTACTCACGCACACTGCATAAACGTTTAAAGCCTTTTCTTTATAAATATTTCCAGCCCCGCTACAGCGCCAGCCGCACTCCCACTGCCCCCAGTTGCTCCACGATATCTGCATGGATGGGCACTCCGATTTGGAGATTGACTTTGCGGACATCCCATCCACGCTGTCCGGGCCAGGTAAACGGTTCGGCAACCTTAGCGAGATGGCCCAGATAGTCGGAAACCCTTTGCCTCAACACTGCACTCCCACCAAACGCTTCGGGGTTGAGTGCCACAAACAGCTTGCTGGCGTCACCATCCATACCGCTGCGGTCGCCGGCGGCGATTTCGTCGCCAAAGGCACCGCCGGACAAGGCTGCGGTGAGCAACTCCAGCATGAGCGCCAGCCCTGCGCCTTTGTGGCCTCCAAACGGCAGCACAGCACCGCGCAGAATAGCGCTCGCATCCGTGGTCGGCGCGCCAGTGGCATCAAGCCCCCACCCTTGTGGCACTTCGGCGCCTTCGCGCAAGTACGTTCCCACTTTGCCTACGGCCGCCTGGCTCATGGCGATGTCCAGCACCACGGGTGCGTCGGGGTCAGCGCCTGGAATTGCGATGGCCAGCGGATTGTTTCCCAGGACTTTGCCGGTAGCACCCCAGCCCGCCATGGTGGGGATGGCATTGGTACAACACAGGCCGACCATGCCCTGGCGCGCGGCGTGCACCGCGTAGGCATGGGCACGACCCCAGTGGGTCGTCTTGAAGGCCAGACAGACACCCACACCGAACTTACCGGCACGTCGCACCGCGTCATCCATGGCGAAGCGCGCCACCATGCGGCCCGGTCCGTTGTCACCATCCAACAAGCTGGTGGCACCAAATTCACGCTTGAAGACGAGATCGGGCTGTGCGGTGACGCGCCCATCCCGGAGCGCCGCCAGCAAGCCCGGCAGCATACGCACGCCATGTGATGGCACACCGAGCAGATCGGCCTCGACCATCGTTTGGGCCTCCAGTTCAGCCATGTCGGCCGACATGCCCGCATCAACCAGTGACCTGGCGACGATTTGGCACAGTTCAGGCAACGCAATTCGAAACGGTTGGTTCATGGGCACTCCCTTTGGCTCACAGCACTTCGGGTATCAGCGTGGCCTGCAAACTCACCACCAGCACAGTTCAACTTGCAGGCTCTGCCGAGGGCTCTGAAGCCATTTTCTGGCTCTTCCAGTACACGTCGTCACCCACCGTTCCATCGGTGCGGTAGCGGTTGAGCACGCGCGCCAGTACAAACATCAAATCGGACAGCCGGTTGAGGTACTGGCGGGGCGTGTCTTTGAGCGCCTCTTCATTGCCGAGGGCCACGACCGCGCGCTCGGCACGGCGCGCCACGGTGCGACAGACATGGGCTTGCGCGGCGGCACGCGTACCGGCTGGCAAAATGAATTCCTGCAGGCGCGGCAACTGCGCGTTGTGGGTTTCTAGCGCCGCATCTAGCACCAGCACGGCCTCGGTTTTCAGCAACTCGTACCCGGGAATCGACAGTTCTCCCCCCAGATTGAACAGCTGGTGCTGGATCTCAATTAGCAGGCTGCGCACCGTGTCGGGCATCGCTTCGCACAGCAAAACACCGATGTGCGAGTTGAGTTCGTCCACATCACCCATGGCATGCACGCGAAGGCTGTTCTTCGAGACCCGGGAGTTGTCTCCCAAGCCGGTGGTGCCGTTGTCCCCGGTGCGGGTGGCGATTTGTGTCAGGCGTTGTCCCATGCTGATGCTCCTAAGAGGGTGCTATCGTAAACTGCCGCCATGAATGCCCCTACATCGCCCTCGCACCTCCCTTGTGTGAATCAGATCGCCATGCCTGACGCACTGATCGCTGCGCTGCAAACGCACTTTGGCGAGCGTTGCTCGACCGCGATGGCGGTACGGGAGCAGCATGGCAGGGACGAATCTTCGTTCGATGTGCCGCCACCCGGCGCCGTGGTGTTTGCGCAATGTACGCAAGATGTTGCAACGGTGGTCCAGCTTGCCAGCCAATACGATTGTCCGGTGATCCCGTTTGGTGTGGGCACTTCGCTGGAGGGCCATTTGCTGGCTGTGCGGGGTGGCATCAGTCTGGATGTAAGCCGGATGAACGAGGTGCTGGCGATCGACGCGCAAGACCTCACGGTGACATTGCAGCCGGGTGTCACCCGCAAACAGCTCAATGAAGCGGTCAAGGCGACCGGCCTGTTTTTTCCGATTGATCCGGGCGCCGATGCCACGCTCGGCGGTATGGCAGCCACCCGCGCCAGCGGGACCAACGCCGTACGCTACGGCACCATGCGCGAGAACGTGCTGGCGCTGGAAGTGGTCACTGCGTCAGGGGATGTGATCCGCACTGGCACCCGCGCCAAGAAGTCCTCCGCCGGCTACGACCTCACACGCTTGCTGGTGGGCAGTGAAGGCACGCTCGGCGTCATTACCGAGGTAACTGTGAAGCTCTACCCGCTGCCAGAAGCGGTGATGGCGGCCACCTGCTCGTTCGCGAGCCTGGCCGACGCGGTGAACACCACTATCCAGATCATCCAGTTGGGCGTGCCCATTGCCCGCTGCGAACTGCTCGATGCCAACACGGTTCGAGTGGTGAATGCGCACTCCAAGCTTTCGCTGCGTGAGGGCGCCATGCTGCTGATGGAATTTCATGGCTCCCCAGCGGGCGTGCAGGAGCAGGTGGAAGTGGTGCAGGGGATTGCCGCAGAACATGGCGGTCAGACCTTTGAGTGGGCACATACCCCAGAGGAGCGCACGCGCTTGTGGACCGCGCGGCACAACGCGTATTTTGCCGGTGTGCAGTCACGCCCTGGCTGCAGGGCGATTACCACCGACACCTGCGTGCCGATTTCGCGCTTGGCGGACGCGCTGCTGGATTCAGTGCGCGAGGCGCAGGAGGCTGGCATTGCGTACTTTCTGGTCGGGCATGTGGGTGACGGCAACTTCCACATGGGCTACCTCATCGACCCGGCCATTCCCGCCGAGCGCGAGTTGGCCGAACGGTTGAACCGGCAACTGGTCGAGCGTGCGCTCAAGTTGGGCGGCACGTGCACAGGAGAACATGGCGTGGGTCTGCACAAAATGGACTTCTTGGCGCAAGAGTGCGGCACCGGCGCACTGGATGTAATGCGCTCTATCAAGCGTGCGTTGGATC
>JAIFLV010000185.1 GCA_020048895.1 Rhodoferax sp. | reverse complement strand
CGAAGATGTGAAGGAGTTCTACCTCGGTATGGGTGGTGGCGAGCGCAAGAGCTTCAAGGATGTCAAGAGCTACAAACGTCGCAAGCGCTGGTTGGCATGAAGAAATATGAACACCCCCCGAGTCGCTTCTGTGCCAGCCGCCAGAGGCGGGGCTCTTCGGCCAGTCCAAGCCTGCGCAGGCAGGCTCGGAGCCGCTGGCCTCAGCCCCTTGCAGGGGGCAACACCGGTGGCCCGGCAGAGCCGGTTCCACGGTGTTTCTGGAACTGCGGCTTGCTGCGCATTGCCGCCCCACTGAGGAGAACGTCGTTGTGAGTAATTTTGGAGACGCGTACCCCTTCCGAGCGTGAAGCTGCCTTGATGGTGGCGTTGCCGGCGCAAGTGGCGTATGCGCAAGGCAAGAGCGTGGCGTTCGCGCAGATTTTGCAGGGGATCGACGCAGCTGGTGTCAATAGCCGAGAGGCACTTGCGAGGCTACCGGTGACGCGCAAGCATGAATTGCAGGAACGCCAGCAGGCTGTGCGGGAGCAGGGCGCTGGTGGAGATGTCTTTGGTGGTTTCAGCACGGCCGGCTACGGTGTGTCCATGCCGCGGCTATTTGCCAGCCCGGGTCCCATTTACGAGCCTGAAGGGACGGCGCGCGATTACTGGCGCATGGCACGCGCCATTTTTGCTGCCGGTTTTCGCGCGGGTGACCTGATTCATAACAGCTTTAGTTACCACTTCGTACCAGCCGGCTCCATGATGGAAACCGGTGCGCACGCCCTGGGTTGCAGTGTGTTTCCTGGCGGTACCGGCCAGACCGAGCAGCAGGTGCAAGCAATGCGTGATTTGCAGCCTGCGGGCTACATTGGTACACCCAGTTTCCTGAAGATCATTGTCGAAAAAGCCACAGAGATGGGCGTGCCATTGCCCAGCGTGAAGAAAGCAATGTTTGGTGGCGAGGCCTATCCACCGAGCTTGCGTGACTGGTTTACCGGGCATGGCATTGACGGATACCAGTGTTACGCCACGGCCGATCTGGGGCTCATCGCCTACGAAACCGCAGCACGTGAGGGACTGGTCCTTGACGAGGGCGTCATCGTGGAGATCGTGCGCCCTGGCACGGGCGATCCCGTGGCCGCAGGTGAGGTGGGTGAACTCGTGGTTACGTCCCTCAATCCGACTTATCCGCTGATCCGTTTTGGTACCGGAGACCTGTCCGCAGTCTTGCCCGGTCAGTGCCCCACAGGTCGTACCAACGCACGCATCAAAGGCTGGATGGGACGCGCCGACCAGACCACCAAGATCCGCGGTATGTTTGTGCATGCCAAGCAGGTAGATGCCATTGTCAAGCGTTTTACTGAGGTGGCACGTGCGCGTCTGGTGGTCACCGGAGAAATGGCCAACGACATCATGACCTTGCAAGTGGAGACCCATAGTGCGTCGGACGCTTTGGCCAGCCGTATTGGGGATGCCATTCGGGATGTGACCAAACTGCGGGGTCAGGTTGAGATGGTGACGCCTGGTAGCTTGCCCAATGATGGCAAAGTGATTGAGGATGCACGCAGCTACAAATAGGTGAGCCAAAGGCGTGATGTTGTTCGTACGAGTTTTGGTAGACCTTGATCCAAGCAACGTTGGAGCGTCGCATGAAGAAACTGGCTGTGCTTGCCCTGGGGCTCACCATCTTGTACGCCGCGGCGGATACCTTCCCTTCCAGGCCCATCACCATCGTGGTTCCATTCGCGGCGGGTGGGCCCACAGACCGGACTGCCCGAGATCTTGCCGAAGCCCTGCGCAAGCCCTTGGGAGGGGTGAGCGTTCTGGTGGACAACGTTGCTGGTGCAGGCGGGTCCATCGGCACCAACAAAGTAGCAAAGGCTGTGCCCGACGGCTACAGCCTGTTGCTGCACCACATCGGCATGGCAACCATGCCCACGCTCGTGCGCAATATCGCGTTCAAGGTGGAAAGTGATTTTGAGTACGTTGGTATGGTCAGCGATGTTCCTATGACGCTGATCGGTCGGCCAACATTGCCAGCGAAAAACTTCAAGGACTTGACCGCCTGGATCAGCCAGAACAAGGGCAAGGTCAAACTCGGAAACGCCGGAGTGGGATCGGCCTCACACCTGTGTGGCCTGCTGATCCAGAACGCTTTGCAGGCCGACATGACGACCGTGCCCTACAAAGGCACCGCGCCAGCCATGACCGACCTGATTGGCGGGCAGATTGACCTGATGTGTGACCAGACCACCAACACGTCTTCCCATATCGAAGCCAAAAAAGTAATTGGTTATGCGGTGACGACCAGCAAGCCCCTTACGACGGCCTCCTTGAAGGGTTTGCCCACTTTGAACGACTCCGGCATCAAGGGCTTCGAGGTCGTGATCTGGCACGGCCTGTATGCCCCGAAAGGAACGCCACCCGAAGTTGTGGTGAAACTCAACACTGCCCTTCGCACGGCTTTGAACGATGCCGACTTCATCAAAAAACAGGAGGGTCTGGGCGCCATTGTCATCACGGACAAGCGACTGGACAATGCCGAACACAAGAAATTTGTGGCCGCTGAAATCGCCAGGTGGAGCCCCATCATCAAGGCCGCGGGTGTTTACGCTGACTGAGCGCTGGGCTTACGTCGCTCAGACGCCCCAAACCAGTTCGTGATTTTCCTTCAGGCACCGTTTGAGCATCTCGATGAATGGCGCGGCGCGCTGGCGCAGCGTAACGCGCTCCGTGTGTGCTGGCTCTTCGCTCTGCGTGGTAGATTCCGCGTTGCTATGTTGCTGCCGCGCGTCGTCTTCCCGAATCGCCGCCTCCAAAGCCATCAGCGCGGCTGGGATATCGGCAGGCAACAGGATGCCCTTGGTCAGCGACTCCGTATCATTCTTGCCAACGATCCTTAGAATCTGGCGTCCGTTGGGCTCGAGCATGATGAGGTCGCCGGTGGCTTTAGACTTGAATTTGTACAGCATGGTGCAGGAGGTCCTTGATGGCTAATTTACACATTCGACGCGATCATTCGCTGGGGCTGAAAGCAGCCCGAAAAATTGCCTTCACCTGGGCCGAACAGGTTGAAGGCGACTTCGGCATGGAATGCACGTACGAGGAAGGAACTGCCGAGGACGTTGTGCGATTCACACGTTCAGGCGTGAATGGTACGCTTGTTGTCACGGCCGACCATTTCAACCTGGACGCCAAGCTCGGATTCCTGCTGGGAGCCTTCAAGGACCGCATCGAGGCCGAGATCGTGAAAAACCTGGACGACCTGCTCGACCCGAAAGCACCTGCGAAAAAAGCTGCACCGAAGAAAAAGTAGTCAACTGCTACGTTTTTCATAGTGGCCTGCGCTTACCCTGCAAGCGCTGCAGCCACATTTAGCTTAAGGATTCAATCAGCGCAACGTACTGCTTCATCGCATCGTCAGCAGACGTCCCCTTGAGACCATTCCAGGCATCCCACTTGGCGCGGCCCACCATATCCACAAAGCCGGGTTTTTTCTCGGTGTTGTCACCGGTTGTCGCTTGCTTGTACAGCGCGTAAATCTTCAGCAATGTGGCGTTATCGGGGCGCTCGCTCAATTTCTTTGAATTCGCAACGGCTGCTTCAAACTTGGATTTCATTGTGGCCATGGGTTTCTCCGGTGAATGTCCAGACTCTATCTTACGGCGCGTTTTTGATTGCAAAATAGGGCAACACCTGACCCCTAGCATCCGGAGCACCCATGGTCACCCGAATTCCAACAAAAAAGCCTGCGGCCCAAGCCGCACATCCCCTGATGCCATCGGATGTCATGGAGTTGGCCAGCCACGCGATGCACAAGGTGCAGAAGAACGTTGCTGACGCAGTTGTGGGATCTTTGGGTCTGCATGGTGAGCGCATGACCAAGGTCGACACCGCCTGGCTGCGCATGGACTCACCGACCAACCTGATGATGATCGTGGGGGTGTGGGTCATTCGTCCCGGCATTCGCTACGCTGACTTGCGCCAGCGTATTGAAGAGCGCCTATTGATGTACCCGCGGTTTTTGCAATGCGCCGTGGAAGACACTGCCGGGGCGACCTGGGTGCACGATCCCGATTTCGATGTGACGCGCCACTTGGTGACGGAAAAGCTACCCAAACACACCAGCGGAAAGGAGCAGGCTGCGTTGCAGGAGCGTCTGGCGGCACTGACGATGGAACCGCTGGATCGGGCGCACCCATTGTGGCAATTCCATCTGGTTGAAAATTACCACGGTGGCTCGGCGCTGATGGTCCGTATTCATCACTGTATTGCCGATGGCATTGCACTGATATCGGTCACCCAGTCTCTGGTCGATGGCGGTGCACCGCCGCCCAGGCGTGAGCCACGTGAGGCGCACAGCGAAGGCCTGGCGGGTGCCGAAGAGTGGCTCGCCGATGCAATCCTCAAACCCCTGACCAACATGACCGTCAAGGCGCTGGGTGCAGCAGGCGAGGGCGCAGTACGCTCACTAGGCCTGCTGATGGACCCGCAAAAAGGGGTGGAGCAGGGGGTGCACGGGTCGGTGGACCTCACTCGACTGGCGATGCACGCGGTCAGTGATCTGGCGGCGCTGGCACTCATGCCGGATGACTCGCCAACCCGACTCAAGGGTGTGCCCGGTCGCTCCAAACGGGTGGCATGGTGTCCGCCCATTCCTCTGGACGAGGTAAAGGCCGTTGGCAAGGCGTTGAACTGTTCGGTGAACGATGTGCTGTTGAGCAGCGTCTCAGGAGCGATCGGCCAGTACCTGCGCCAGCGTGGTGAAGATGTGGCTGGCAAGGAAATACGCGCTATGGTGCCGGTCAATTTGCGTGCCATGGACAAAGCCTACCAACTCGGGAACCAGTTTGGCCTTGCGCCTCTGGTGCTGCCCATCGGTCTGGACAACCCGGTGGAGCGCGTCTACGAAGTGCGCAGGCGCATGCAGGACCTCAAAGGCAGCATGCAGCCACTGCTGGCATTTGGACTGCTGGCGGTGGCGGGTCTGATGGTCAAGCCGGTACAGGAAGCCATGTTGGGTCTGTTTGCCAAGAAGACCACGGCCGTGATGACCAATGTGCCTGGTCCCCGCGAAAAACTCACGATATGCGGAAGCACCATCGAGGAATCCCTGTTCTGGGTGCCGCAAAGTGGTAGCGTCGGGCTGGGTGTATCGATCCTGAGCTATGGCGGTGGTGTGCAGTTTGGCGTGGTGTCGGATGCCACACTCTGCCCGGACCCACAACACATCATCGACCAGTTCGAGCCTGAATTTGCCAAACTGTCATTGCTTACCCTCATGTTGCCATGGGGTGAGTAGCGCACCGGGCGCTGGCCTATTCGGTCAATTCCAGCTTGGCCAGTTCCACGTCGAGGCGCTGCATGGCGTCTAGCGGCTTCGTGGCTGCGGCCTGTTCGTACAACCGCGTGGCATCGTCGACGCGTTTGTCACCTTCAAGCATCACCAGCGCGTTGGCGTACTCGATCTTGGCAATGACGGAATCGGGTGTGAGCTCCAGCGCCCGCTGAAAGAGTGACAGGCTGGTTTCCTTCTTGGCACCGTACGTCATGGCACCAATCAGTGCGCCCACCTTGTCGATAACTTCCGCGTGGAATGACCCCAGCGCTATATGCGCGTCGGCATGCAGCGGCTGCAGGCGAATCGTCGTCTCCAGCGCGGACTTGACTTTGCCGCCAATACCCTGCGCCAATGCCTTGGCCACACTGATGCCCTGGCTGTAGCGCCCAAGCGCGTAGGCATGCCAGTAAAACGCGTTGGCGTTGGTCGGCTCCGCGTTGGACTGTTCGGCCGCACGAAGTGCCACCTGCATAAAGAGGTCCAGTCGGGCTTTCTCTTTGGGTTCCAGGTAGTTCGCGTAAATGCAAGTGGCCTTGTTTGCCACCACGGTTCCGGCGCCGCCCGACTTCAGACCGACGTCAGCTGCCTTTTCAAACTCGCCACTGTGAAACAGCACCCACGCGTCCAGTACTTTGGGTTCCTTGGGTAGTGGCTCCTGATCGCCACTGTGGAGCCGCTTCCAGTGGCGTTTGAGCCGCGCCGCGTCAAACGCGTACGCGCCAGTGTGCTCAAAGGCGGTCCATCGGGCCATAACATGTGTCTCCTGCGAATATCGGTGATCGCCTGTTGCGCCCCAAAGCGGTGCGCCGACAATTTCTTAAGGGCTGAGTTTAAGCGACCTGCTTGGCGGTGTACGCACCTGCCAGACTCAGCAAATGCGCGCGCTGTCCATCTTCAAGGTAGGGCATGAGCAGATTGAGCACGTGCTGGGCGCCCCGCAATAGTGCCGCCTGGGCGCTGGCGGGTTCCAGAGCATTGCGCGGGTCACGCACATACTCGTAACTGAGCCAATAGGTCAGCACAACCACCATGCTGGTGGCGGTGGGCTCCATTTCCCTGGTGTCCATCGACAGTGCCGCGGTGCGGTTCATACTGTCGAGCAGGAGTTTTATCGAACGGGTCTTGTTTTTCAGAACGCCCTGAAAATGGGTTTCCAGCCGGCGGTTTTTGCTCAACAGGTCGTTGAGATCCCGGTACAGGAACCGGTACTGCCAGATCAGCTCGAACAGCGTGTGCAGAAAAAACCAGGCGTCCTCCACATCGCGTACGCCATCGCTGGCGTTTAGCAACTCGTTGAGCGATTTCTCATAACGGTCAAACAAGGAGTTGATCAACTCGTCCTTGGCCGGATAGTGGTAGTACAGATTACCCGGGCTGATGCCAAGCTCGGCAGAAATCAGCGTGGTCGACACATTGGGTTCACCAAAACGGTTGAACAGCTCCAGCGTGACCTCCAGAATACGTTCGGCGGTGCGGCGAGGGGCTTTTTTGACCATGTGGACTCCTCAATGGGCGAGCTGGCGATGGGTTGCTGCCACGGTATCGGTCAGATCATCCATCACTTCCTGCAACGTTGCAATGGCGCGGCCGACACGGGTGGGTGCTTTCAGCGGCGCCGACAGGTGGCGCCTATGGTCATCCAGTGCCTCATGGTTCAGGCTGATCCCGTGGCGAGCCAGTTTGGCCGACAGGCCAGTCTTGCGTGAGCGCAGCAACTGGCGTGTTTGCTGGTAGGCATGCTCGGCCAGACGGCGGCGTTGTGCGTAGCTGAAGGTATTGGCAAGGTACAGCTCGGGGTCGCGATGGTCGGGTTCAAACAAAACAATATCGGTATGAGGGTAGGCATGGCTATAGTGTTTCATGCCCAGTTCCATGCGCGAGTGAATCATGGATCGGAAAGTCTGGCTCAGCACTGCCGGCAAACCCCCCTCCACAATGCGAGGAATTTTGCGCTTTTCGGGGGGCAGTCCGCGCTGCATCACCTTGGCAAACTGCGGTGCTGTGGCATCGAACGGCACCAGCGGGTTCAAGCAAATAAGCAGATCCACTCCGTCCTCTTCCAGTGCGACAGAAGCATGCATTGTTTTCTTCAGCGCCCCGTCCACATAAAACTGGCCATCAATTTCAACCGGTGGAAACAAGCCCGGCAGCGCCGAACTGGCCTGTACCGCCTGAGAAATGGGGATATGGTCCCACCCTGGGCGACCAAAAGGTGCTGCTTCGGCACTGTCCAGATTGGTGGCAACCAGGGTTAGCTTGGTTTTGAGCTTGCGAAAGTCGTTGGTCCGCCCATCTCGGCTGAAGAGTCGCGCCAACTGGGTGTTCACCGGCTCGTTGGAGAACACGCCCGTGGGCAGGCCGGGGCTCAAGTGCTCCAGCGCGCTCAAAATGGACTTTCGCCCAAAAGTCAGATGCCAAATTGCAGAGAACAGCAGCCGCGGCAGCATGACGCCCCTGCGCGCAAATTCGTTGTAGGCCGGCTCCATCAGCCACGAGGGATCAAAAGTCTCAGAGGGCGTGGTGTCGTTCTCAATAAATGAGGCACAAAGTTCCCGTGGTGTCATGCCATTGGCAAGCGACGCCACGATGAATCCGCCGGCCGACACCCCCACGTAATGGTGCAGCCGGGTGAAGTTCAGGCCATTGAGCGACTCTTCCAGGGCGCACATGGCCCCCACTTCGTAGATGGCACCCAGGGGTCCACCACCGGCCAGGGC
>JAIFLV010000093.1 GCA_020048895.1 Rhodoferax sp. | reverse complement strand
TAATGTCCAGTTTGTCAATCAGCCGCATGCGTGACTCGGCCACCCACGTGGAGAGCACCAACGAGTAATGCTTGGCGATCTGGCTGGCTGCGCGCATGATTTTCAGGGGCAGCACACGTGGCTCGGCGTGATGACACGCGATCAGCCCCCACAAGTCCGCGCCCACCATGATGGGCAGTGACAGCGATGCGCGTACCCCCATGTTGGCCAGATAGCTTTGGTGCACGGGTGACACGCTACGCAGGTCAGACCAGGTCAAATCGGGCGGGGGGTCGTTGCGGCTGAGGAGTGGTACCGACGATGCCTGACTGTCAGGGATCAGCCGCCAGGGGTTCTTCTTGTACAAATTGCGGGCAATGAGGGGAATGTCGCTGGCCGGAAAGCGCAGCCCGTGGTAACTGCCATACACGTCGGCATTGCGCGCCTCGGCCAGCACCTCGCCATCGCCGTCTTCGCGAAATGCATAAATCATGACCCGATTGAAACCCGTGACTTCGTTGAGCAGGGTCGCAATGCGCCGGTGCAACTCGTCGGCGGTCTGCGTGTTGGCAGGCGTACGCATCGGGACGGAATGCGCCGGAACACGGACATACTGCTGATCATGCTCGGAAAACTCCAGCACAATGCCCTGGCTACTGCGCGACACCACGATGTCGATAGCGGGCCGCTCACTGATACCGATGTCCAACAGTTCAACCCGGCTACCCGGCACCTGGCCCAGGGTTGATAGCGCCGGTTGCAATACTGCATCGACTTGCTCTGGCAAAGCGTGTCCTGGCAAGGACTCGGGCGCACACGGGAAATAGCGCGCCAGATTGGCGCTGGCATGGGTAATCAGGCCTTGTTCGGTGATGTGCAAGAGCCCGCCATTCGCCTGAATGGCCCCCGAGAAAGACAGGGGTTCTGCCTCCGCCTGAATGGCCCCCGAGAAAGACAGGGGTTCTGCCTCGCATTGGTGTGTCCAATCGGTGTTGGCGTCACTAGTGTTCATGCTGCGCGTTCAAGTTATCTGTGCACTGGCCCAGTTGTAACGCGCAAGTATCGCAAATGCCATAAATCACCCACAGCTGAGGATCATCGGGCGCCTCGTTCTGGAGATAGTGTTCCGCTTCCAGCCATTGGTGGGCGGGTTTGATCTTGTTGCACATGCTGCAGCGAATGGGTGTATGACGCCCCCGCTGGCTCGCAACGGATACGCGAACCGGACACGAGCGCGTTTCGGAATGCAGCGTTTCGTGGGAAAACACCACGCCGCCTTGCGCATCACTCTGGAGCCGCATGCGTGTGTAGCGCCTGAGCAGTGGTGAATCGCAACGGCAATCGAGTTCGATCGGTTGCCCGCGATGGCGTGCCACCTGTAAAAGTGACTGCACAAATGTGCGGGTTGCTTTGCCCGAGACAAACTCCAGCAAGGGCCGCCCGAGGACCCCATTGCCAGACAACTGTGTGCCTCCGTTTTCCCTGGCGAAGCGGTCCCAATCGTGCCCGACTGAGATAATTTGGTCCTGCGCGTTGAGCCGGAAATCAACCCGCCCGGTCATCGCTGCGATGCCAGCAAGGCATCCATTTGAGTGGCCAGGAGTGGCCTGGAAAACCAGTAGCCTTGAACTTGCTGGCATCCCAGTTCACGCAGCCGGTTGGCCTGCTCAAGAGTTTCAACGCCCTCGGCAATACTTTGCATTTGCAGACTGTGGGCCATGTTGATGATGGCCGAAACAATCACGGCATCACTGGGATCGGTGAGCAGATCGCGCACAAAAGTTTGGTCAATCTTGAGCTTGTGCACCGGGAAGCGCTTGAGGTAACTCAGGCTGGAGTAACCGGTGCCAAAGTCATCGATCGAAAAAGTCACGCCCAAAGCTGCGAGTTGGTCGACCACCAGCAGCACCTGCTCGGGGTCGCTGATCAAAATGGATTCGGTGAGTTCAAGTTCCAGCAACTCGGGTGGCAATTGGGTCTCTTGCAAAATGCCCATCACACTGCGCAGCAAGTCATGCCGCGTAAATTGGGCATACGACACGTTGACCGCCATGCCCATCCTGTGACCCGCATCGAGCCAGCGTTTGGCTTGCATGCAGGCCTCTCGCATGACAAAGTCGCCAATGGCTACGATCAAGTTGCTTTCTTCCGCCACAGGAATAAATTCGCCCGGCGGAATGTTGCCAAGCTCGCGGTTTTGCCAGCGCGCCAGCGCCTCTACCCCCGTGATGCACTGCTGCTCGAGATCCCATTGCGGCTGGTAATGCAGGTAAAACTCGTTGGCAACCAACGCCTTCTTCATCTGCGTTTGCAATCGGAGCCGGTGCTGCACACGTTGGTTCATTGCCTCGGTAAACAGCTTGAAGTTGCTGCGCCCGGCTGCCTTGGCCTGGTACATCGCGGTATCCGCGTGTTGCAGCAGATCATCAAAATTCTGACCGTCGGCAGGGTAAAGACTGGCACCTATGCTGGAGGAAATCCGAAGGGTGTGCAGCGTCAATTCATAGACTTCGGACAACGCCAGCAGTATTTTGCTGCAAGCGTCTGCCACGTTATCGGCGCTTGTCACGCTGGTCAGAAGCACCACAAATTCGTCACCCCCCATGCGGCATACTGTATCGGTGTCACGCACACAACTGAGCAGTCGTGCGCTCACCAGTCGCAGCAATTCATCCCCAATCAAGTGCCCCAAACTGTCGTTGATATCCTTGAAATGGTCCAGATCGAGATAGATCAGCCCGACCATATGCTTTTGGCGCTGTGCTTGTGCAATGGCTTGCTTGGTGCGGTCACTGAGCAACCTGCGGTTGGCCAGGTTGGTGAGCGGGTCGTAGTAGCCTAGTTGCTCGATGCGTTCTTGTGCTTTTTTGTGCTCGGTGATATCCATGAAGATACCGATGTACTCACTCACGGCACCAGCACTGTCTCGGGTCATTGTGATGCCCAGCCACTCCGGGTAAATCTCACCGTTCTTGCGCCGGTTCCAGATTTCGCCCTGCCAATGCCCCTCTCGCAGGACCTGCTCCCACATCTTCTCGAAAAACAGCGCGTCGTGCTTTCCTGATTTGAGCATTCGAGGGTTGCGGCCGATAGCCTCCGCCGCAGCGTAACCGGTGATCTTGCTGAACGCCTGGTTCACCGAAACAATGCTTCCATTGGCATCGGTGATCACCACCGCTTCACGGCTTACGCTAAACACCTCGGCGTCGAGCTTGAGTTTGTGCAGGCTGCGGTTGCGCTGCAGCAGTGCCCACAGGTTGTTGGCCAGCACTTCGACCAGGGACACATCACCCGCGTCGTAAGCGAACTCTTTATTGCCCACACCAAAGATCAGCACCACCTTGTCACCCTGGAACACCGGAACACTGACATGGCGCAGCAAGGGTACGTGGCCTTGCGGCAAACCCCCTTTATGGGTCAGTGCCGCATAGTCATTGTGAATGATCGATTGCCTTTCCCGAAAACAGTCGGCCCACACACCAGCTTTGGAAATGGGGTAGTGGTTGTCAAAACTGGCATCGCAATGCGACAGTGTGGCAGTAGACCAGATACCCAGCGTAATCGTCTCCTGATCATCGTTGACGAAATGCGCGTAGGCCATGGCGCTTGAGGTCATTTTCTCGGCCTGGTCCAGCGCGTAACGCACCAGCTCTTCATCATTCATGCCGGCCGAGCTGGTGGTGAGCTCCAGCAAGGCGGTGTTGCGCTTGGCAGCGACTTGCAATTGGACCTGTTGGGCCAGGCGCTGTGTCTGGTCAGCCACCATCACAGCGAAATGCGCCGTGGCGGCATGGGTTTCCGGCATGGGCAGCATGGACAGGTAAATGTCGGCAATCACCGCTTGACCGCCAATCGGTTGCATCTGGGCTTCGAGCATGGCTCCATCGCCATCCACTTTCGCCTGGGCAATGGTCCTGCGCAAACGCAACTGCTCATGCTTGGCCAGCAAACGCGGGAAAAAATGACTGCGCAGCAAGTTGCGATCGAGGTCGAAAAATTCTTCGGCCTTTTCGTTGCATTCACTGATCACGCCAAACTCATCCATTTCCAAGGCCGGCAGGGGCAATGTAGTGAACAGGGCATTGAAGCGGCGCAGGGCCTTTTCGGCGTGCTGCTGCGCGTCCCGAAGCTCTTCGTTTTGGACTTCCAGTTCGGCCTGGTAAATCTTCAGGTCCTCGACCAGGTCGGGGATATTGGCCTCACCGCGTTGCACTGCCTGCAAGGCAAAGTCAAAGTCACCGCTGCGCAAGGCCTTCAGGGCAAGTTTCTTGATTTTTGCGTCATCTTCCTGGGGCGCGCCACCCGGCCGCTCTCGCCGGTTCACTTGCGCCCTTTGCCCGTCGCAGTAGCGTCGTTCACGGTTTTGAGGTGATCAGCATCCTTGAGCATGGTGATATCAAAAAAGGTCATCACCGAACCGCTGATTTTTTGTGACTTATCCAGGTAGGGCAGGATGCGCACCAGGTAACGGTGCATGCCATCGAGGGTGTTCACTTCGCGCTCAATAACGCGGCCGCTTGACAAGGTGTTGCGCACATCGTCCAAAAAGTCGGCGTAGTCCATGATGTGGTTGAAATCGTCAATGGGCCGACCGATATCGATCTCGCGTATTTTGAAAATCTTGCCTGCCTCAGGGGTAAAGCGGGTCAACTTCAGGAACACATCGACAAATACCGTGGGAATGAGGGTTGCACGCGTCATGTTGTCCAGGTCGGCATTGAGGCGGTTCTGGATTTCAATCTTCTCCTGGTTTTCGGAATTGACGGTGTACAACTCTTCATTGACCGACTGCAGCTCCTCGTTGGTGCTTTGCAACTCTTCATTGGAGGCCATCAGTTCTTCGTTGGTGGCTTGCAATTCTTCGTTGGAGGTTTCCAGCTCCTCGATGGTGGCTTGCAGGCTGTCGCGCATGACCGAGAGCTCGCGCTCCAGGCCTTGAATACGCTCACCGGACTCGACCGAAAGATCAATAATGTCCGAAGTGCCGTGTACCGCCTCATTCAGTGGCTCGATTTCAAAGGAGAGCAAAAAGAAACGCTCCTGGCCCGGCAGCACCGGAACCGGTCGTACCGACATGCGCACATGCTCGGTGATGCCCTTGCCCGGGTCGGAGACAATGATCTCCGAGCGCAATTGCACATTTTCCTTGCTGGCTTTGTGCAGCAGCGCCACACCCACCGGCGCCAACTTGCCCACCAGCAGTTTGGAAATCTCAAAACTGGCGGCACCCGCCGGAATATGCATGAAGCGCTGGGCATCGCCGTACACATGCACCAACTGGCGGTCTTCATTGAGCAGCAGCGCCGGCGGTGCATAACTCTTCATCAGCATTTGCTGACCGGAGTCGATGACCTGCGCCTCAACACTGGCGCCACGCTGTGATGGTGTGGCAGCTTTGCGGGTGGCAGCGCGTGCCGTCCCACCGCGGTTGAGGTCCAGTGGCAAGGAGACCGGACGCAAGATACGGTAGATTTTGTTCTTGCTGTTGGTGACGCTGAAATCACGGTGCCGCGTGCCCAGGGACTCGCTCGAGCCCAACAACAAATAGCCGTTGTGTACCAGCGCATATTGAAACCGGATGAGGGCTTTTTCCTGGGCATTGGTATCAAAATAGATCAATACATTGCGACAGGTCACCAGGTTCATGCGGGTGAACGGTGGGTCTTCCAGAATATTGTGCCGCGCAAAGACAATGTTCTGCCGGATTTCGTTTTTGACCACAAACTGGTTGCCGACATGCTTGAAAAACCGCTCCAGACGCTCAGGCGAGAGCTCATTGGCAATGGCCTCGGAGTAGACACCGGCACTGGCAATGTCGATATGGGTTTGCTCCACGTCGGTCGCAAAGATCTTGATTTGCGGCCAGCGTTTCATGCGGTCAAAGGCCTCGGCAAACAAAATTGACAAGGTATAGGCCTCTTCACCCGTAGAGCAGCCGGCCACCCAGATGCGAATGGGTTGGTGCTCTTGCGCCTCTTCAATAATGGTGGGGATGACATTTTTTTCCATCAGCTCGTAGGTTTCGGCATCACGGAAAAAACTGGTGACAGGTATCAGCGTGTCACGCTTGAGCGTCAGGATTTCGCCCCGGTCTGACTCCAGCAAATGCAGGTAGTTGTGCAGGTCCCGCACATGGCGAATTTGCATCCGCCTCTCAATGCGGCGCTGAACAGTGGCTGGTTTGTACTCCCTGAAATTGATGCCACCCACCTGGTAGAGCAAATGCAAAATGCCGTCCAGCGGGTTGGCGTCCGACTCGCTCAGCTCTTTGGACTTGGGCTTGGCCGACACCTCCAGCACGTTTCTGACATGCCCGACGATCCGGCTGGCCAACATTTCCGGGGCCATCACCTCGTCGACAAGTCCGGTGGCAATCACGCTGCGCGGCATGCCGTCGAACTTGGCACTTTCAGGGTCTTGCGCCAATAAGAATCCACCGGCGTCATTGATCGCCATTGACCCGCGGGTGCCGTCAGAACCCGTCCCGGACAGGATGGCACCCACACAACGATTGCCAAACTCTTTGGCCATCGAGGTAAAAAACAGATCGATCGGCAAACTCAAGCCATGCGGGCTTTTGGGCACCAGACGCAGTTGCGACCCCGCCACGGTCATGTTCTTGCCCGGCGGAATGAGGTACACATGGTTGACCTGCATTTCCAGACCGTTTTCAGCCATCAGCACCGGCATGCTGGTGTGGCGTGCCAGCAGGTTGTCCATCATGCTCTTGTGGTCGGGTGACAGGTGCTGAATGACGACATAGACTGCGCCCGAGTCCGCATCGAGTTCATCGAAGAAACGCTCCAGAGCATCGAGCCCGCCGGCTGAAGCCCCGATGGCCACTACATAGGGCCGAAAAGGCTGGGGTTCGGATGTCTGTTGGGGTTCGCCCTGCGCATCCACAGATTCGGGGCTAGCAGCGAGCAACGTTTCCAGCTTTTGTTTTGGTTTATTTGTTCGCGCCATCATACGAAGAACAGTACAAGAGCGGCGAATATAACCGAAGGGTGAAGTGTCGCCATCACGCAGCAACCCTAAGCGCGGCAGGGAATAGATGGTCGGCTAACGCAACCAGGGTTCCAATGCTTTTGCCAGCTGTTGCAAGACAGCCGGATCAGGAAGCGGTAGGCGAACACTGGCTTGACCGGTGCCAGATGCGAACCAAATCGGCCTGCAGCGCCCGTCCAGTAAGCTCAACCAGCTACCAAATCAGGAGCGGCGTCCCTGCGTACATTTGCCGCCGGGGAAGCACTGGGCCTGTGCCGCCTTCACCTTCAGGTGCCAGGCATGCAGCAGCGGCTCGACTGACCTGCGCTTGTGGTTAATGACGGCACGTCCGACGGCAACCGGTGGTTGGAAGGCCTGAGAAAAGGTGCGAGCATATGGGCAAATATGGTAAGGTAATACTTAAGGATACTTTTTCGGAGACTGTCATGACTGCTGCTGCCGTACGCCCCGTGGCGATCAAGATTGATGATGACACCAAGGCCCGTGTGAAGCGTCTGGCCGATGCGCGCCAGCGCACGCCGCATTGGCTGATGCGCGAAGCGATAAACCAGTACGTTGAGCGAGAGGAAAAGCGCGAGGCCTTTCGCCAGGACACGCTGAAAGCCTGGGAAGAATTCCGCACCACCGGACTGCACCTGGCCGCCGAGGAAGCCGATGCGTGGCTGGCCCAGCTCGAGGAAGGCAAGGACAGTGAACCCCCGCCATGCCACGTCTGATTTGGGCACAGGAGGCGCTGCGCGATGTGCAGCGTCTCTATCGTTTTCTTGCGCCAAAGAACATCGACGCCGCTAAGCGGGCGGTGAAGACCATCCGCCTAGGTGTGAAGGCCATGGCGCTACAGCCCGGCATAGGCCGTCCGATCGAAGACATGCCCCACGAGTTTCGCGAATGGATCATCGACTTCGGCGATAGCGGCTACGTGGCCCGTTATCGCATCGCGTCGGACGTTGTCACTATCCTCGCAGTGCGGCACCAGAAAGAGGTTGGTTAGTGATGCGGAACCTGGCTAAAACCCCTGTGAATACTGCATAACCAGCTCCTGAATCAGGAGCAGCATCCCGGCGCGCACTTGCCGCCGGGGCAGCACTCCGCCTGTGCCGCCTTCACCTTCAAGCGCCAAGCATGCAGCAGCGGCTCGGTGTAGCCGCTGGGTTGTGCCAAGCCCTTGAACACCAGTTCGGTGGCGGCCTTGTAGGCCATGCTGGTCTCGAAATTGCCAGCCATCGGTTGGTACAGCTTGTCGCCAGCGTTCTGCCTGTCCACCACGGCGGCCATGCGCTGGAAGGTTTCGGTCACCTGCGCCTCGGTCACGACACCGTGGTGCAGCCAGTTGGCCATGTGCTGGCTGGAGATGCGCAGGGTGGCGCGATCTTCCATCAGACCGACGTTGTGGATGTCGGGCACCTTGGAGCAGCCCACGCCCTGGTCGACCCAACGCACCACATAGCCCAGAATGCCCTGCGAGTTGTTGTCGAGTTCCTGCTGCTTCTCGGCATCGCTCCAGTTCGGCGTGGCGGTGACGGGTACTTGCAGCAGGCCATTGAGCAGGGAGTCGTGTTCCTGCGTCTGGTTGCGTTTGGCATGGACCTTTTCGATGCCCTTCTGTATGTCGCTAACCAGCACCTGGTGGTAGTGCAGGGCGTGCAGGGTGGCGCCCGTGGGGCTGGGCACCCAAGCGGTGTTGGCACCAGCCTTGGGGTGGCCAATTTTCTGCTCCATCATGTTCTTCATCAGATCGGGCATGGCCCACATGCCCTTGCCAATCTGCGCCTTGCCGCGCAGGCCGCACTGCAGACCCACCAGCACATTGTTGCGCTCGTAGGCGTGAATCCAGGCGCTGTTTTTCATGTCCGCCTTGCGGATCATGGGGCCGGCAAGCATCGCGGTGTGCATTTCGTCGCCGGTGCGGTCGAGGAAGCCGGTGTTGATAAAGGCCACACGGCTGCGGGCCGCAGCGATACAGGCCTTCAGATTGACACTGGTGCGGCGCTCTTCGTCCATGATGCCGAGCTTGACGGTGCTGTCGGGCAAGCCCAGCATCTGCTCGACGCGGCTGAACAGTTCGGCAGCAAAAGCCACTTCGAAGGGGCCGTGCATCTTGGGTTTGACGATGTAGACCGAGCCCCTGCGCGAATTGCGCGTCTTACCGGCCGCGGCGTCTTTCTTGGTGAGCTTCAAATCGTGCATGGCGATGGTGGTGGTGACCACGGCGTCCATGATGCCTTCGGGGATTTCGCGCGTGCTACCGTCGGCTGCCGTGTAGAGGATGGCCGGATTGGTCATCAGGTGGCCTACGTTGCGCACAAACATGAGTGAGCGGCCGTGCAGGGTCACTTTGCCCTTCCCGTTGGGGGCCGTGTAGACGCGGTCGGCGTTGAGGCCCCGGGTCATGGTCTTGCCGCCCTTTTCGAAGCTCTCGGTCAGCGTGCCTTGCAGGATGCCCAGCCAGTTGGAGTAGGCCAGCACCTTGTCGTCAGCGTCCACCACCGCGACCGAGTCTTCCAGGTCCAGAATGGTGGACAGGGCCGCTTCCACCACCAGATCACTCACGCCCGCCCCGTCGGTCTTGCCAATGGTGCTGGCCGGGTTGATCTGGATGTCCAGGTGCAGGCCGTTGTGTTGCAGCAGCACGCTGCTGGGGTTCTTGGCATCACCCTGAAAGCCGATGAGTTGGTCTTTGTTCAGTAGTTTGCTTTTGCTGCCATCGGCCAGCGTCACGATCAGGTCGCCGTCCTTGATGCGGTAGCCGGTGGAGTCCACGTGGGAGCCCTTCTTGAGCGGGCAGGTGCGGTCGAGCACAAGGCGGGCGTACTCAATCACTTTCTTGCCACGCTTGGGGTTGTAGCCAATGACTTTCCCATTCTTTTGGCCGACTTTCTCGCAACCCTTGTCCTCAGACAGCACGTCAGTACCGTACAGCGCGTCGTACAGACTGCCCCAGCGCGCGTTCGCGGCGTTGAGGGCGTAGCGGGCATTCATGATCGGTACGACCAACTGCGGGCCGGCCTGTTTGGCCAGTTCGGCATCCACGTTGTCGGTGGTGAGTTTGACCTTGTCGGGCACGGGCACCAGGTAGCCAATTTTTTCCAGAAACGCACGGTAGGCGGGCATGTCACCGATCGGGCCGGGGTGGGCCCTGTGCCAGGTGTCCAGCTCAGTTTGCAAGCGGTCGCGCTCGGCCAGAAGTTCGATATTCTTCGGCGCAAGATCCACCACGATGGCATCAAAACCTTTCCAGAAGGCGTCCGGGCTGACACCGGTGCCAGGCAATACTTTGGTCTCCAGAAAAGAGTGCAAGTTGGAAGCCACTTGCAGGCGGTGGATGGCGGTACGGTCAGTCATGGTGGTTGCCTTTGCTTAAGAAGACGAGGGAGGAAAGAAATCGAATACATCGCGCAGGGTGGTGCCGGTGCGGGTGGGCTGGGTGCCAAGCTCCTCGAAAGGGAGTTGGTAGCGGTTGACCCATAGAGTTTGGTACCCGTGCCAGGTGGCACCCAGGGAATCCCAGGCGTTGCTGCTGACAAACAGTATTTTGCTCGCCGGTAACCCCAAGGTGGATTCGCCCAATGCATAGGCTTGCGGCGCGGTCTTGTACTTGCGCACAGGGTCCACGCTGATGATGTGATCGAGCAGGCCGTGCAGACCGGACGACTTGACGGCCAACTGCAGCATCGAAGCATCACCATTGCTGAGAATGCCGGTGGGAATGCAGCGCTCCTTGAGGGTTTGCAATACCGATCTGTTTTCCGGAAAGGCGCTGAGCGACCGGTACTGGTTCATTAACTGCTCGACTTTTTCATCAAAAAGGCCTGTAGCGCTTGCTCCATCTGCGTGAGCAACTAGCTTTTTGATAGCAAATACGAGCGCCGCGCGGGTTAGTTCCCAGAACGGCTGGTAATGCGCGCCTTCGTTGCAGGTGGTCACCAAACGCGTGTATTCGATCTGCTTGTCACGCCACAGCACGCTCAATGCCTGCCCCTGACCCGGGAACAACTGTTCGGCCAGCAGCGCCACGCTGTACACGTCAAACAACGTGCCATAGGCGTCGAAAAGGACGGCGCGCGGGGGAGTCAATGGGGCTGGGCGAGACATGGCATTACTGTATTCGATACGGCGGAAGCAATTAATTGGCTATTATGGAAAGTATTTGTGACTTAAATAGGGGTAATTGATGAATTCAGACGACGCAACTGCACCTCCAGAGCGCTTTGCTACCCAGGCTCGCTCGGCGCTGCCATTGGCGGGTATCCGCGTCGTGGAATTCACCCACATGGTGATGGGGCCAACCTGCGGCATGGTGCTGGCGGACCTGGGCGCCGAGGTGATCAAAGTGGAGCCGCTGGCTGGCGACAGCACCCGCAAGCTACTAGGCTCCGGCGCTGGCTTCTACCCCCTGTTCAACCGCAACAAGAAGAGCCTGGCCATCGACATGAAAAGCGTCAAAGGGCGCGAAGTGGTGCTGCGCCTCATTGCTACCGCCGACATCGTGAGCGAGAACTTCAAAACCGAGACCATGCAAAAGCTCGGGCTCGACTACGCCACCCTGCGCCACTTGGACGAGCGGCTGATTTACGTCAGCCACAAGGGTTTCCTGCCCGGCCCGTACGACCACCGCACGGCTCTGGACGAAGTGGTGCAGATGATGGGTGGGCTTGCCTATATGACAGGGCGTCCGGGCGACCCGCTGCGTGCCGGTAGCAGCGTCAATGACATCATGGGCGGCATGTTTGGTGCCATTGGCGCGATGGCGGCTCTGATGCAGCGCCAGCAGACCGGCCGGGGGCAGGAAGTCCAAAGCGCGCTGTTCGAGAACAACATTTTTCTGGTGGCGCAACACATGATGCAATTTGCCATCACCGGCAAAGCGGCTGCCCCCATGCCCGAGCGCATTTCGCCCTGGGGCATCTACGATGTGTTCAGCGTCAAAGACAACGCGCAGATCTTTCTGGCGGTGGTGGGCGACACCCAGTGGAAGATTTTTTGCGACGCCTTCGGCTACGCCGACCTGTTCGCCGACGAGCGCATCACCACCAACAACGATCGGGTCCGGGCCCGCAGCTGGCTGATGCCCTTGCTGCGCGAGCGCTTGGCGCAGTTCTCCACGGCCGAATTGGCAGACCGATTCGAGCAACATGGCCTGCCCTTTGCGCCCATCACCGATCCGCAATTCCTGTTCGATGACCCGCACCTGCAGGAAACGGGTGGTTTGGCGCCCATGGTGTTGCCCGATGGCCGACAGACTTCAGTACCTCTGCTGCCGCTGACATTGGGTGGCGAGCGCCTGGGGCTGCGCATGGATCCACCGACGCTGGATTCGCACGGCAACGAACTGCTGCTGCAGCTCGGCTACTCCGAAGCAGAAGTCGCACACATGCGCCGTGACGGTGTGCTATTGCCCGGTTTGGCCACAACCCCCTGAAGCAACGGCTGTGGCCAAACTCAAGCAACTCGAGTCGTTTGTGTCGGTCGCCACGCGTGGCAGCCTCACGGCGGCGGCGCAGGCCGAGGGCGTGGCACCGGCCATCATGGGTCGCAGGCTTGACGCGCTGGAAGAGCGCCTGGGTGTCAAACTACTGTTGCGCACGACGCGGCGTATCAGCCTCACCCACGAGGGCAGTGCCTTTCTGGAACAGTGCCAGCGCATTCTGGCCGATGTGGCCAACGCCGAGGCCAGCGTCAGCGAAGGGGGCGTCAAAGCCAGTGGGCACTTGCGCATTACCGCGCCGGCCGGATTTGGCCGACGTCATGTGGCCCCACTGGTGCCGCAGTTTCGCGATATCCACCCCGACGTCACGATTTCGCTGAACCTGTCGGACCGCATCGTGGACATTGGCGCAGAAGGCTTCGACTGCGCCGTGCGGGTGGGTGACATGCCCGACTCGTCGCTGGTCAGCGTGCGGCTTGCCGATAACCGCCGCCTGTGTGTCGCCACACCCGCCTACCTGGAGCGACACGGCACACCCCAGACGCCCGCTGATCTGGTGCGCTTTGACTGTTTGACGCTCTCCAGCGATGCCTCGCAAACTCGTGGCTGGGCATTCCGACAGAGCGCCCGAGGAGCCTTGGTGGCAGAGGGTTCTGCGCAGGTAAAAGGAGGAGCCCGCAGGGCGGGGGACACGCAGCGGAATCCTCTGCCACCAAGGCTCCAGAGCGAAGCAGTGAACTACCTAAAGCCCGCCGGGCCATTGGACTGCTCTGACGGACAGGTGCTACACGACTGGTGCCTGGCTGGCTGGGGCATTGCCTGGCGCAGTACCTGGGAGGTAGAAGCGGAGATTGCGGCCGGGCAGTTGGTGGAGGTGCTGCACGACTTTGCCGCGCCTCCTAATGGGATTTACGCAGTGTTTCCGCAGCGCAAGCACCTGGCGCTACGCGTACGCCTCTGGATCGATTTCCTCAAGCACCATTACGGAACACCCGGGTTCTGGCGTTCACTGCAACGGTAACGGTGTGCTATTGGCCCTTAACCGGGACGTTTGCTGCTGGTGCTGGTTTGACCGGAATGACCGATGCATTAGGAAAACGCCGCAGCAGCGTTCTCTGCGCCCGCTCCGCATCTGCAAGCGTGGCAAAGTGGCCCAGGCAAATGTCGTACAGCGTTTTGCCTTCGGACGTGCGGCGGGCGTTGAACACTTCAAAATCCTGGAACTCCGCTGGGATGGAGGCTTTGAGCTGCTCCGACGGGTCGCTGGAACTTTGCAGGATGATGATGAAGCGCTTCTCATGGGTCGTGGCGGACGCAGCGCTTGCGCTGGTTTTGACACTCGGCGCTGGCCCAGAGGCACTCAGTGCAGGCAATGACGGCAACGACAGTGCAATTGCCAAGACGAGCCACTGCGCGCGATACCGCTTGCCGAGCTGCATCAGTTCAGCCCGGTGACCTTGTCGGTTTCGATGGCGGCATCGAGCGTTTCAAGCAATTGTTTGCGGACTTTGAGCTTGGTCTTCTTGTGCGCACCCATATTCAGGCCCTTGAGCTGCTGCGCCACTTCGTTTGAGACTGACAAAAGCTCTTCGGGAGCCACCACGCGGTCCAGGAATCCGGCCGCCATTGCTCCCTGGGGATTGAACATTTCCGCATTGATGACCGAGCGCTGGAAGGCGGGGGCGGTGAGACGGTCTCGCGCAATCGCAATGCCCACCTGATGCATGGTCATGCCAATCTTGACTTCGTTGAGGCCAATGCTGAATGCTCCCTCCACGCCAATGCGGTAGTCGCTGGAAAGCAGCAAAAATGCACCCTTGGCCACTGCATGGCCCGAGCAGGCAGCGATGATCGGGAAGGGGTGGGCCAGCATGCGCCGTGACAGGGTGGAGCCGGCAGCCACCAGATCGAGAGCCGCCTGCGGGCTCGACATCATGACCTTCAGGTCGTAGCCGCCGCTGAGAATGCCTGGTTGTCCGGTTAGGATGACGACCGCCTTGTCCTGCTCGGCCTGGTCCAGCGCGCGGTTCAGGCCTGCAATGACATCAGGTGATATCGCGTTGACCTTGCCATTGGCAAGGGTCACGGTGGCAACGCCGTCAGTCAGGCTGTAGTTAACAAGTTCGCTCATGGTCAGAATCTCAAAAAAAAGTGGCTAAATGGCAAGTCTAACGGCCAAGGCCAGGCTCAACTGTTTCCAAACTCATCGCCCAGTTCGCGCGCACGGGTTTGCGCCTGAAAGAGTGCCTTGGAAAAAAGTTCCTTGACGCCACTGTCCTCCATCGACGTGATGGCCGCATAGGTAGTGCCGCCTTTGGATGTGACTCTTTGGCGCAGGATTTCGGGGGGTTCGCTGCTGGAGCGTGCCAGTTCACCGGCTCCGATGAAGGTCGCGATGGCCAGTTCCAGGGCCTGTTCACGGGGCAAGCCCATGATGGCGCCGGTTTCGGCCATCGCTTCCATAAAGTAAAAAACGTACGCCGGACCAGAGCCCGACAGTGCGGTGACCGCATCGAGCTGGTCTTCGGCCGTGAGCCAGACGAAATCGCCGGTGCTCTGTACCACTTGTTGCGCCAATTGACGGTCGGCAGGCGATACCGCCGGCCTTGCATACAGCCCGGCAATGCCTTTGCCAATCAAGGCCGGTGTATTGGGCATGGCGCGCACCACCCGCTCGTTGCCCAGCCACTTGGCGATGTTGTCACTGCGAATACCCGCTGCCACGCTCAGATGCAGGGCGTTGCGGGTGTGAAAGCGCACCTGCAGCGCTGCTTCCTTGAAGGTTTGCGGCTTCACCGCCCACACCACTACACCCGCCCTGGACAGATCCGGTCCGGCATGTGGGTGCACCGAGACCCCAAATTGGGCGCGCAGTTTTTGCTGCACTTCCGCGACAGGCTCAACCACTTCGATGGCACTCCTGTCAGTGCCCTGGCGCAGCAGTCCGCTGATGATGGCGCTGGCCATATTGCCGCCGCCGATGAATGCAATGCGATCGATCATGGGTTGCCCTTTGCTGTGGAGTGGTGACTTTACAGCACGGTCTGGCAGACGGCGTGCTCCCAGCGTTCCATTAACTCTGAAGCACGTTCTGTAGCAAGGGTTGGTAGAAACCGCCGCTCGGCGCGCCACAGTTGGCTGAGTTCGTCCGTGCTGCTGTACACCTGTGTGGTCAAACCCGCCAGATAGGCCGCCCCCAGCGCGGTGGTCTCGGTCACCGCTGGACGAATCACCGGGATGCCCAGAAGGTCCGCCTGAAACTGCATCAAAAGGTCATTGATACAAGCGCCTCCGTCCACCCGCAGTTCCGACACTGCCGCTGCTCCTGCCGCCAACGCATCCCGGCGCATGGCAGACAGCAAAGCCGCGCTTTGGAATGCTATGCTTTCGAGAGCTGCTCGCGCAATGTGGGCGAGCGTTGTGCCCCGGGTAAGGCCTGTAATGGAGCCGCGAGCATCGGGCTTCCAGTAAGGCGCACCCAGACCGGTAAAGGCGGGGACGACCAGCACACCGCCCGAGTCCTGCACGCTTTGCGCCAGCGCCTGCACTTCGTGGCTGCCCTCGATGGCATGCAGTCCGTCGCGCAGCCACTGTACGACCGCGCCGCCGACGAATACGCTGCCCTCCAGTGCAAATTCGGGTGCAGATCCTGTCTGTGCGGCGCTGGTGGTGATCAGGCCATTGCTGGAAGTCTGAAACTGCTGTCCGGTATGCAAGAGCATGAAGCAACCGGTGCCATAGGTGTTTTTCACCATGCCCGCCTTGAAACACGCTTGCCCGAACAATGCGCTTTGCTGGTCACCGGCCACGCCGCCAATCGGGATCGCATGGCCCAGGAGCGAGGCACTGGTCTCACCGAAGTGCGATGCCGACGGATGCACCTTCGGCAGCAGGTTCGCTGGAATGCCCATCGCCGCCAGCAACTCGGCGTCCCACTGGTTGCTGTGCACATTGAACAGCATGGTGCGGGAGGCATTGCTGACGTCTGTGGCATGAACACGGCCTTGTGTGAGCTGCCAGATCAGCCAGGTATCGATCGTGCCAAAGGCCAGTTCACCGTTTGTGGCCTGGGCGCGGGCATTAGGCACGTTGTCGAGGATCCATTGCAGTTTGGTGCCAGAAAAGTAGGCGTCCACAATAAGGCCGGTCTTGTCGCGGATTGTCCTTTCCAAGCCGCTTGCACGCAATGCGACGCAGGCCGGTTCCGCCCTGCGGTCCTGCCAAACGATGGCGTGATGAATGGGTATGCCAGTCTTGCGGTTCCAGACCACCGTAGTCTCACGCTGGTTGGTGATGCCGATGCCGCTGACCTCCCGTGCGCCCACTCCCGCCTTGGCCAGCACGTCTTGAGCCGTCGCGAGCTGAATTCGCCAAATCTCCATGGGGTCATGCTCTACCCAGCCCGGCTTTGGGTACATTTGTGCCAACTCCCGTTGTGCAACCGCCACGATGCGTCCGTGTCCGTCAAACAGGATGCTGCGGGCGCTGGAAGTGCCCTGGTCCAGGGCAAGCAGATAGGGCATGGCCAACCTTTCGGGATAATCACGGCAATCTCGTATTGATTGCCCGCCCGCCATGCTACATCCACCTGCCCCGCTGCCTACGCGTCGTGAGGACCTTCTGGCGCGCCTTGGGGAAGATGTCTGCTACGACATCGCCATTGTTGGCGGCGGTGCAACGGGTCTCGGTGTTGCTCTCGATGCTGCCGCGAGAGGCTTCAGCGTCGTTCTGGTGGAGTCGCACGATTTCGCCAAAGGCACGTCTTCACGTGCGACCAAGCTTGTCCATGGCGGCGTGCGCTACCTGGCACAGGGAAACATTTCGCTGGTGCGCGAAGCGCTGCATGAGCGTACGACTCTGCTACACAATGCGCCGCACCTCGCGCAGCCGCTGGCCTTCGTGGTGCCGGCCTACCAATGGTGGGAAATTCCTTACTATGGTGCCGGGTTAACCGCCTACGACCTGCTGGCGGGTCAAGCCGGTCTGGGCAAGACGGCCTTTTTGGGGCACAACGCGACGCGAGAGTTGTTACCTGGCGTGATGCCGACGGGACTGGTCGGGGGTGTCAAGTACTGGGATGGCCAGTTCGATGATGCCCGACTGGCATTGGCGCTTGCGCGCACCGCAGCGACCAAGGGTGCGCTGCTGGTGAACTACTGCCAGGCGACCGATCTGTTGTATCAGGCGGGGAAGGTATCGGGGCTGGCGTGCGCGGATGCCTTGACCGGCACGCCCTACACGATTCGCTCGCGCTGTGTCGTCAATGCGACGGGGGTTTGGGTGGACGCTTTGCGGGAGAAAGACGGCATTGCCAATGCGCACGACGGGCGGCATCCCACCAAACCCATGGTGGCGCCCAGCCAAGGGGTGCATATTGTGGTGGACCGTGAGTTTTTGGGTGGCAACACGGGCTTGATGGTGCCCAAGACAGCGGATGGTCGTGTCCTATTTGCGGTGCCATGGCTGGGAAAAGTGATTTTGGGAACCACGGACACCCCGCGCCACGACTTGCCGCGTGAACCCCAGGCTTTTGAGGATGAAGTGTCGTTTATCTTGGAGGAGTCTGCGCGTTACTTGCGGCGGGCACCTCAGCGGTCGGACATCCGAAGCATCTGGGTTGGCCTGCGCCCGCTGGTTAAGCCGCAGGACGATGATGGTGAAAACACCAAGGGACTCAGTCGGGAGCACACTGTATTGGTTAGTCGCAGCGGCTTGGTGACGGTGACCGGCGGAAAGTGGACGACTTACCGTGCCATGGCCGAGGATGTATTGGAGCGGTGTTTTACGAAAGGCCTTCTGGAAGCGCGTTCCGGCGGAGTGACTGCTCACCTTGCATTGGTCGGAGCGGAAATGGATGGGATACCGCGGCGGCCTATTTCCGACACTGCGGGGCTGCACACCTACGGGTCGGAATGCACGCTGTTGCAGGCACTTCCGGGAGCGCAGCGGTGGTTGGCAGATGGTTTGAGCGAGGCCATGGTGCGGTTTGCCGCCCGCAATGAATACGCTGTGACGGTGGAGGATGTGCTGGCGCGTCGATCAAGATGCCTGTTTCTCGATGCGCGTCTTGCCATGGCTTTGGTGCCCATCATTGGTGAAATCCTGCTCCAGGAAACGGGTATCGACCCTCAAGTGGCCGCATTCACCGCGCTGGCGCAGCAATATTTGCACATTCCCAACAAAAATAGTTGACCGGTGTATAAAACGCTGGCACAATAGCGGGCTTCGCTTGTAAAAGCTGAAGGTTCTGCCCAAATGGATGTCGTGCAAGTGGTTTGCGCGGCAAACAGCGGGCCCAAGACTGACTTGGTGTCGGTGTCGATCGAAATGCGAGAGACGCTGCTCCTGGTGCAAGTTGGGAATATTGAAATGATCCAGACTGAATCTCGACTAGAAGTTGCCGACAATACTGGCGCGAAATCCGTCCTGTGCATCAAGGTGCTGGGCGGGTCCAAGCGTCGCTACGCCAGTGTGGGCGACATCATTAAGGTAAGCATCAAAGAGGCTGCGCCGCGTGGACGTGTCAAAAAAGGCGAGGTCTACAGCGCTGTGGTAGTTCGCACCGCGAAGGGCATCCGCCGCAGTGACGGCTCTTTGGTGAAATTTGACGGCAATGCAGCTGTGCTGCTGAACGCCAAACTGGAGCCGATTGGCACCCGTATCTTTGGACCGGTGACGCGTGAATTGCGTACCGAGAAGTTCATGAAGATCGTGTCGCTCGCTCCTGAAGTTTTGTAAGGACACGCCATGAACAAGATTCGCAAAGGCGATCAAATCATCGTTATCGCAGGGCGCGATAAGGGCAAGCGCGGAACCATTTCCTTGCGCAAGGATGACTCGCATGTGGTGGTGGAGGGTATCAATCTGGTGAAAAAGCACACCAAGCCCAACCCCATGAAAGGCACAACCGGCGGCATCGTTGAAAAGACCATGCCTATCCATCAGTCCAACGTGGCAATTTTCAATGCTGCTACGGGCAAGGCGGATCGGGTTGGAATCAAGGTGCTGGCTGACGGTACACGCGTTCGCGTTTACAAGTCCAGCGGTGAAGAAATCAAGGTGGCATAAGCATGGCACGTCTGCAACAACAATACCGCGAAAAGCTGGCCCCCGAGTTGATGGCCAAGTTTGGCTACACCTCGCCCATGCAGGTTCCCCGGCTGACCAAGATCACACTCAATATGGGTGTGAGCGAAGCGGTGGCTGATAAAAAGGTCATGGACAACGCTGTGAGCGACCTGACCAAGATTGCTGGTCAAAAGCCAGTGGTGACCAAGTCCAAGAAAGCGATTGCAGGATTCAAGATCCGCGAAGGCCAGGCAATTGGATGCATGGTTACCTTGCGTGGCGTACAAATGTACGAATTCCTGGACCGTTTTGTGACCGTGGCTCTGCCCCGCGTGCGTGACTTCCGTGGTATTTCCGGACGTGCTTTTGATGGCCGTGGCAACTACAACATCGGCGTGAAAGAGCAGATCATTTTCCCTGAGATTGAATATGACAAGGTGGATGCCTTGCGCGGCCTCAATATCAGTATCACCACAACGGCAAAGACCGACGAAGAGTGCAAAGCGCTGCTCGCTGGCTTCCGTTTCCCGTTCAAGAATTGAGGTGACCTGTGGCTAAGATGGCTTTAATCGAGCGCGAGCTCAAGCGTGACAAGTTGGCTGCAAAGTACGCCAAGAAGTACGCCGAACTGAAGGCAATTGCAAGCGACTTCAAGCGCTCGGAGGATGAGCGTGCTGCTGCTCGTCTGGGCTTGCAAAAACTGCCGCGCAATGCAAACCCAACGCGTCAGCGCAACCGTTGTTCCATCACGGGCCGTCCCCGTGGGACGTTCCAGCACTTCGGTCTGGGTCGCGCGAAGATTCGTGAAATGGCCTTTGCAGGGGAAATCCCCGGCATCGTCAAGGCCAGCTGGTAAGCGACAGGAGAACCAAACATGAGCATGAGTGATCCTATTGCCGACCTGTTGACCCGCATCCGCAATGCGCAGATGGTGGCCAAGACTACGGTTTCTGTTCCTTCTTCAAAAGTAAAAGTTGCCATTGCGCAGGTTTTGCAGGAAGAGGGCTACATCGATGGTTTCAAGATTTCCACGGAAGGTGGTAAGTCTGAGCTGCAGATTGCCTTGAAGTACTACGCTGGCAAGCCAGTGATTGAGCGCATCGAGCGTGTTAGTCGTCCTGGTCTGCGCGTGTACCGTGGTACAGACGCAATTCCACAAGTACAGAACGGATTGGGCGTTGCCATCGTGACGACTCCCAAGGGTGTAATGACTGATCGCAAAGCGCGCGCAACCGGTGTCGGTGGCGAAGTGCTGTGCTATGTCGCTTAACGCCGCACCGAGGAGAAATTAAATATGTCCCGTGTAGGTAAACTTCCTGTAGCGATCCCGGCTGGTATCGAAGTGTCTATCAAAGAAGCACTTGCCAGCGCTGACGCAATGATCAGCGTCAAGGGCGCTGGAGGATCGCTTCATCTGAATTTGAATCCACTGGTTAAAGTGGTGAACGAGGCTGGTAGCCTGAGTTTCAAGGCGGCCAATGAGTCACGTGAAGCCGACGCCATGTCGGGCACCATGCGCCAGTTGGTAAACAACATGGTGATTGGCGTCAGCAAAGGCTTCGAGAAGAAGTTGTCTTTGGTAGGTGTGGGATACAAAGCCCAAGCCACCGGCACGAAGCTGAACCTGGCAGTGGGGTACTCGCATCCGGTCAACTTTGACATGCCAGCAGGTATCTCGGTTGCGACGCCAACCCCGACAGAGATTGTGATCAAGGGCGCTGATCGTCAGCGCGTGGGTCAGATTGCCGCTGAAGTGCGCGCGGTCCGTCCTCCGGAGCCTTACAAAGGCAAAGGCATTCGCTATGCGGATGAGAAGATCACCATCAAAGAAACCAAGAAGAAATAAGGAGCTGCAACATGTTGACCAAAAAAGAGCAGCGTCTTCGCAGAGCCCGGCAAACCCGGATTCGTATTGCAGACCAGGGTGTAGCGCGCCTGACCGTCAATCGTACCAATCTGCATATCTACGCCAGCGTGATTTCTGGCGATGGCGGCAAAGTGATCGCCGCTGCATCGACCGCAGAAGCGGAAGTGCGCAAGTCCTTGGGTGGATCTGGCAAGGGTGGCAACGTGGCTGCGGCCCAGATCATTGGTAAACGGGTGGCTGAGAAGGCCAAGGCAGCAGGTGTGGAAAAAGTGGCGTTTGATCGCGCAGGTTTTGCGTACCACGGCCGCGTGAAAGCGTTGGCAGATGCCGCGCGTGAAGCTGGCTTGCAGTTCTAAGCAGATCGGAATAAATGATGGCTAAAGTACAGGCAAAAATGCAGGGTAAGGCAGAGGGTCCGGAGGACGGTCTGCGCGAGAAGATGATTGCGATCAACCGCGTCACCAAAGTGGTGAAGGGCGGTCGTATTCTTGGTTTCGCGGCCTTGACGGTGGTGGGTGATGGCGACGGTCGTATTGGCATGGGCAAAGGCAAATCTAAGGAAGTGCCGGCCGCTGTGCAAAAGGCGATGGAAGAAGCCCGTCGCAACATGATCAAGGTATCGTTGAAGAATGGCTCTATCCACCACAAGGTGATGGGTCACCACGGTGCTGCCAATGTGATGATGGCACCGGCTCCAAAGGGTACCGGCATCATTGCGGGTGGTCCTATGCGTGCGGTGTTTGAGGTGGTTGGCATTACCGACATTGTGGCCAAGAGCCACGGGTCTACCAACCCCTACAACATGGTTCGTGCAACGCTGGATGCTTTGTCGGTGTCAACGACGCCTGCAGAAGTTGCTGCGAAGCGCGGCAAGAGCGTTGAAGAGCTCTTCGCTTGATCGGAGTACTAGACATGACGATTCAACAAACAGTGAAGATCCAGTTGGTGCGTAGCCCGATTGGTTGTAAAGAAGACCACCGAGCCACAGTGCGTGGATTGGGATTGCGTAAATTGAATAGCACCAGTGAATTGCAGGATACGCCTGCAGTGCGTGGGATGATCAATAAGATCAGCTATCTGGTTCGCGTGCTCTAAGAGGTAAATGATGGAACTCAATAGCATCAAGCCCGCAGCGGGTGCAAAGCATGCCAAGCGTCGTGTTGGTCGCGGAATCGGCTCTGGACTGGGTAAAACCGCGGGCCGTGGTCACAAAGGTCAAAAATCCCGTGCCGGTGGCTACCACAAGGTTGGCTTTGAAGGCGGCCAGATGCCCATGCATCGCCGCTTGCCCAAGCGCGGCTTCAAATCGCATTTGTTGAAGTACAACGCAGAGGTTACCTTGACTGCTTTGGGAGCTTTGGGGCTGGCTGATGTTGATCTGTTGACTTTGAAGCAAGCTGGTTTGGTCAGTGAAATGATCAAGGTTGTGAAGGTGATTAATACTGGATCGATCAGCTCTGCTGTGAAACTCAATGGCGTAGGTGCGACAGCGGGTGCCAAAGCGGCCATCGAAGCTGCCGGTGGCAGCGTTGCCTGATTGATTAAGAAAGATAGTTCGTGGCAACTAGCGCAGGTCAAATAGCAAAAACGGATAAGTTTGGAGACTTGCGTCGCCGACTGGTCTTTTTGCTGCTCGCTTTGGTAGTTTACCGTATAGGTGCGCACATCCCAGTGCCAGGCATTGACCCTGCGCAATTGCAGCAGCTTTTTAAAGGCCAGCAAGGCGGCATCCTGAGCTTGTTCAACATGTTTTCCGGTGGTGCACTGTCGCGGTTTACGATCTTTGCACTGGGAATCATGCCGTACATTTCGGCATCGATCATCATGCAGTTGCTGACGTATGTTCTTCCAACCTTCGAGCAATTGAAAAAGGAAGGCGAAGCAGGCAGGCGCAAGATTACGCAATACACGCGTTACGGCACGTTGGGATTGGCCTTGTTTCAATCTCTGGGTATAGCGATGGCGCTGGAGTCGTCAGCAGGGTTGGTCATTGCCCCTGGATTTGGTTTCCGTTTGACTTCAGTTGTAACTTTGACTGCGGGGACCATGTTCCTGATGTGGCTTGGGGAGCAAATTACCGAACGGGGTTTGGGTAACGGCATCTCCATATTGATATTTGGTGGCATTGCTGCCGGATTGCCGAGTGCTATCGGTGGGCTGCTGGAACTGGTTCGAACTGGTGCGATGAGTATCATCATCGCCCTTCTGGTGGTGCTACTGGTTGTGGCGGTCACCTACTTTGTTGTTTTCGTTGAGCGCGGTCAACGGAAGATTTTGGTGAACTATGCGCGACGCCAAGTAGGCAATAAGGTTTACGGTGGGCAGTCATCGCACCTTCCTTTGAAACTCAACATGGCTGGTGTCATTCCGCCGATTTTCGCTTCGTCTATCATTCTGCTGCCGGCGACGGTCGCAAACTGGTTCAGTTCCGGCGACTCCATGCGGTGGTTAAAGGATATTGCCAGCACGTTAAGTCCCGGTCAGCCGGTGTATGTGATGCTGTATGCTGCTGCGATCGTTTTCTTCTGCTTCTTCTACACTGCGCTGGTGTTCAACAGCAAGGAAACTGCAGACAACCTGAAAAAGAGTGGTGCATTCATACCGGGCATTCGGCCAGGTGACCACACCGCAAAGTACATTGACAAGATTCTGCTGCGTCTGACTCTGGCTGGAGCGATCTACATTACTTTTGTTTGCTTGTTGCCCGAGTTTTTGATTCTGAAATACAACGTGCCGTTCTATTTCGGCGGCACATCGCTTCTGATTATTGTGGTGGTGACCATGGATTTCATGGCCCAAGTTCAAAATTACCTGATGTCACAGCAGTATGAGTCGCTTCTGAAGAAAGCGAATTTCAAGGCCTCCTGAGCTGGTCGATGAGATGTCAAAGGACGATGTCATTCAGATGCAGGGTGAGGTGGTTGAAAATCTGCCGAACGCTACGTTCAGAGTGAAGTTGGAAAATGGTCATGTGGTTTTGGGCCACATCTCCGGGAAAATGCGGATGCACTACATTCGTATTCTCCCAGGCGACAAGGTCACTGTTGAGTTAACGCCGTACGATTTAACCCGTGCGCGGATTGTGTTCAGAGCAAAGTGAGTGGCGCATGTTCCGCGCGAATCGAAGTCGGAACGGAGCTAAGTGTTTTAGGAGAGAAGTATGAAAGTTTCGGCTTCGGTCAAGAAAATTTGCCGTAACTGCAAAATTATCCGGCGCAAGGGCATCGTGCGCGTGATCTGTACTGATCCGCGACACAAGCAGCGCCAGGGTTAATTGCAAGAGTTTTAGAGGACGAAAATGGCACGTATCGCTGGCATCAATATTCCGCCGCAACAGCATTC
>JAIFLV010000112.1 GCA_020048895.1 Rhodoferax sp. | reverse complement strand
AGAGCAGCATGGTTCCGCATCTGGTGACCGCCCTCACAGGGCCAATCAACGAGCTTGAGCAGCGCCTGCTGGATGCGATGCCGGCCATCGAACGCTGGTTTCGCCTGGAGTGGATGGAGCACACGCCGCCGTTTTACAGTTCGGTCGATGTGCGCAATGCCGGGTTTAAGCTGGCCCCGGTCGACACCAGCCTGTACCCCACCGGATGGAACAACCTGTCGCCCAATATGCTGCCGCTGGCCGTACAAGCCGCCATGGCAGCGATTGAGAAAATTTGCCCCGAAGCCCGCAACCTGTTGGTGGTGCCGCAAAACGATGTACGTAACACCGCCTATTTGAGCAACCTGGCGCAGCTGCGGCGCATCTTTCAGATGGCCGGTCTTAACGTGCACTTTGGCTCGATCAGCCCGGACCTCAAGAAAAGTGTGGCGCTGGCGCTGCCCGATGGCGAAGAAATTGTGCTCGAACCCGTGGTGCGCACCAAAGGGCGTCTGGGGGTCAAGCATTTTGACCCGTGCACCATCCTGCTCAACAACGACTTGCGCAGCGGTATTCCCGGCATTTTGGAAGACTTGCATGAGCAGTACCTGCTGCCACCCTTGCATGCGGCAGGCTCCATGCGTAGCAGCGCCGTCCATTTCAAGTGCTACGAAGAGGTGGCCAAGCGGTTTGGCAAGCTCGTGGGGGTCGACTCCTGGCTGGTCAACCCGTTGTTCGAGAAGGTCACCGGGGTGGACTTTGCCACCACCGCCGGGCTGCAGTCCCTGACCCAGGGCGTCGAAACCATGCTGGCCAAGGTGAAGAAGAAGTACAAGGAATACGGCATCAAGGAAAAGCCGTTTGTCGTTGTCAAGGCGGACAACAACCATACCGGGTTGGGCACCATCGCCTTGCGCGACGTACGCGACCTCGAGGCGTTGCGACAAAAGGCATTGGCCCGCTTTACCCTGGCAGGGCAGGGCGCCGTGCACGACCTGATTTTTCAGGAAGGCGTGCTTACCCACGAACTCTTGAACGATGCCGTAGCAGAGCCCGTGGTGTATCTGCTCGACCGCTACGTGGTGGGGGGCTTCTACCGCGTACATGCCGGGCACAGCGAGACCGATGATCTGGAAGCACTGGGCTCGAGCTATGTGCCGTTGGCGTTTGCCGAGAGCAACCATCTCCCAACCGTTTTTACATGTACGGCGTGGTCGCGCGGCTGGCCATGCTGGCGGCCAGTTACGAACTGGAAGCGACCGACCCCAACGCCGAGCATCTGGTCTGACGGCTGCCTGACAGACCGGGAGTTGCTGCACTGCAACACCCGGATAATTTCATCAACTTTCATTGAATTGGACCTTGCGCAGGGTCGTGACTAGCGCACAATGGCGTTCCCAAATGGAACGGACCCGGCCCGGCTGCGCGGCGGGTGAATTTGTGTCAGCATCCAAATCGTCTCTCGCGGCGCTTACGCTCGGCGCCATCGGCGTTGTATACGGCGACATCGGAACCAGCGTCCTGTACGCGATGAAAGAGGTTTTTGGCTCTGGCCATGTGCCTTTCACGCCGGACAACGTGTATGGCATTCTTTCCATCTTCTTCTGGACCCTCACCATTATTGTGTCGGTCAAGTACGTGACATTGGTGCTGCGCGCCGACAACCATGGCGAAGGCGGCCTGGTGGCGATGCTGGCGCTGGCTTCGCAGTCGGTGAAGGACCGTCCCAAGCTGCGCAAGGTTCTGCTGATAGTGGGCATTTTTGGCACTTGCCTGTTTTATGGCGATGGAGTGATCACACCGGCCATCTCTGTGCTGTCCGCCGTCGAGGGTCTGGAGGTTATTTCACCGGCCTTGCACCGCTTCATCATTCCCATCACGCTGGTGGTGCTGCTGTGTCTGTTCATGGTGCAAAAGCGTGGCACCGCCGGCATTGGCAAATTTTTCGGACCGATCACCATGGTCTGGTTTGCTTGCATTGCCGTGCTGGGCGTGGTGCAAATTGCCGACCATCCCAGTATTTTGTGGGCCATCAGCCCGCATTACGCGCTGGGCTTTATCTGGAACCAACCGGGCACCACTTTCATCATCCTGGGCGCGGTGGTGCTGTGCGTGACCGGCGGCGAAGCGCTGTATGCCGATATGGGGCACTTTGGCAAAAAACCGATTCGCGTGGCCTGGTTTTTCATTGTGATGCCCTCGCTCACGCTCAACTATTTCGGCCAGGGCGCTTTGCTGCTGGACAACCCGGAAGCGGTAAAAAATCCGTTTTTCATGATGGCGCCAGACTGGGCGCTGATTCCCCTGGTGGGCCTGGCCACCATGGCCACCGTGATTGCCTCGCAGGCGCTGATTTCAGGTGCGTTTTCTGTCACCAAGCAGGTAATCCAACTAGGCTATTTGCCGCGTTTGCAGGTGCTGCACACCAGCGTGAAAGACACCGGCCAGATCTACCTGCCGTTCGTCAACTGGGGGCTCTTTGCCTTCATCGTGCTGGCGGTGGTGCTGTTTCGTTCTTCGAGCAACCTGGCGGCAGCCTATGGCATCGCGGTGTGTACCGACATGCTGATTACCACGGTGCTGACGTTTTTTGTGATTCGCTACAACTGGAAGTACCCGCTGTGGTTGTGCATCGGTGCCACCGGCTTCTTCTTTGTGGTGGACTTCGCATTCTGGGCGTCCAACCTGCTCAAGCTGTTTGATGGCGGTTGGTTCCCGTTACTGATTGGCGCGCTGATCTTTACCCTCATGTTGACCTGGAAAGATGGTCGCCATCTGCTCAATGAAAAACTGCGCTCCGATGCGATTGACCTGACCAGTTTTCTGGAAGCGGTTTTTGTCAGCCCTCCGGCGCGGGTCGATGGAACGGCCGTTTTCCTGACGGCGGATGTCGGCACCGTGCCCAACGCCATGCTGCACAACCTCAAGCACAACAAGGTGCTGCATTCCAATAACCTGTTTGTCACCGTGCGCCACCATGAGGTGCCGTGGATCGGGCTGGACAAGCGCCTGGAAATCGATTCGCTGGGACACGACTGTTGGCAGGTGGTCATTCATTACGGATTCAAGAACGACCCCGACGTGCCCAAGGCGCTGCAGCAGATCAAGGGGCGTGGTTGCGATCTCGACCCCATGTCGACCAGCTACTTCCTGTCGCGCGACACGGTGGTGCCCACCATCAATGCGGGCATGGCGCAGTGGCGCGAAAAACTGTTTGCCCAGATGCACCACAACGCCAGTGGCGCAGCAGACTTCCTGAATTTGCCCAACAATGCGGTGGTGGAGTTGGGGTCAAAGATCGAGATCTGAATTGCTCTGCCCGAGCGGGTTCAGACTTCCCACTCTCCCCCAACCCCTCTCGCCCCGCCGGGCGAGAGGGGAGCCTTAACAGCCCATTTGGTTTCTTCGCGCCGAATACGGAATTACTGGCGTTCGGCTAAGCGAGAATCCCATCGATATGCAGTTCTTTAAAGACCTTTCGCCTTCTGCTTTTGCCGCGGGTTTTGTTGCCGTGCTGGTGGGCTTTACGAGTTCAGTCGCCATCGTGTTCCAGGCGGCGCTGGCGTTTGGGGCTACGCAGGAGCAGATTACCTCGTGGATGTGGGCGCTGGGTTGGGGCATGGGGTTGTGCACGGCGGTGCCTTCGCTGATTTTGCGCAAGCCGGTGATGGTGGCGTGGAGCACGCCGGGGGCGGCGGTGCTGGCCACCGCCGGGCTGGCAGGGGGGTTCTCGATGGCCGAGGCGGTGGGGGCCTTCATGCTGTGCGCGGCCCTGATCACGCTGTGCGGCGTAACCGGATGGTTTGAGCGCGCCATGAACCATTTGCCCATCGCCATTGCCTCGGGGTTGCTGGCCGGCGTGCTGGCGCGCTTTGGTTTGCAGGCCTTTACAGCTGCGCAGAGCAACTTGCCGCTGGTGCTGGTGATGCTGGCCACCTACCTGCTGGGCAAGCGTTTTGCAACCCGTTATGCGGTACCGTTGACGTTGTTTGTTGCTACTATTTTCGTAGCTGCTACCGCAGGATTTACGGGCGCTGCAGTGCAATTTGGCTTGGCAATTCCCGTGTTTACCGCGCCACAGTTCACGTGGGCTGCGGCTGTGAGCCTGGCGCTGCCCCTGTTTGTGGTGACCATGGCCTCGCAAAATCTGCCCGGGGTGGCAACGATTCAGGCATCCGGTTTTGGCGACCGGCGCGCAGAAGGCGGCGATGCTGGCATTCCGGTGTCCAAAGTCATTACCCTGACCGGCGTCGTCACCCTGTTGCTGGCACCGTTTGGTGCTTTTGCCCTGAACCTGGCGGCCATCACGGCGGCCATTTGTATGGGCCGCGAGGCGCACCCAGAGCCTGCTCGGCGCTACACCGCGGCGGTGTCCTGCGGGCTGATGTACATGCTGATCGGCATATTTGGCACTGCCATCACCGGCGCGCTCACCGCGTTTCCGAAGGAGCTGATTGCCGCCATTGCCGGTCTGGCCCTGCTCGGTACCATAGGCAGTGCGCTGGCCACCGCGCTCAAGGACGAGTTTCACCGCGAGGCGGCGCTCATCACGTTTCTGGTCACGCTCAGCGGCGTCGTGCTGGGCGGTGTAGGCTCGGCGTTTTGGGGTGTGGTCGCCGGGGCGCTGGCGCTGGGCGTGCAGCGCATGGGCCGCTCACACTTCGACCTGCCCCCACGTTAACCCTGGAGTCACATTCTCATGGACCTGTTGTTTGTTGCCGACCCGCTGGAATCATTCAAGATATACAAAGACACCACCTTCACCATGATGCGCGAGGCGCACAAGCGCGGCCACCGCGTGTTTGCCTGCGAACCGCAGCACATCGGTTGGCAGCGGGGTGGCAAGGTCGAGGCCGACATCAAGGCCATTACGCTCACCGGCGATCCTGCCGAGTGGTTCAAAGTTGATAGCGCCTCACGCTTGCCCCTTGCGGGTTTTGGCGCGATTGTGATGCGAAAAGACCCGCCGTTCGACAGCGAGTTCTTTTACGCCACCCACCTGCTGGAGCAAGCCGAGCGGGAAGGTGCCAGGGTGTTCAACAAGCCGCGTGCGCTGCGCGACCACCCGGAAAAACTCGCCATTCTGGAGTTCCCGCAGTTCATTGGCCCGACCCTGGTGACGCGTGATGCCGATGCCATCAAGCGCTTCCACGCCGAGCACCATGACATCATCTTGAAACCATTGGACGGCATGGGCGGCATGGGGATTTTCCGGGTGAAGGAAGACGGACTCAACCTGGGTTCGATCACGGAAACGCTCAATAAGGGTGGTGCAGAAACCGTGATGGTGCAAAAGTTCCTGCCGGCCATTGCGCAGGGCGACAAGCGTGTGCTGGTGATCGGCGGCAAGCCAGTGCCGCACTGTCTGGCGCGCATTCCGCAGGGCGGTGAAGTGCGTGGCAACCTGGCCGCCGGTGGCAAGGGCGTCGCGCAGCCCCTGAGTGAGCGCGACCGCGCCATTGCCGAAGCGCTGGGCCCCATCCTTGCTGCACGCGGTTTGCTGCTGGTCGGTCTGGATGTGATCGGCGACAGCCTGACCGAAATCAACGTCACCAGCCCGACCTGTTTCAGGGAAATTACCGACCAGACTGGTTTCGACGTGGCGGCGATGTTTGTCGACGCGCTGGAAGCGGCGTTGCAATCAAGTTGACGCGATCAGACCACTAAATTGCCGTCGACAAACACCTTGAACTCACCCGGCGCCATGGCGGTCCAGGTTTCGTTGGTGGTGAGTGGCTCGGTCACGACTATGGCCAGGCGGTCTTCGGGGCCATTGAGTTCTGACAGGTCCACACTCACATCCTCGTCCTTCAGCTGAACTTCGGAAAACGGGTACTGGCGCACCAGATAGTGCAGCTTGGTGCTGCAATGCGTCCACATGGCCTGCCCGTTGCTCAGCAGAAAGTTGAAGGTGCCGTGCGCAGCAATCTTGGGGACCAGTTCACGCAAGGTGAGGGTGAGTTCTTCCACACTCGGCACACCGGCATGCGATTTGGAGAGCTCCTGCAATAGCCAGCAGAAGGCGATCTCGCTGTCCGTATTGCCCACCGGGTGAAAACTGCCATGCAGACGCGGGTTGAAGTCTTTCAGATCGCCATTGTGGGCAAACACCCAATAGCGCCCCCACAACTCCCGCACAAACGGGTGGCTGTTGGCCAGCGTTATGGCGCCCACGGTAGCCTTGCGCACGTGGGCCACCACGTTGTGGCTCTTGATGGGGTAGCTGCACAGCATCTGTGCAATCGGGGAGGTGGCTGCACTCTCGCTATCAACGAAGCAGCGTACGCCTTTGCCGGGAGCTCCGCCATCGGCTCCAAAGAATGCGATGCCCCACCCATCGGCATGGTGGTCGGTGCAGCCGCCACGCTGCGCAAAGCCGGAAAAGCTCAGCGTCAGGCTGGCGGGCAGATGGCTGTTCATTCCAAGCAGTTGGCACATGGCAATTAGTTTAACCTTACGGCACTGGGGTAAACACCCAGACCCCTAACCCAAGGAACACCATGCCTACTTACCATGTCGAAATGCTTGAAGGCCGCACCGTCGAGCAGAAAAAGAAACTAGTCGAAGAAATTACCCGGGTCAGCGTCGAAGTGCTCGGCGGTTCGCCTGAGTCGGTGGATATCCTGATTGTCGATGTCAAACGTGAAAACTGGGCGACAGGCGGCAAGTTGTGGATTGAGCCACGTGAATAAGGCTCCCTGGGCCGTTGGTTGAGGCAATCAGTTCGCCTGGGATGGGCCTTGGGGATGCAGGGCCTCGGAGTTTGGGCTAACCTAGCCATTCCATCTGTGGCTTCCGATGAAAAGAGTTGAAATGCTTGAGCACACCTTGCCGGACACGCAATACGCCAAAAGCGGCAATGTGCACATTGCTTTTCAGGTCATGGGCAATGGCCCCATGGACGTCATCCTCGTCCCCGGCATGATCTCGCACGTGGAGTTCCTGCATGAAATGCCCGGGTACACCGATTTTCTGCGGCGCTTGGCCACCTATGCCCGGGTCATCACCCTCGACAAACGGGGGCAAGGCTTGTCAGACCGTATGCACGGTGTGGCTCCTTTGGAAGTCCGCATGGGCGATGTGTGTGCCGTGATGGATTGTGTGGGCTCCAAGCGCGCTGCACTCGTTGGCTTTTCAGAGGGTTGCGCGATGAGCGCCTTGCTGGCCGCCTCGCATCCCGAAAGAATTTCGCATCTGGTCATGTTTGGCGGATTCGTGCGTTTTGCTGATTTGCTCCATGAGCGTGATGATTCCGGACGCTTCAAGACCCGCATGGCGCCGTGGGGCAGCGGAGGGATGCTGCCCAAGGTGATCAAGAGCCATGAGAAGGACGATGAGTTTGTGCGGCTTTTTGCCAAGTATGAGCGACTCTCTTCCAGCCCCGGCGATTTGAAGGCCTACTTGAATATGTACATGCAGGTCGATGTGAGCGAGATTTTGAAATCGATCCATGTGCCCACCCTGGTGCAGCACCGTGCAGACGATGCCCTGGTGCCCATTGCCTTGGGGCGGCAGATGGCGGATGCAATACCTCAGGCACGCTTCATCGAATATCCAGGGGCAGACCATGCCTTCTGGTCCGGTGAACTTGATGAACTGCACGCAGATCTGGAAGAGTTCCTCACCGGTGTTCGTCCCGAACACCAGGAGGAACTTGAGCGCGTGCTCGCCACAGTCCTGTTTACCGACATTGTGGATTCCACCATCAAGGTGACCGATATGGGCGACGGCGCCTGGCGCAAGGTGCTCGATGCGCACGACAAACTGGCCCGCGAATCGGTGGCGCGCCACCGCGGGCAACTGGTGAAGTCCACCGGCGACGGCATCCTTGCCCGCTTCGATGGGCCGGGCCGCGCCGTCAAGTGTGCCCTGGCGCTGCGTTCTGCCATGCCCGGCCTGGGCATAGCCATCCGCGCGGGAGTACACACCGGGGAAGTAGAGATTCGCGGTGACGATATTGGCGGTATTGCCGTCCACGCCGCGGCCAGGGTGATGGCGCAAGCCCAGCCCGGTGAAGTCATCGTGTCACGCGTTGTGACCGACCTGGTTGCCGGTGCGGGACTGTCGTTTCAGGAACGCGGGACGTTCACCCTCAAAGGCCTGCCTACGACTTGGGACTTGTATTCGGCTCAGGATTAAACATGACATTGAAGGCCACGCCCTGTTTGCGATCGGTCTCGATTTCCATTCTGCCGTTGAGCTGCTGTATCAAATCGCCGATCAGTTGCAACCCCAGTGAATTTCGCTTTCTTGATTCAAAATCTTCGGGAAGACCCACTCCGGTATCGCTCACCGTTAGGCGCCATTCTCCTGCTTCGTCGGTCGGCTGCAATTCCACGCAAATCTCACCGCGATGGCCTGGTGGAAACGCATGCTTGAGCGCGTTGGAGATCAGCTCGTTCACCAGCAGTCCGCACGGGATGGCCTGATCCATGCCAACCTGAACGGGCTTCAAATTGCATTGCAACCGGATGGCTGCAAGATCCTTTGTCTGAAAACGAAAAGCTTCGGTGACCAGTCTCTCAACGTACAAGTGCAAATCTAGTGACGCGAATGTCCCTGCACGGTACAGCGACTCGTGAAGCACCGCCATGGAGCGCAATCTGCCTTGCATGTCACCCAGGACCGATTTCGTCTCGGGCTGCGAACTTCGGCCACTTTCGAGCCGGAGCAAACTGGAGATGACCTGAAGGTTGTTCTTCACGCGGTGATGGACTTCCATCAACAGCGCCACTTTTTCCTTGAGCATCGTTGTCAACGCTTGCTCAGATTCCTTGCGCAGAGTAAAGTCATAGAGCACAACGAGGTGCTCATCATTGGCGGAATGTGCGAACTCCGTTGCAGTGGCTGCAACGATTTTGGTTCTGCCGTCGGCGCACCGGATATTTATTTCCAGGGGAGAAAACCTCTTGCCGGTCTGCTTCACCCGCTCCAGTTCCTCGCCCCACGCCTGAATGACCCACTGACGGTACGTGGGGTCTGGGTACGCTTTGGACCACCACAGTGCGAGCGTTGGAATGTCTTCCATCCGGTAGCCGTAGGTCTCAGTGAACGCCTGATTCAGGAATGTTATGTTTCCGGCAGCATCATTCAATGCCATGGGGACCGGTGACACATTGACGATGGACCGCAGCCTGGAGGCTCCTTCTGACACCAAGGCGATCTCCCGTCGGCTGTTCTTGAACGACAGCAAGAGCAACGCTGTAAGGCCCAACACAAGAAGACTGCACACCGTTGCCGCCGCAAGGTAGACACGGCGTTGGCTGTCACTGGAGGCGCTGACCTCCTTCAACGATGAAGCGACCACCACCACCAGGGGGAAATCTTGAACTACCCTGTATGTCACCGCCCGCACTTCCTGATCGGTCGGCGACTCACCGATGAAACTGCCGGTGGGGGATTTCCTGATTTGCTGAAATAGTTGCCCACCCCGAAGGTCGTCGCCGTAGGTGTCTTTGCCGTTCATGTGGCGAACCCTCGTAATGCCATCCATACCCACAAGGGACATGATCGTATGCGGTGCCATGTCCGTGTTGGCATAGTCTTCCGCGAAGAATGCGGGGTTCAAATGAAGAAAGATCACGCCGTTGAAAGATCCGTTGGGACCATAGATTCGTCGGGTGAGCGAGATGAGCCATTTGCCGGTCTTGCGCCCCAGGATGGGCTTGCCAATCAACAGGTGATCATCTGCATTGGTAGCGTGTTCCTTGAAGTAGTCGCGGTCGGAAAAATTCGCTGCCATGTCGGTGGCAGTGGTGGCCACCGCTGCACCGTCCGCTCCGATCAGCGTCACCAGTCCCACGTAGCGGTCATCCACGTGCATGGTCGCCAGTCGTTTTTTGATGTCTATGCGTTTTCCGTCTTTGGCGTAGTCGTCCCGCAGAACCAGTAGCACTTGGTCCAGAACGCGCAGAGCGCTTGACACTCTACCTTCCTGGAATTTGGTGAGATTGGCGTTCTTCACAAACTCGGCGGCGATATCTTCCTGAGCCTTGAGCTTGATTTGATGCATCGCAAAGAACCAAATCGCGGAGCACACCAAAAAACTTGTCAGCAATACCAAAAAGAGCTTGCCCGACCCCACGAAGGTCGATCTCCCCTGCACCGACTGATCTGGCAACTGATCTGGCATGTGATGTCCGTTGTTTGTACCAATATGGTAACGCGGCGGTCGCGCTTGGCGACGTGCCACATGCGCCGCGATGATGCACTTCTGGCGCCTGTGATGGCGCCGTTTTGGTAAACACGGATAGCCTTGGCACGCTCGTTCATGTGAAATCTTGCGCTGCGATTCTGCGCGTGAGGAAGCAATGAAAGTATTTCTGACAGGAGCCATAGGCTTCATCGGGCAGGTGCTGGTGCGCGCCAAGCATCAGCGCGACTGGCAGGTCAGTGCCCTGGTACGCGACACGAACGGGGCAGCAGCCCAGTGGCTGCGCCAACAAAGCGTGACGCTGGTGGTGGGTGACGTAACCCAGCCCAAGGGTCTGACCGAGGCACTGCGTGGGTTTGATGTGCTACTCCTGGCCACTACCTCACACCCTACGAGCGCAGCAAGGCCGATGCGCACCAGGTGGCGTTGGCACACCGCAAGCGTGGGTTGCCGCTCAACATCCTCATGCCCAATGGCGTGGCCGGTGTCAATGACCATTCCATGTGGGGCTACTTTCTGCGCCTGCACCTGCTGCACGCCATGGTGCCCATGGCATTCGCCAAAGACATGGTGATGAGTTTGTGGAGGTGAATGCGCTGGCCGACGGTATGTGCCTGGCCATCGAGAAAGCCGCCGTGGGGCAAGACTACATTTTTGCCGGGGAGCCTGTGGCTCTGCACAAGTTGTTTCAGAAATTCAACCGCACCCATGGTGGCTTCAAGGTTCGGCTCCGGTTGCCGCGCTGGTTCATGCGGCCCCAGGTGGCGCTGCTGGAGCCGCTGCAGCGCTGGTTGGGCCTGCCCGCCTTCATGTCGCGTGAAGCAGAAGTTCTAGGGAAATTGGGCCGTAGCGCTTGTGGAATAAGCGCGATCAGCTATCAATTTGAAAGCAACTGCAGTGCCTGCTGGGGCTGTTGCTTCTGTGGTTGGCGTGTGTCGTGGTGCGCGCTGCGGCCTTTGCTGCCGATGCCGATGTGAAGCCGCTGGTCATCGACCCGGCGGCGTCACAGGTCGATTTGTCCAGGGCGACCTACCTGCTGAGGGGGCAGGTTGCGTGTGCGACCCCACCAAATCGAACGCGCGCTCACAACTTGCGCACAAATCGTGGCTACCCCATTTGCGATGGCTGTCCTTCAAGTAGACTTTCGGGTAACTGCAACGAAAAATTGGTTGTTTAGACTAACATGCTCTGAACTCTGGCAGCACAACTGAAACTGGGCGTCAATCCCTGAACCCGTTTGCAGTTGTCTGCCACTTGACTCAATTGATCATTCAACACCATAACAACCGCTGAAAAGTTGTCAATGACCAAGCCCGTTGTCACCTATGTCACGCCTGCATGGGTCTTGGCTGGAAAGCTATCACCACCGCAACAGGTTGTTGCCACAGCGCAGCGTGAAGAGCTGATAGAGCGCTTGAAGCTGCATAGTGACAAGCGCCTGATAGTGGTGATTGCGCCCCCCGGGTTTGGAAAGACCACCCTATTGGGCCAGTGGTGGACACTTTCAAATCAACACCCGGAGCGCAAAACAGCGTGGCTGTCGCTGGATGAGTCAGACGCTGATGTCGGGCGGTTTTTGGCCTATCTGCTGCTTGCCATGGAACAGTGCGGCGTAGCCTTGGGTGGCCTGGGGAAAATGGGGTCTCAGGGGGCGCGGGAACAATCCCTGGATGCAGATGTTGGTCGAACGACGAACAGTCTGGTGGATGCCTTACGGAGTTCTACTGAGAGCATCAGCCTGATATTGGATGACTACCATCGTGCTAGCAGCACCGGTGTAGACGAGGTGATTCGAAGGCTTATTGAAGCTGAGTTGCCACATGTGCAAATTGTGGTGGCTGCCCGGCAGCGTCCGCGTTTGCAGGTCTCAGCGCTGAAGGCCCGGGGCTTGGTGCACAGCATGGATGGGCATGACTTGGTGTTGTCGCAGAGTGAAGCTGCACAAGTGTTAGGCGGTCAACTGAGTCGTAGCGATCTGGCCATAGTGCACGCGCGTACTGAAGGCTGGGCGGTCGCCGTACAACTCGCGCGGCTATGGATGGAGCAGGGGCAGGGCAGCCCCCTTGGACTACAGGCCTTTGGCGGTCAACTGGACGATGTGGCAGATTATTTGACCGAGCAACTGGTGGTGCAACTGAGTCCGGAACTGCGTGCTTTCTTGCTGGACACTGCGTTGCTGGAGCGATTTAACCCAGCGATGGCAGATGCGGTGCGCGAGAGTCATGATAGTCAGATGCTGCTCAGTCGTCTCAGCGACTTTGAAGCACTGCTGTTACCCCTGGACACGCAGCGCACATGGTTTCGCTACCACGCGCTTTTTGCGGACTACTTGCAACTGCGTATAGAGCCGGGTCGCGCAAAGAAGATTCATACGCTGGCAGCCCGGTGGCTTGCGGACCAGGGGGATTGGAGTGGTGCCACCAAACATGCGTTGCACGCAGGTGACACCGCGTTGGCTGTGCACATTGTGCGTGAAGCAGGTGGCTGGGAATTGGTGTTGTGGCGTGGCATGCGTTACACGCAGAGCATTCTGGATCAATTCGATGACCAGATTCTTCGCGCTGACCCAGGCCTGCTGATCATGCAGGCCTATCTGCACGCCAGAATTGGGCACGAGGAGTTGGCCGTTGAGATGTTGCGTCTGGCGGAGTGGGGGATAGGGCGGGATGCGCCCTTGCAGCGTGACTACAAAATCATCAATGCTCTGGTGCAAACCATTTTTGACCGCTTTGACAAGCTGGACCGCTGGCCTGCGAGCGTCGAGGCGGTTGAGGCCGCCTTGCCCAAGGACAATATCGGCCAGGGAACCCTTTTGTGTTGCAGCGCGTTGGCACATTTTGGCGCTGGTCAAATGGCCGCCACTGTCCGCATCGCGCGTTTGGCGGCGGTGCGTATGCAGTTTGCCAACAGTCCGCTTGGGCAAAACTTTTGCTTGATGCATGAGGCGATGGCGCTGAGCACGAGCGGGCAAATTTTCCAGGCCTGCAGTTTGATAGACGAGGCGCTCTCCTTGGCTGAAAGAAATTTTGAAGCCCAGAGCTCGCTCAAGTCGATGGTGATGTGCTTCAAATCGCAGTACGTGTATTGGCAAGGTGACTGGGAAAATGCTGCCAGGTGGATTTTGGAGGCGCAGCACATCGTTCAGCATAACGACGGCTGGTATGACTTGTACGCCAGCGCTTTCGAAGTGCAATTGCGTCTTTGCTGGCATGACCAGGGTATGGCGGTCGTTGCGCAAATGCTGACACAGATTGCTCACTTTGCACGTCAACGACGACTGCCGCGCTTGGTAAAACTAACTCAGGCTTGGCGAGTCGACTTGCTTTCCCAGGGTGGGCAAGTTGCGCAGGCAAAATTGGAGGCACAGGCGGCTGAGTTGATGGTCCTGGCGCAAACTGCTCGCTCACCACACGCAAACTGGCGTTTGGCTGAGGCTGCAATACTGGCTTTGGCGCGCCTCAACATCGCTGCAGGTACGCCGCATGTTGCACGCAACCTGATCGAGGCTGGCCGCCAGGCATTTGAGCTGCAGGATTTGGCGCTTCCAGTTTGGCGGTTGCAGCTGCTGGACTATTGCGCGCGGAAAAAATCAGCTGCACCGACCGACGAACTCGTGCAATTGACCGCGCTGTTGTCTCGCTTGCACTCGCAAGATGCCATGGGCCTGGTATTGGAGACTGGACCAGGCTTGTTGCCATGGCTGACACGCGTTGACTGTACCGACATTGGTATCGATGCGCATAGATGGGATGTCCTGTTGAAGCGTTTGCAGAGTATGCAAACCGGCCCGCAAGACGCTCGTTCAGGCTTTAATGCCAAGGCACTTGAAGTGCTGGCCTTGCTTGCATCCGGCATGCAGAACAAGCAAATGGCCCGGGCGCTGGGTGTATCAGAGAACACGATCAAATTCCACCTCAAGCAGATTTTTGCAAAACTGAAGGTTGAAAATCGCCTGTCGGCCGTTACTGCTGCGCGCAAATTTGGCCTGCTACCACATCAAGATTAGCAATTACCCGCGCAAACCTACCCACGGATAAGTGACGGGTCCTACCCGTATGGGTAGGAGATTTCCGAACTACTCGCTTGCACTCTCGCAAGACCCGCGTCGGGACAGGCATCATTACCACATTCCCAGATACGGGGATGAGACGGCCTGACGGCAGGCTGCTTCCAGTCCAACCTCTAGAAATAGGAAGACCAATGATGCCCTTCATGAGAAAAGAATCCAGTTGTCCATTTCATATCAGCGTCCTGGCCCTGGGAATAGGCCTGACCTTTCCGGCCTTGGCACAGGAGCAAACTGCCTCGGAGGATGCTCCGTACGCTGCGCTGGAAAAGATCGTCATCAAAGCGCGCGGACGTGATGAAACCCAGCAGACCGTACCGTTGTCGGTCAAAGCTTTTTCATCAAAAGCAATAGAAGATGCAGGCATCAAGGGGGTTGGAGACTTCGTTGCAGTCACGCCGAACTTGTCTCTGACGGAGGCGCAGTCCGTTGGTACTTCATTCATGACCATTCGCGGACTCTCACAGGTGCGCAATGGCGAAACGCCGATGGCGGTGGTGGTGGATGGAGTCATCCAGTCAGACGCCAAACAGTTTGGCCAAGAGTTGTTTGACATTCAAAGTATTGAAGTGCTGCGCGGCCCGCAGGGCGCCTTGTATGGGCGCAACGCCTCAGGCGGGGCCATTTTGATCAATACGAAGCAGCCACGCAATGAAGCGGGTGGCTACATCCAGGCGGGTGTTGGCAATGGCGACCATAAGCAGATGCAGGCCAGCGTCGGCGGAGCCATTATTCCGGACACCCTCATGTATCGCATTAGCGCCAACTACACAGATCGGGGCGGGAATCTCACTAACGACAATCTCAAGAAGAAAGTGGACCCTTACGAAGACACCACGATCCGGGGTCTGTTGAAATGGCATGTCAGCGACGACTTGGGCATTGACCTGCGTGTGAACCATGTGCAAGACAGATCAGGGGCGCTGAATTACCAGTACCAACCGACCCACCTGAATGCCGACTGTACCGCCGATCCAAACAACATTTTTGACTTCTCGAAAGTGGACGCAGACAGTGTCAGCCGCCGATTCTGCGCCAACAACATGGGGTTCAATACCAGAAGCCTGGATGAAGTCACGACCAAGTTTGACTACAACTTGAATTTTGCGACGCTGACCGGCGTGGCATCCTTCAATCGCATCACAGAAAAGACGGCCAGTGATCAATATCCGTACACGGCGTCCCGCAATCTGTTGGGTGGCTTTGCAGACGGCACAACTGGCCAGTTTGTTGACACAAAGACGCAAAGCTACGAATTGCGCCTGACATCTCCATCGAAACCAAGTGTGCGATGGATGGCCGGTGTCTACGCCCTGATGACAGATCGGTTTTCGTCCACATGGACCGGAATGGACTCGGGTTCGGGTGTTGTGCCGTTGGAGCGCGACCCGCAGTTTTCCAGTCCTGTCAATCCGACCAATTCCTGGCTCGCGGACAACAATGACAATAAATCATCGGCAATTTTTGGCAACCTCGATTGGGACATCACCCAGAAGGTGGAGTTGTCCACTGCGTTTCGCTACGATCGCGACGAAAGAAAGCAGGTAGTTGACTTCAGGCAATCGACAGGGCTTCCAGTCGGATGTACAGCAGGCAATACATCTGCATGCACCAAGGAAATGTCCTTTAGTGCGATGCAGCCAAAAGTCTCGCTGCGTTACAAGGACCAGTCCAGCCTCACGTACGTTTCATGGGGCAAGGGCTTTCGCAGTGGCCAGTTCAACCAAAGTGGCGTCGGAGCCGCGGCAGCTGGCGCCGGTGTTACTGGCGTGAGCGATCAAATTGGTGCTGAGAACACCACCACGGCGGAGGTTGGCTACAAGACAGAATTGTTGAATGGCAAACTCAGATTGAACACTGCGTTGTTCAACACTTCGGTGACCAACGCTCCATACTTCGTATTTGTCGGGGCTCTTAGCGCACAAGTCTTGGTGGGCATTGACCGCGTGACCTTGCGTGGCGGAGAGTTTGAGGCAGTTGCCAACTTGGCCCCTGGTTTGGATGGCTCACTTGGCGTGGGATACACGCAAAGCGTGATCGATGCCTACTCGGTGAACCCGACATTGGTCGGCAACCAGGCGCCGTATGTACCGAACGTAACAGCCAACTTGGGGTTGCAGTATCGGTTTCCCATCAGCCAGGGACTACGCATGATCGTGCGTGGCGATGTTGTGAGCAAAGGTAAGCAGTATTGGGATCCAGAAAACTCGACGGCTCGCTCAACCGTGAATCTGGTCAACCTGCGCACTGCGCTGGAGGATACCAAAGGCAAGTGGATCTGGTCCCTGGCTGTGCAAAACCTGACCGACCAAGCCTACAACGCTGAGTTTGTCGCAGGTGGCTTTGTGCAACCCGCAGCACCTCGCTCCGTTCGTATGGACTTGCGTTACAACTTTTAAGCCATCCTCCCACGTTCGACTACTTCCAAGGGTGTTTGTCTCGGGATTGCGATCGCCCAGAGTGGAGCGGTTTCGAGACTTTTTTTCATCTGCAAATGACTACGCATATAGCAATTGATGTGGGGGCACGGTTTACCGACGTAGTGGCTCATCACTTCGATGCGCAAGGCGAAGGAGCAGCGCTGGTGGTGTGCAAGACCAAGACGGCATACCCCAGCATTGGTCTCAGCCCGATGTGTGCCCTTGAATGCAACGGTGTCGAAATGTCGAAGGTCGCCCTGATCGTCATTGGCTCTACGTTACCGACTGACGCATCCGCGGCTGAAGAATACGCCCAGGCGTTGCAGCAAGCGGTGCAAGCCCGAAACTATTGCGTGAGGCTGTATTTCATAAAGTCCAACGCGGGCTTGACATGCGTGGCCGATGCAAGAACCGACGCCGGCACTGGGCTGGCGTCCGGAGTGGTGGGGGGGATGCTGGCTGCTCGCGTAGTGGCTAAGGCCATCGGAGAGAGGAATGTTCTCGCGGTTGATGTGGGTGCCAGTACGGCAAAGTGCGCATTGATTCGAGAAGGGAAACTCTCCTGTAAGCCATACCCGGCATCCATTGATGTTGACATGGCTTCCTTCGCTATCGGCACGACCTTGCCCATCAACGCGCAAGCGAATCTCACGTTGGCAGACGCGCATACCCTATTGGGACGCATGGAGTCCGATGGGCTGGATCCCGACAGGTTGACCAGCCGGTTTACGCATTTGGGTCAATGTCAGCAACTTGATGCCTATCAAGCCGCGGGCGCAGTCTTGCGGCAAGAGAATGCCAAAATTGCGGAAGAATTGCGCCGACATTGCACCCGCAAGGGATGCGCGCCACGCGACTGTGCCTTGATGGCATTTGGTGGGGCTGGTGCATTGCACGCTGCGGGGCTAGCGCACGACTTAGGCATTACGCGCGTCATTATTCCTGTCAACGCGGCGACTTTTTCCGCTTGGGGCATGCTTTTCGCTGATATACGGAGGGATTACACCAGTGTTCATCGGAATGAAGGTGCAGCCCTCACGGCTACCTATGTGGTCGCCGAGTTTGAGCAACTGCGCACTCAAGCTCAGCAGGACTTTCGGGGCAGAGGACTACCGCAGGAAGACTGGCAGTTCGAGTGCCAACTCCACATCCACTCCGGCGGGCAAGACCTGCCACTGGAACTGTCTGTCAAGCAGGGCAGCCTCGGTGACGCCAAGGAGGCATTGCAGTCCGTAAATGTTCAAAATGCGTCGATTCTTCAGGTTGTTTTTCATTTGGTTGTATATGCAAATGTCACCAAACCCAAGCTTCAAATAAAGACCAGCGCTGGTCGCTCCATTGCAGATGCAAAACTGGGTGATCGCGTGGTCCACTTCGATCATGTCGGGAGCTTTGTGGCTGAGATCTATGACGGCATTCAACTGGAGCCTGGCATGCACCTCAGCGGTCCCGCTGTAGTGCAAGGAATCAACTCATCCGTACTCGTCCCACCGCGTTACGTACTGACGGTTGACAGCTACGGCAACTTCATCATTGAGCAGATCGAGCCTCACCCGTCGTTTGTTGGAGATGCGCTGTGATGAAGAAGAACTTGATGGATGCCAGCAGTTTTCTGAATCACTTGACGCGAATCGGCTCCGCGCTGTCATCCAACGGTGGTCCTTTAGCCGTACATGGTGAAGTTGCATCCGTATTTCAGGAACAGATTGGTTACCTGCTCTACACGGTCTCCATGGTTGAGCCAGTTCACGGTCAAACGACGACGCGGGTCTGGAGCTCTGATACCACGGCGTACCCGATCGGCGAGACAAAGATGATGGAATCAGGCAAATGGGCAGCAGAAGTTGCCCAAAGGCAGCCCGTTGTGTGTAACCAACCGGGTGACATCCAAGGTATGTTCCCTTCGGACTTTGAGCTCCTTACGAGATTGGGCTGCGGCTCGGGGGTCAATCTTCCGGTGTTTCTATGTGGCGCCCTCATCGGCTCCATCAACGTATTCAACAAAACTGGCTGGTTCACGCCCCAGCGCGTCGCGCACTGTCAAAGTCTAGCGACCTTGGTCTACGCCCCTCTACTGCTTTGCAAGGAAAGAAAATGAAAAAACAAATTCGTGTGTGTACCGACGTCGGCGGCACTTTTACCGACATGGTCTATTTTGAGATCGATGAAAGTGGCAAGCATACGGTCAGGACAGCGAAGTCTGATACGACACCGCCTAATTTTGAAAAGGGAATTCTGGAGGTTCTGCACAAGGGAGATGTGCAGATTGCCGAGATGGGATCGTTCTCGCATGGAACCACAGTCGTCATCAACGCTCTGACCGAACGACGTGGTGCCAAAACGGCACTCATCACGACACTGGGATTTCGCGATGTACTGGAGATCGCACGCGGCGCGCGACCCGATTTCTATAACGCCCGATACGAAAAGCCCGCGCCGTTCGTACCACGTGAGTTGCGGCGCGAAATGCATGGCCGCATGGATGCCTATGGCAGAGAACTGGAACCATTGAACTTGAGTGAGTTGCCGGCCATCCTGGATGACTTCAAGGCGCTGGGCGTTGAAGCTATTGCGGTGTGCTTCCTTCATGCATACGGCAACCCTGAGCATGAGCGGCAAGTAGCGTCCCGCATCAAGGCGCTCTGGCCTGAGGTGACCGTGGTGGCCTCGCACGAAATTACCCGTGAGTGGCGTGAATATGAGCGCACGAATACCACAGTGTTGTCGGCCTATGTTCAGCCCATTACGTCGCGCTACTTGTCACGACTCGAAGGGCAACTCAGGACGAGCGACTATCGCGGCCCCATCTATGTGATGCAGTCCAACTGCGGTGTGGATACATTGGCACACGCCAAGGAAGTGCCAATTTCCATGGTGGAGTCTGGTCCTGCCAGCGGCATGTGGGGAGCCGCTGTTGTCGGGCGTTTGATTGGTGAACCCAACGTGATTGCATTGGATATTGGAGGAACCACTGCCAAATGCTCTTTGATAAAAGATGGCGAAGTGCAGATCAAAACCGACTACTACATTGAAAAAAGTCGGCTTAGCGCTGGCTACCCCATTATGGTTCCAGTAGTTGATCTGGTGGAGATTGGCAATGGCGGCGGATCTATTGCCTGGGTCAATGAAATGAACAAGCTGCATGTAGGTCCGAAGTCTGCCGGCGCTGATCCAGGCCCGGCTGCCTACGGTCGCGGCGGCACGAATGCCACAACAACCGATGCCAACTTGTATCTCGGACGCATCAATGCGGAATACTTTTGCGGTGGTGCAATCCAAGCTGATATGCCAGCGGTAAACCGGGCTATTGGCGATCTCGCCGGGCGACTGGGCCTGGACAACTCGGCAGTAGCGCGCGGGATCATCGAAATTGCCGACTTCAATATGGTGAATGCGTTGAAGTTGATTTCCATCAATCGAGGTTTTGACCCCAGAGACTTTGTGCTTGTGGCATTTGGTGGTGGTGGTGGCATGCATGCCGTCTCGCTGGCTCAGGAACTCGGTGTCAAGCGCGTGGTCATTCCGCAATCAGCGGGTGTATTTTCTGCCTGGGGCATGGTGATGTCCGATTTGCGGCGCGATTTTTTCATGACGAAGCTCTTGCCGTTTGGCTCAGCACAAAGTGCAAAACAGGTCGAGTTGCTGTTGGCTGATCTGGTCGACCAGGGGCGAAAGGAATATCTTCTGGAGGGCATCTCTGCCGAGAACATAGAGATGGCGTGCTCGGTCAAGCTGCGCTATCAAAATCAAGAGCATGCCTTGGAGGTGAAGGTGGCCGAAGGTGAAAACCTTGCGCAGTCATTCACAGATGTGATTGACAGATTTCACCAGCAGTATGAACAGCATTTCACATATCGTCTGGATGCCTCAGTGGAACTCATTGGTGTGCATGTGGCGGCATTTGCAAAAATTGGCAAACTGGTGCCCGTTGCACTTGCACTCAACGAGACCTCTGCTGACCAGGCGCGAAAGGGCAAGCGAATGGTGGATTACAGCAGCAGCGGTGTGCATGAAGCGGACATTTACGACAGCACACGGCTTACGCCAGGTATGACGTTCACAGGTCCTGCAGTTATCGAGGACCCAGGCACAACGATTGTCATTTTTCCTGGCAACTCTGTCTCCATAGATACCTATGGCAACACCCATATCAGCAACCTCAATAGCGGAGCCCATCATGCCCAGTAATAGCGCCTTCACGTTTGAAATCATTCAGAGCTCACTGCAAGCGATCTCGGCTGAAATGTTCGACGCTATGCGCCTGACTGCCATGAGCCCGATCATTTACGAGGTGCTAGATATGGGAACCGGCATTCTCAACGCCGAAGGTGAGATGGCCAGTTCTGGCGCTGGCATCCCGGCTCTCGTCGGCGTTGTGGAAAAAGCGGTTCAGCGGTTTGTTGGAATTTACAGCAAACAAAATGAAATCCAAGAGGGTGATATCTTCATCACCAACGACCCATTTTATGGTGGCGTGACACATCTGAACGACATCGTGCTGGCAATGCCAGTGTTTGCTGACGGAATGTTGGTGGCATGGACGGCCAACAGTGCGCATTGGAACGACGTTGGTGGCTCTGTCCACGGTTCTATGGATATCAAGGCCACCGAAATCTTCCAGGAGGGCTTGCGCCTGCCAGCGATCAAGCTCTTTTCACAAGGTCAGGTCAATCGGTCGGTGCTTGAAATCATCAAGGTCAATTCCCGCATGCCGGAGTTTGCCGAGGGCGACCTGTGGGCTGGTATCGCTGCCGTGCGCAGTGGCGAGCGGCGACTCAAAGAGGTGGTCCAGAAATACGGGCGTGAGACATTCTTGAAGGTACTCGAAGAGTCCATGAACGAAGCGGAACGCCTTTCGTTGAAGGCCTTGAAAAAGCTGCCGAAGGGAACTTTTACGCTGGAAGAACCCCAAGATAACGGCAGCACATTCAGGGTGAAGATTGATATATCCGATGACCAGATGGTGATCGACTTGCGTGACAACCCCGACAGCATCAAAGGCCCCCTCAATGCGTCCAGAGATGCGACCTTCATTGCGGCGCAAATCGCCTTCAAGGCCATCACAGACCATGCTTCGTCGGCCAATGGCGGCAGTTTCCGCCCATTGAAGGTGCTTACCCGTCCGGGCAGCGTTTTCGAAGCTCTGCCGCCCACAGCGCAGGGGTTCTACTACGAGACGCTGATACGGGTCAATGACTTGATCTTTCGCTGCCTCGCGCAGTGCTGTCCAGAACTGCTGACGGCGGGGACCTTTGCATCTACGGCGGTCGTCGTCCTGGGGGGACATAACCCGGATAGCGGGCAACCGTTCACTATGGTCGAGCCTGAGTTGGGCGGCTGGGGAGCGCTCAACAATCGTGATGGCAACCATACGGTCTTCTCTCTGATACACGGCGACACCTTCAATTGCCCGGTCGAGGTCGCAGAGTCGCGCTACGGCTACTACGTCGATCAGATGTCGTTGAATGTATATGACCCCCCGGGTGATGGTGAGTATTGTGGTGGCCGCGGCGTTGTCATTGACTACCGCATGCGCGCTGATGGAGGTGCATTGACTTCTGGTTTTTCGCGCTCCAAGGTGCCGCCTTGGGGATTGCAAGGCGGTTCCGATGGCTCCCCGAACTATGTCGAGGTACGAAGGGTGGATGGATCGGTCAGCAGGCACTCCTTTGAGAGCGACATTCCTCTGGGCAAAAACGACATCGCCCGGATTGTGACGGGCAATGGCGCCGGGTACGGTGATCCACGCAAACGAAACCCGGATGCTGTACTAACGGACGTGCGCAATGGACTGATCACTGAGGAACACGCTAAACGCGTCTACGGTGTAGAAGTGAGCGGGACATGAGCACAACGCGAACAGTGTCGGTCGGCGAGCTGTTTCAGTCCATGCCGATGTCAGCCAGGCATTGGAAAATCGGGTTTGCCTTGCTGTTTGTGTTTGTCGTAGAAGCTTGGCAGATGATGATTGTGGTCTTGGCAGGGCAGTCCATCAAAGCAGACCTCAATATCGATGACGTGCAGTTGGGTTCACTCATGGGCGCCATTTTTTTGGGAATGATTCCCGGTGCGCTGATGTGGGAACGCGTGATCGACCGAATCGGTCGCCAGCGTGCGCTTCGATGGAGTATGGGTGCTTACGCGGTGTTGTCATTGGCAAGTTGCATAGCGCCTACCTTTTATACGCTTTGGGTCATGCGGTTTGTTTGTGGCGTACTCCTGGTCGGGGCTGTCGTGATTACGTTCCCCTACTTTGAGGAGCTGTTGCCTACCAAAGTACGGGGGAAGGCTTCCGTCTATCTGGCATCTGGGTGGCCTGTCGGGATTCTTATGGCTGTCGCAACCACCTACCTGTTCGCAGATTTGGGGTGGCGTTGGATTCTTGGCGGAAGTTCCGTCGCCGCGCTCTTGGCGGTTGCTCTCACCCGCTTGGTCCCAGAGTCTCCTTATTGGCTCTTTGATAAGGGAAGACATGACGAGGCGAGGGCGGTGGTTGCCTCTCTCTCTAGCGGTGAGCATATTGAAACGGTAAGGAATGCCACCTTAGAAAAACCTGTTTCTGCGGCCACGAGCTCCGGCAGCATATTCACGGCCGGCGTGGCAAAGGTGACGGCGGCACAGTTCACCATCAACTTTTGCTTCACCTTTGCCGCATGGGCCATGTCGTCTTGGTTGCCGGTCATGCTGGCAAAGCGGGGTTTAAGCATGTCCGAAGGTCTTGAGTTTGTCGCGCTATCGGCCTTGTGCATGATCCCGGGATACGTGGCTGCTTCCTATATGACCGGGCGAGTGGGCCGCAAGAAGACTATGGTTACTTTTGTGTTGTTGGCCAGTGTGAGTGGGTTCGGCTTTGCCTATGCACAAACCGTGACGCAGTTGTATGTGTGGAACTTTCTTCTTTCGTTTTTCAATCTCGGCGCGTGGGGGGTTTGGAATACATGGATGGGTGAGATTTACGCCACGCACTTGCGCATACGCGGCTACTCCTGGGGTGTAAGCGTTGCACGCATGGCGAATGCCGCCGCACCCATCGTCATCGGAACGATGCTTGCCAGTTTGAGTGTCAGCTTTACGGTGGCCTTCATTTCATGCTTTTTGATCGCGACTGCTGGCGCTGCACTGTTTCTCCCGGAGACCGAGGGCAAGGCATTGTCATGAGTGGTTTGGTAATCCTCAGCCACGCTCGAATCCTTGATGTCGCGAATCGGGAAGTGATCGAGGGCGCGAGCATTGCCATTGAAGGCGATACGATCAAAGAGGTGTCCGATAGGCACATCTCTGCGCAACATGCCACCCGGATTGATCTCCGAGGTCGTAGTGTGTTGCCTGGGTTGATTGATGCACATTGCCACGTCATGGTGACCGACGAGTCATTCAAGAACCTCAGTGGTATTCCTCTTACGCTTGCAACTGCCAGGGCCAGTGTCATTCTGCGTGGCATGCTGGATCGAGGGTTCACCACAGTCCGCGACACTGGCGGCGCAGAGTGGGGAATCAAGCGCGCTGTGGAAGAGGGTAGTTTGATTGGACCACGTTTGTTCATCTCTGGCCGACCCCTTACCCAAACCGGTGGGCATGGTGACCAACGGCAGCGAACAGAGCATGCCTTAGCCTGCGCTTGTTCCAGTCTTGGACTCATGATGCTGATTGCAGATGGCGTGGAGTCCGTTCAACGTGCGGCAAGAGAGGAACTCCGACAGGGCGTCGATCAAATCAAGCTGATGCTCTCAGGCGGTGTCATATCACCCTACGACCCTTTGGATTCTGTTCAGTACACGCCAGAGGAAGTGAAGGCCGTGGTGCACGAGGCCAAAAAGTGGGGGCGATACGTGACTGCGCATGCGTACAGTGCGGACGCGATCCGCCACGCCGTGGCAGCTGGAGTGCGGGGAATTGAGCATGGCAACCTCATTGACGAAGATGCAGCCAATTGTCTTGCAGGTGCGAAGGGCTTCATGGTTCCCACCCTGGTGGCCTATGAGTCCTTGCTATTGAATGCGAAGGCGATGGGTCTGACCGATGTGCAGCATGAGAAGGCGCGTATTGTTCGTGACCAAGGATTAAACAGTATCGGTATCGCTGCTGCCGCTGGAGTCACCATCGGGTTTGGTACGGATCTACTGGGTAGTCAGCACTACATGCAGGCACTCGAATTCTCGATACGGAGTCAAGTGCAACCAGCTTGGGATGTATTGAGATCCGCTACGGTAGTGAATGCCGAGATTCTGAATATGGCGGGCAAACTGGGAGTGATTGCGCCTGGTGCGCTAGCCGATTTGATTGTTGTGAGCGGTGATCCGTTACGAGACCTCAACCTTTTACAAGAGCAAGGCCGTCACATGGCTGCCATCATGCAAGCGGGTAGGTTTCACAAATTGGAGCTTAAGTAGATTGATGTTACGCAGCGCTCGTAGGTTCTTTCCGTGTTTCCGGCGAGGCGTTGTTTTTCTTTAAGGAATTAATTGTGACTACGAAGTTAATGACAATTGCCCGGACTTGGGCGCTGGCTCTGGGTTTGGCTGGTTCGATGGTGTTTGGACTG
>JAIFLV010000059.1 GCA_020048895.1 Rhodoferax sp. | reverse complement strand
TGTTCGATGGCATTGGCGAGGTGGTGGCACGGTACGAACCGCACTGTGCGTCGGTGGAGATCGTCTTCGTCAACGTCAACCCCCAGTCCACCTTGCTGCTCGGACAGGCACGTGGGGCCTGCATCACAGCCTTGGTGTCGACCGATCTGCCAGTGGCCGAATACACCGCCCTGCAGATGAAGCAGGCCGTGGTGGGCTACGGCCGTGCGGACAAAGCGCAGATCCAGTCCATGGTGCAACGCCTGCTGACCCTGCCCGGTCTGCCCGGACCGGACGCTGCCGACGCCCTGGGCCTGGCGATTACCCACGCCCATGCCGGAACCGCCATGGCGCGCCTGGCCAAGGCCAGCGGACTGGGCGGCAAGATTGGCGGGAATTACAAGGCGGGGCGGAGCCGCTGAACCCTACAAGAACTTTGATCCAGAACAAATGTTGCACCACATTGGGGCAAACCCATCTTGTAAAGCGCATCCTCCTGTGACAGACTGAAATTCCGGTGCCCGCTGCCGGCGGGTTGTCCAAAGTTCAGGTCTGGTCGGACACCTCGCCGCATGGGCGAATGTGTCAGTGGTGGGAAAACAAGAGCCCACATTTTTCGAGATTTGAACCATGAAGAAGTTTTTGTCAATGTTGTTTGCAGCGCTGTTGACCCTGTCAGTTACACAATGGGCGCATGCCAATGAATTTACTGACTTGCGCGCCCAGCTCAGCGCGGCGCGCGAGTCGCTTGTAACCCTGCTGGTGAACAAGGACAAACGCGGCGCCGATCAGCAGAAAATCGTCAAGGACACGGCCGACGCTGTCAGCGCCCATTTGGCAAAGATGAAAGCGCCTGCCGGCAAGGAGGCACAGTTCAAGGAATTGGTAGACACCTGGAATGCCTTCAAGAAGACACGCGAAGTTGAGCTGGTTCCTGCCATCCTGGCAGGCAAGGACGATGAAGCCAAGAAACTGGCAGGCGGCATTCAGAAAGAGCGCATCACCAAATGCCAGCAGTTGGTTGGTGAACTCGGCGGTTAAGCGCAGCTACCAGCATGGGCCAACTTAATTTGCTCAATATCAAGATTGGCCCGCGTGTCGGTCTGGCGTTTGGATTGGTGGTACTGACCATTGCGGCGTTGGTGGGTGCGCTGCAGCGAAGCCTGTTTCACAGCGCTGCCAATTCAGCATCCATGGATAACGGCGTGCAGTTGCAAGCGCAGGCATCGGAGATCCACTTGCTGGCCAAAGACAATGCCATCGCCAGCATGGTGATTCTGGTGTCCAGCAGTGCAGAGCAACAGGCACGCCTGGCCAAGGAAATCGCCGGTCGTGACAAACGCATCCTTGATGGTCTTGTGGCACTTGAACAGCGCCTGAATGACTCTCCGGAAGATGCAACGGTGTTGACCGAGGTGCGCAAGCGGCACGCCGGATATGTCGCGGGTGTGCAACGTATCGTGGGCATGGTACTGGCGGGCAAGCAAGCCGAGGCCACCTATGCCGCCGATGAGGAAATGATCCCCATGCTGGCACCATTTCTTGCGGCGCTGGGACAACTCGACGCCCGCCAGGTTGCCAAAGTGCGCGAGACTGGCTCGGCCAACAGCGAATTGATTGCGTCGACCCGTAACCTGGCTGCCGTTGGCGGCGTGGTGGCGGCGATATTGGCCATTGGCGCCGGGTTGTGGATTGTGCGCAGCGTCACACGCCCCTTGGGACGGGCGGTCGCATTTGCTGAGCGCGTATCCCAAGGCGATCTCAGCGCCCGCATTCAAACCAGAAGCAGGGATGAAGTGGGCCAACTGCTGAACGCGTTGAACCGCATGAGCGAAAACCTGTCTGGCATGGTCGCGCAAGTACGCGCTGCAGCCGATGGCATCGCTACCGGATCGCAGGAGATTGCCGCAGGCGATATGGACTTGTCCAGTCGCACCGAAAGCCAGGCCAGCGCTCTGGAGCAAACGGCAGCGTCGATGCAAGAACTCGGCTCCACCGTTCACAAGAATGCTGACAACGCGCGCGAGGCTAACCAGCTGGCGTTGAACGCCTCCAGCGTTGCAGTGCGTGGCGGCGAGGTCGTCGGGCAGGTGGTGGAAACCATGAAGGGGATCAATGACGCGTCGCGCAAGATTTCGGACATCATTGGCGTCATTGACGGCATCGCATTTCAAACCAATATCCTGGCACTCAACGCGGCGGTTGAAGCCGCGCGCGCTGGCGATCAGGGACGCGGTTTCGCCGTGGTGGCGTCCGAGGTGCGCAGCTTGGCCCAGCGCAGTGCAGAAGCGGCACGCGAAATCAAAACCCTCATCGCCGCCAATGTGGAGCGCGTGGAAGCCGGCACCGCGCAAGTCGACCGCGCTGGCAGCACCATGCAGGAAGTGGTCAGCGCGATCCGTCGGGTGACCGACATCATGGGTGAAATCAGTTCCGCCAGCCAGGAGCAGAGTTTGGGCGTGGAGCAGGTCGGTGAAGCCGTCTCGAGCCTGGAACAGACCACGCAGCAAAACGCTGCACTGGTGGAACAAATTGCGGCTTCTGCGGCTGGCCTGAAAAGTCAGGCTGACGCGTTGGTCCAAATAGTTGCAACGTTCAAAGTGGACGACGTCCAGCGGTTGACCCATGCGCCACCCTTGAGACTGCGATGACCGGCGCGACTGCCAACCCTGGTGCCGCTGTACCTGTACTGTTGCCGCAGCGGCGCTAGTGGATTGGACTGTTCGCGCTGTGGAGCCCGGGCTCCTTCTTCTCAAGCTTCATTGCCATTGCGCCTCATTTGTCATACACTGGATGACAAATCATTCGATAGGGTCACCATGCGAGTCAATGCACGCTTTGAAGGGGTCGCTGAACAGCAAGTCACCTACCTGGCGAGCGCCACCGGCTTGAAGGTGAGCGACGTACTGCGCGACAGCGTCGACTTTTACTACCGCCATCTGCGCGGCGAAGGCGGTCAGCTAAAGCACTTTTCCAAACTGATTGGGCAGGGCGACAGCGGGCGCAGCGACATATCCGCCAACGTCAAGCAGTTTCTGGGTGATGACCTGGAGGCCAAATTCAAAGCCCCAGCCAGCAAAAAGTCGGCACCGCGCAAGGGTGACAGCACACGCACTGCTACATGATCGCCGTCGACGCGGGTTTCCTGTACGCCCTGGTGGACCGCTCCGATGCCTGGCATGTGCGTGCGGCGGTAGCGCTGCCAACGGCCCAAGAAGGGTGGATCACCACGTGGCCGGTGCTGACGGAGGCCACGCACCTCATGACGCGCCGCCTGGGCAACCGCTTTGCACAAGCACTGATGGACGAGGTGGTCGATGGCGGCTTGCTGGTCTGGGATATCACTCCCGACAAGCTGTCCCGTATTCCCTCCATGATGCAACGCTACGCCAACCTGCCCATGGACCTGGCTGATGCGTCTCTGATGCTATTGGCCGAGCACCTCGGCCACGGCCGCATCCTGACCACCGACCAACGCGACTTTGGCAGCTACCGCTGGAAGAGCCGCAAGCCATTTCACAACCTGCTGGCTGCATAGTGGCACAGGCAAACATCCGAGTGAGCGCGGCCACCATCGACTTCACGCAATTTGCTCGCTCTTTTATGCAGAAAAGGGCTGTAGCGCCCGTCAACAGTGCGCAGGAAGCTACAATTTTCAGAGCGTTTTAGCCAACGACAACTGGCTGATGTGCGCCAAACTTGCGCTTCCACCAGCGCGGCAGGTTATCCAGATAGGTATACAACACAGGCACCACCACCAGCGTCAACAGGGTGGAAGTAATCAGTCCCCCGATCACCGCGCGTCCCATGGGCGCCTGCGACTCGCTGCCCTCTCCCATACCAATGGCCATGGGCAACATGCCAAAAATCATCGCCAGTGTGGTCATGATGATGGGGCGCAAACGGACCTGACCGGCCTGCAACACCGCCTCGAACTGCGCCAGCCCGTTGCGTTGCCCGTGGTTGGCAAAGTCCACCAGCAAAATCGCATTTTTCACGACCAGTCCCATCAGCATGATGAAGCCGATGATGGAAAACAGATTGAGCGTGGAACCGGTCACGAGCAGCGCCAGCATCACGCCCACCAGGGTGAAGGGCAATGACGCCATGATGGCCACCGGTTGCAGGAAACTGCCAAACTGTGATGCCAGAATAAAGTAGATGAAGATTACCGCGAGCCCCATTGCCGTGATTGCGGCTGCGCCGGCTTCATCGTTTTGCTCAGCCTCGCCCTTGATATCAAAGCGGTAGCCCGGTGGCAGGTCAATGGCCTGCACCACTTTTTTCACCTCTTTGGATACGTCACCGGTGGGCCGGCCTTCCACATTGGCATAGATACCCACGCGGCGCTGCAGGTTCTGGCGCTTGATCACCTGCGGACTGGTCGACTCCACAAACTCCACCACCTGGCGCAGCGGCACCATGATGGGTGCGCCATTGGCATCGAGCTGGCTGGTGGTGATATACAAATCCCCCAGATCCGAGAGCTTCTGCCGGTCCGAAGCTGGCAACTGCACGTTGACGTCGTAGTTTTGCCCGTCTGGCGCCAGCCAGCTACCCACCTGATCCCCATTGACGAACGGACGCAGCACCGACCCTACCCGTTCCACCGACAAGCCCAGATCACTGGCCACCGCCTGGTTAACCTTGATGATGATGGCCGGATTGGCCTCCTGCATGCTGTGCTCCAGATCGACCACGCCTTTGACCGTGCGAATTTGCGTCATGATGCCGTCCAGCATGGTGGGTAGCTGCTCGGAGGCCGGGCCGATCAGGTTGATCCAGATCGGGCGGTTGAAGCCCACAGTCAGCTCGATCCCCGGAATGCGCTTCAGCCGCTCGCGCACCGCTTCCTCCACCTGCTTCTGCGGTTTACGGTCGCTGACCTTGATGTCGGTCAGTTTGATCATCAATTCCGCTTCATTGCGGTTGCCATTGCTGCCCACGGTGGCACCGATCAGTTCGATCTCCGGGAAGTCGCGAATCGCCTCCTCGACCTGTTTGATCTTTCCATCGGTGTAGGTCAGACTGGTGCCCACCGGCGTCTTGATCTTGAGCGAAAACATGCCCTGATCAGACTGCGGCATGAACTCGCCGCCCACCAGAGGCACCAATCCCAAACTGCCAACAAAGATGGCGCCTGCAATGGCCAAAGTCGTCTTTCTCCACACCAGTGTGCGCCGCATCAAGCGGTCGTACAGCGCATGCAGCCAGTCCACCCGGTGCTCAATGCCTTCCATCAACCGGCCCAGCCACGGCACTTTGGAGAAACGCGTCTCCACCGGGTCTTTCCACACCGAAGACAACATGGGATCGAGTGTGAAGCTCACAAATAGCGACACCAGCACTGCCACCGTCACGGTAATTCCGAACTGGAAAAATATGCGCCCGATGATGCCGGTCATGAACGCCACCGGGATAAACACCGCGCAGATCGCCAGCGTGGTCGCCAACACGGCCAGACCGATTTCTTCGGTACCGTCACGCGCCGCCGTGCGATGGTCCTTGCCCATGCCGACATGGCGCACAATATTTTCGCGCACCACAATCGCGTCGTCGATCAGCAGGCCTATGCAAAGCGACAAGGCCATCAGCGTGACGCCGTTGATGGTGAAGCCGAATGCGTACATCGCAATGAAGGTGGACAACACCGAGATTGGCAAGGTCACGCCGGTAATGATGGTGCTACGCCACGAGTGCAGAAACAGGAACACGATCAGGATGGTGAGCGCCCCTCCTTCCAGAATGGTCTCCTTCACGTTGTCCAGGGCCTGTTTTACATAGACAGAGTTCTCGGAGATGGACCGAATCTCCACATCAGAAGGCAACTCCTTGCGCAGTTGGACTATGGCTTTGGCAACCTCGTCTCCCACGGCCACCAGATTGGCGTCCTGCGTCTTGAAAACATTGACGGTAAGCGCCGGCTGCCCATTTATTCGCCCGATGCTTTGCTCCTCCCGCTCGCCATCGCTGACGGCGGCCACCTGCTCCAGCAGCACCGGAGCCCCGGCGCGACGCGCCACGATGATCTTGCGAAACGCCTCCACGCTCTTGAGCTTGCCCTCCACCCGCACCAGTTGTTCGGCCTGATCGGTGCGCAACGACCCGGCCGGCAAGTCCTGGTTGACTTCGCGGATGGCGCGCATGACCTCATCAATACCAACACGGTAGGCGAGCAATTGCTGCGGCTGCAGACGGATCTGCACCTGCCGCTGCACAGAGCCTCCGACGTTGACCAGCCCGACGCCCGACACACCTTGCAGTCGTTTGACGATCTGCTGGTCGGCAAAGGTGCTGAGTTCGCGCAGGCTGCGGGTGTTGGACAGGATCGCAAAGGTGGACGTGGGAGCACCCTCATCAAAATTGCCGCGCACGATCAGCGGGTCCTTGGCGTCGCGTGGAAACCCCGGCCGTATCTGCGCCACCTTGTCGCGCACGTCCTGCACGGCCTTGTCCATTTTGGTGGAGAGTTCAAACTCCACCCACAACTCGGCGCGCCCTTCAAAGCAGTTGGTAATGATGTTGCGCACACCGGTGATGGTGTTGACCGCTTCTTCCAGCGGCTTCATGAGATCGGCCTCGACCTGTTCGGGCGAGGCTCCCGGATAACGCACCTGCATCCACACGCCTGGCACTTGCACATCGGGCATCTGCTCGACGCCCAGACGCGAATAGGAAATGATGCCCAGCAGCATCAGTGCAAGCATGACCATGGTGGCAAAGACGGGTTGGTTAATACTGGTTTTGGTAATCCACATGGGTGTCTCCGTGGCGTTGGGGGCGCGTGCCCGAAGCCTTCACTCAGGCTGGCTTGGAAGATTCAGATGCGGACTTCACTTGCCGCACAACGGCCGGTGCTCCGGCCTTGAGCCCGTTCATGCGAATGCGGACCACCGGCACACCCGGTGACAAACCCTGGCTCACGGCGACCATCGCAGTGGCCTCGTCGCGTTGCCCCAACTGAACAGCACGTTTGGCCAGTTTTCCATCTTCAATGGTGTACACATAGGATTGGCCGGCCTCTTCAAAAACGGACCCTGCCGGGATGACCGGCAGGTCGGTGCTCTTGGCCAGGGTGACGTTGCCCTGCGCAAACATGCCACCGCGCAACGACCCGTCCGCATTGGGAACCGAAATAAACAATTTGATGGCACGGGAACCCGCCTCAGCGACCGGGTTGATTCGGTCCACCCGACCCGAAAACTGGCGGCTTCCATGACCATCCACCTGGAATTGCACCGTCTGCCCCACGGCAATGGCGGCCACCTCGGCGGCAGGAACGGTTGCTTCCAGTTCCATATGCGCCAAATCGACAATAGACAGAACAGGTGCTTCCGGCGATACCCGCTCACCGCCATTGACCATGCGCTTGGCCACCTGGCCGGAAATAGGCGCACGAACCACTGCATCGTCAATGGCCTTGCGCGCAAGTTTCACCTGCGCATCGGACCAGTGGACTGCGGCCTCACTGCCCTGAAAGGTGCTGACCAACTGGTCATAAGCGTTTTGTGAAATGAACTCCTGCTTGAGCAGCGCCTGGTTGGTGTCGCGGTTGCGCACCGCTATCGCCAGCCGCGAGCGCCGCTCGGCCTGGTCGGCCAGCGCAGCATCCAGTCGCGAGCGGGCTTCGGTGGTGTCAATCTCGGCGACCACCGAGCCCTGGCGCACCGCTTCCCCCTCGCGCACCAGCACACGACGCACTTCGCCGGCGACGGTCGACTTCACCAGTGCCTGTGTCAACGGGGAAAGCGACCCCGAGACGGGAACTGTCCGTGCCAAAGCCTGCACCTGCACCAGCGCCACATCACCGGGCGCAAACTCCAGAACCACCGGTGCGGCATCCTTTTTGTCGGCACTGCCCGCCTTTGTTTTTTCATTCTTCTGCAACGCGAATGCTGCAACACCCGCAGCAGCCAGAAGGACCACAAGAACGACCCAGATTGCTTTGCGGCGCCGCAAAGCGGAAGACGATTGAGGTGCCAAAGGACTGTTCATACGTTTGAATGGAAGAAGTTGCAATCAAAGACAAGCGACGATACCGCGTTTGGGATCTTCTTGCTCTTGCAGTGCGACGAACGGAAGAAATCGAGGTGCCAACTGCACAGTCCTGGGATTGCGCCGGGGTGGTACCACTGCTTGAGCCCCCAGTGCGGCCTCAAGGGAGTGTTGCAGCATGCTATTGACAGTTAGCTCGCGGTACTCGTTAGCGTCACCTTGGCAGACTTGATCACACCTGCGGCGGCTTTAGGCAAGTCAGTCCTAGTGGGGATGCCAATATCGGGCAAGCGAAGTGCAGTAACGTAGAGGCAATCGTCGAACGTCGGCCGTGGTTGCGCTGTAAAGAACTTGAAGAGACATTCGATTTTTCGACCTTTGCACTTGGCAAGTTATTAAAACAGGTCATCAATGCATGACAAGGTTCTAATCGCTCCGTGCTTGAAAGCCTCTGAATTCAAGTCAGGTCTTGAATTCAGAGGTTTGGAAGATGAGAAGAAGACGACACCGCAATCCATACGCCGGCGTGCTATCCCCAACACCAAAAATATCAAAGGCTCGTAAAGAAACCTATCCCCACGAGCGTTAGCAGAGTTAAACCCATCACGATCAGGATAAAACCAAGTATCGTTGAACCCTTGTGCATGGCTGGTGACGGTGCGTCAACCAGATGCTCTTCAAGCTCACCGGATTCAAGAAGTCGCTTGTACTGCAGCGGATGATCGTGCTTGAGATCATCCAGCGTGACCGTACCAGTGAACATGACGCGTTCAAGAGGGAACTTGTCCGGACGGAAATGGTTATTGAAGAAATGAACGGTGAACAGGAACACTACGGCTAGGAAAGCCTCTTCGCCATGAAAAATGGCCGCCACATTGAAGGCCCACCCTGGCAGATACTGACCCGTGATATTGGGAAACCACATTATCAAGCCACTGACACCAATAATTGTCACTCCCCAGAATGGTGCCCAGTAATCAAATTTTTCCCAATAAGTCCAGCGGTCAAAGATCGGCCGCGGTGCTTTGCCGATAAACCACTTAAACATGGCGATGATGTCCTTGAGATCCTGCAAACCAGGAACCATGGAGTTCGGGCCGAAAATTTTGAAGTTCTTCCAGTCGCGCCCGATCTTGACCCCCATGTAGGCGAGGTGCCAGAAAAACACGCCGGCGAAGATCACTGCGTTGACACGATGGATAGTACCGGCGATGTGCGGGCCACCCAAGAGGCTCATTAACGGCCTCGCCCACGGGGCCTCAGGGTACAACAGCGGAATACCGGTCAACGTCAGGATCATCAGACTCAGCGCGAAGGTAAGATGCGCGATTCGCCAGGTGAGACTGAAGCGCTGAAAGTGTTTACCGCGCATCCGTACAGGGATATCTGGCACCCCTTCGATCCTGACATGGGGTTGAGACTTGCGCTGTTGGCGCTCCTTGAATTCGCGGTAGAACCACAGCAACGTATGTAGCCAAAAAAATCCGAAGGTGCCCACCAGTAGTTGCAACATGATTTGCCAGGCAACCCAAATTTCCGGATAGCGCTTGAAGTCATTGGCATGGCCATGGGGCTGGAAGCTGGCAAAGCCAGGAGGCGCTTTGGCGAGATCCTTCTTGCCGTCATGACACTTCTCGCAAGTCTTCATCCGGTTGTCCGGATGAACCTTGGATTTGGGGTCAGTCACTGCCCTGATGCCATGGCTGTCATGGCAGCTAACGCAACGGGCGGTGTAGGCGTATCCGAGCTTGTTCACTTGACCGTGGTAGGTGTCCTTGTAGCTCTTGTTCTCTTCTTGGTGGCAAGTGCCACAGGTTTCAACATTAGCGAGCCTAAAAGCGTCCGTTGATGTACCGGTGACGCTATGTGCGCTGTGGCAGTCGGTGCACACGGCCGATTTGATGTTGCCCTTATCGATCAACTCCTTACCATGGATCGATGAAGTGTAGACCTTGAGTTGATCCTCATGGCACTTGCTGCCGCAGGTTTGCGGAATGCTTCGATGCCAGGCCTCGCGACCCTCAGATCCTTTAGGCGGTATGTTGAATTCGTGCGATGTGTGGCAGTCATCACAAACGGCCCGTGCGAAACCCGGCATATTCTTGTTCTCGACAGCGTGGAAGGACGCTTTGTAGGCTTCGATGTTTTTGGCGACCAATTCCAGTCTTGGCTTATCTCTGGCGGTGCCGTCCTTCTGCGCCTTTTCCCACAGGTTTTGGTGGCAATCGGCACAACTGGCCTTGGTCACGTTTTTGTCAAGCTGGTGGTTTTTTTGGGCGTCTACCACGTTGGCGTGGCAGTCCACACATTGCAGGCCGCTGTGCACACTCTTGGCAAATTTGTTGACATCTATGCGCCGCAGTTCGCGCTCGTCATCCTCTCCGTCGATGACCACGGCCACCTTGATTTTTTCCTTTTGGCTATCGTGGCACTGCAGGCAGGCGTCTCGGTCAAGTTTCGGGTTCTTAGCCGCACTTGGCGCGGCCAAAGCCGTACCCCAAAGTCCAAAGAGCAAACAGATAAAGAAGCAAATCGACCTGAGCATGGGTCTGAGCGTGTGCATTGAATTCCCCTTAACAATTCGCTGCGCGAATCGATCGATCAACTCGGCTCGACCACTCAGCCATGGCACCCGGTACCGACCGGCGTGGTCGCGACCGGGCGTCCAGAAGAATCAAACCGATTAATGTGACAAGATCCACTGGGCCATATTGCTCAGTGCTTTGGGGTCTTTGGATTCGACGACCTTGTGCTCCTCTTCTGAGCCATCATCGAGCTTAACTTTGCCACCCTTGGTCATGTGTTTGATGACTTCTGCTTCTGCAGTAGCCTTGCCTTTGTAAGACTTGGCAATTTTTTTCCACGAGGGCGCCTTTTTGTTTTTGTCGGGGTTGTGACACTTGCCACAATCACTCTGATCGAACAACAGCCTTGCGGCATCTGCATCCGGCTGGGCCATAGACGTGCCGGAAAACATCAGGCCGGCGGCGGCAAGGGCCGACATCAAGGCGCGAGAAAGACGAACTTGGATCATGAGTTACTCCTGTAAAACGAAAACTGGGTCGCAACCTTAGGATTTTTATCGAACTGGGTTCAAAAAAAATTGAACTAGATTAAGCATTTTTCGACCGCTTGGCATTACCGTTCATGTATGGTTTCATTCGATATCGGCCTGCGGGCATATCACCTCGGAAAGCTCGTATTCCTCCTGCTGTTGAGTGGGCTGGCACGCTCGGTCCTGGCCGTTGAATCGACGCCCTATGTCGCCATTGATGCCCAGGGCAAGCAAACACGGCCTAAAGCTGGCCGGATGCCACACCCTTGTGTGCTGGACATCCGCACGGGACTAACCTGGGAAGTCAAGACAGATGATGATGGTGCGCGTGACAAGGACTGGCTTTACTCCTGGTTTGTCAGCACCCAGCCTGAAACTGGCAAGCCCGCTGGATACCCCAACAGCGGGCGCTGCCGCAACAACCAGGGTTGTGATACGCAGAGTTACATGAGAGCCATCAACAAGAGCAGACTGTGCGGCTACCTCGATTGGCGTTTGCCTAGTGCTGCCGAATTGGAGGGTTTGCTGGAAGAGAACCAAAACGCGCCAAAGATTGCTCCGTTGTTCTTCCCCAACACCCCGGCCTCGTATTTCTGGAGCAGCGACTACGTGGCGCTGGAGGTGGGTGGCGCTGTGCTGGTGAGCTTCGAGCTTGGCCTGTCCCTTCCCGGAAACAGCGCCAGTGGTGCCCATGTGCGCTTGGTGCGCGGTTCGACAAAGCCATGAGGCGTCTGGTCAACCCAATTGTTCTGCGCGCATGGATGATCCTGTGGCCGCTGGGCGGTGGTGCTGCAGCACCGGCTTTGGCGGTGGACGCGGCTCAGTTGACCGTCACGATGTGTGCGCCGTGCCATGGTGCCGACGGCAACAGCACGGACCACACCTTCCCGAAGCTGGCCGGCATGGATCAGGAATACTTGTTGCGTCAGCTCAAGGCGTTTTCGAGCGGCAGGCGCCGGGACGAACGCATGGTCGAAGTCTTGACGACTGTCGACCCTGCTGACTTTGTCGGGCTGGCAAGCTATTACGGCCAGATGCAGCCGAAGCAGGGCAAAGTGACCAACGCTGAGCTGGCCGCCAAAGGTAAGGTCTTATTCGAAGATGGAAATACCGACACGGGTGTGCCAGCTTGCGCGGGTTGCCACCAACCGGATGGGCGAGGCAACGCGCGCTTCCCGCGTCTAGCCGGTCAGCATCAAGGCTATGTGCTAAAGCAACTGGCCGACTATCGGAGTGGCCGGCGCGCCACTGACCCTCTGATGACCACAGTTGGCAAGCGCTTGACCGACGACGAGGCCCAAGCACTGGCCGAGTACATTTCGGGAATGTGAAGGAATTGATAGTGCTGCATCGAACCTTTGCACTGCTATGTGTCGTGATTGGCTCCACGACTGCATTTGCCCAATTGCCGTGGAACGCGCTCGATCCGGACCAGTCTACTGCACTCTCGTTCAAGGGCAATGTTGTTCGAGGTGAGGCGGCCTTTGTGATCTGTCAAGGCTGCCATCGTGTGGGTGCACTCGGGCGACTGGATGGCAGTTATCCACGTTTGGCCGGCCAGCACGCGGCGGTTATTGTTAAACAACTGGTGGATGTACGTAGCGGTCGGCGCAACAACCCCAAAATGCTTCCGTTTGCCGACCACCAGGCTCTCTCGGTGCAGGATATTGCAGATATTGCGGTCTACGTGCAGCAGCTTCCGGTACCACCAGACCATGGTCGTGGTGACGGCAAAGATCTGACCCAGGGCCGACGACTGTATGAGCGCGACTGCGCAGCTTGCCATGGGCCCAACGGTATGGGCGATGCAAGCCGATTTTTTCCGCGTATTTCCGGACAGCATTACCGTTATCTCGTTCGGGAGAGTCAGCTGATTCGCAGTGGCGAACGACGCAATGCCAATCCGGACATGATCAAAGCCATCATCCACTACAGCGATCAAGAAATTGCTGCCGTTGCGGACTTTGTAACCCGCCTCCCGGTCAGCGGACGCTGATTGAAAGTCGCCTCAATGATCAAACGGGATGGGCTTACGTGCCGGTGGAACCAGTTTGGCGCGGTCACCCAGACCGCTCGCAACGCCAACCTTCGACTCTGCCACCTTGACCGCCTGGCTGATAGCGTCGTGCTGGTCTGTATCTTTAGGTAGTTTCTTGAGCAGTCGGCGCCAGAAGTGCAGAGACTCGGCCCATTTCTCCTGCTGGAAGGCGGCGAGCCCAGCCAGTTCAAGTGCTTTTTCTTCCTCGTAATCAATGTCGAGTGCCTCCATCAGCAATTCTCGCGGCCGCCCCATCAGGCTGCCACTGCGCAAGGCAATGGCTTCTGCATATTGGGCAAGAATTTTGGCGCTATTGGGTGCTTGGGTCGTAGCTTTGCGCAAAGCCTCCTCGGCATCCGGGTATCGCTCCAATGCGACGTAAGCGCGGCCCAGGGTATACCAGCCTTCGGCATCGTTGGAGGCAGCTTGGAGTTTATTTTCCAGCGCCGTGACCATGCCTTCGGTGTCGTATTGCATTTGGGCCTGGATTAGCGCCTGCTCCTTCAGAATATCCGGTGCACCGAGGTAAAGGTAAAGTCCAACGGTGATGGCCGGAAAAGCCATCGCTATGGCGAACAGCGATGAGCGCCGACCCGGCACCGCTGGTCCGGCGCGCAACCCGGACCATGCCAAAACAGCCCATGCCATCGCGATCATCACCGCTGCAATAATCCACATGCTCATGCGGTCGCTCCCTTGCGACGTACTCCGATGGCAGCCAGCACAGCACCCAGCACCATGATCAGCGCGCCGCCCCAGAGCCAGCCAACGAACGGCTTCAGATAGAGCTGCACGCTCCAGCCTCCGTCTCCCAGGGGTTCGCCCAGCGCGACATAAATGTCTCCGGAAAAACCGTAGCGAATTGCTGCTTCGGTGAAGGGCGTCTGTGAACTTCGATACAAGCGTTTCTCCGGCAACAGCGTAGCTACTTCCTTCCCTGAATGGTTGAGTAACAATGTGCCACGCATGGCCGAGTAGTTGGCGGCGGGTACTTCCTGCGCGCCTTTAAAAACAAATTCGTAAGCGCCGAGGGTAGTACTCTCTCCGGGTTTCATGGCGATGGTCTTTTCACTTTGGTACGCCGACACGAGCCCCATCCCTGCAATGCCGATAGCCATGCCAAGGTGCGCGCAGCCCATTCCATAGGCAGACAGCGGCAAGCTTGCCGTGGCGCGATACCGCTGAACCAAACCACTTACCGTGCTGAGGCTAATCCACCCGGCCAGCGCTACACCAAGCGCCGCTTGCCAGCGCCAATCACCGGCAACAGCAGGCAACGCCCCACCCATTGCGAGCGCCAGTAGGGCTTGCCAGCGCACTTGTTGAAACAACGCGGTTAGGTGCTCTTGGCCCCAACGCATCCAGGGCGCTATGCCCATCAACAAGAGCGGCGGCACCATCAAAGGCACAAACACGGCATTGAAATAAGGTGGGCCAACGGAGATTTTGCCAAGACTCAAAGCATCAAGAAGGAGTGGATAAAGGGTTCCCAACATGACTGTGAGCAAGGCAATCAACAAAAAAACATTCCCGGTGAGCAGCGCCGCCTCTCGGGAAATCAACTTGAAGTGGCTTGCGACTTGCACTACTCCGGCACGCTTTGCAAACAAAAGCAAGGACCCACCGACCACAAGCCCGATAAACACTAGGATGAACAGGCCACGCAATGGATCCTGCGCAAAAGCATGTACCGATGACAGTACACCGGAGCGAACCAGAAAAGTTCCGATCAGCGCCAGAGAAAACGAAGCGAGCGCCAAGAATACGGTCCAAACTTGCAACATGCCGCTGCGACCCGTCAGCACCAGCGAATGCACCAGCGCCGTACCGGCCAGCCAAGGCATCAGTGAGGCGTTCTCGCTTGGGTCCCAGAACCACCATCCACCCCAGCCAAGCTCATAGTACGCCCAAAAGGAACCCACTGCGATGCCTAAGGTTAGAAAAGCCCATGCTATCAGCGTCCAGGGGCGTATCCAGTGTGTCCAGCCCTCGTGAAATTTTCCAGAAATCAAAGCTGCAATGGCAAAGGCAAAAGCCACCGAGAAGCCCACGTATCCCATATACAGTAGCGGTGGGTGGATGACCATGCCCGGATCCTGCAACAAGGGGTTGAGATCATTGCCATTGGCCGGCGGTGGATGCAGGCGCAAGAATGGATTCGAGGTGAATAGCACGAAGGCCAGAAAGCAAAAGCTCAGTAGCCCCAGCACACCAATCACTCGGGCATGGAGTTCGGCTGGCAACTGACGCCGGGCAACCACGATTGCGAGAGTCCAACTCGCCTGCAGCAGCGTCCAAAGCAAGAACGAGCCTTCGTGCGAACCCCACGTGGCGGCAATTCGGTACTCCGGGGGGAGATGACGGGACGAATGGTCAGCGACGTTCATCACTGAAAAATCGTTGATTAGGAAGGACCAAGCTAACGCCAGAAAGCCCAGCAACACGAACAGCCATTGGCCCTGCGCGGCCCCACGGGCCATGGCCATCCATAGGCGGTTGTCACGTGAGGCACCGACAAGGCCCAGCACACCCTGCAGCAATGCAAGTTGCAAGGCAATGATCAAGGCCAGATGACCAAGTTCGGGAATCATGTCGCTCCAAAATTAAACACAAAAAAAGGGGGGCACGAACCAACGCGCCCCCGCATCAATCATCCGGCTATCAACGGTTCACTTGGCCGCCGTTGTTGTCTTTAAGGCAATTGCATCTGTCAACACTTTGATACCCGCTTGCGATTCATTGACCGACTTGGTGAGCGAATCCCGAGCAGCAGCCGGGTTGTGGAAACCAACTGAGTTTTCGGCTGTCCACCACTCCCAGTAGATGTGTGCTTGATCGTGGTTGGCCTGGGCAGCCTTGATGGCTTCTTCGGGCACGCCAATAGCGCGTGCTTTCGGGAATGTATCGATCAACTGTGCCAGCCAGTACTCAGCCTTGGCTAGCTTGCCGCGGGTGTAGTTCTGGATCGCGTCAATTTGATACTTGGCGTTTTCTTCGGTCATTTCACCGTGGCACTTCACGCAAGTTTCTTTGAGCATGGAGCGTGGCGAGCGTTGCTGATGATCGGTGAAGGTTTTGCCGTTCTTCTCAATTTTGCGCATGTGGCAGCCCTGGCACTCCACGCCTTCTTTTTCATGCTTGGAGCCCCAATAGGTCTCGGCTTCCGGGTGTTGCAGCTTGGACAGCGCAGCGCCGGTAACAGCATGTTTGAAGTCCTTGAAATTGATCTGCTGGGCAGCCGCTTTATAGTCAAATACGTTGGCCCAGAAGAAGTGGTTGGCACGACGGTCCGCCATCGTGACTGAACCACCGGTAGCCGTGTCGATACCCGGGTTGCAGTTGTACTCCACGTGGCACTGGGCGCACATCAGGTTGGAGTCGGGTTTGGACAACAAGCCAATGGCACGGAAGCCGTCACGGAATTCCACTTTCTTCATCGGGTTCTTTGCACTCTTGGCTTTGTCCAGAGGGTAAGTCCCCAGACCGCGATCAACTACCGCATTGATCAGTGCATCACGCGCCACCCGCGGGGCCGACGAGTGTGGGTCATGGCACATGAAGCAGTTGAGCGAGTGTGAAATGTCCTTGGCGAACTCAACGGGTTTGGATACACGGCTCCACTTGGCTTTTGGGTCCGGGTCGCCCATGTACTTCCAGCGCAGGATGTTATCGAAAGACTTGCAATTCATACACACCGGATTGGCAGCCGTTGCTACCTGGGGCATGAATGCCTTCTGGTCGGTATTGCTGGGATCGCTGTCCTTGAGGATGACGGTCCACAAATTGGAGACCGCATTGCGTGCATCGGTGATGCGGGTCCAGTCCTTCATCTGGAAGCGTCCGCCATAGGCACGATCCACAATCAGGTGATCCAGGGTCATGAAGACGTGGCTGCGAGGTTCTGCATGCTCCTTTGTAAAGCCATGCGGTGCCATCAGTTTGTCAAACATGGGTGAAACACCCCGCATCGTCGCCTTTTCCAGTTTGGCACCGGAATCGTAGTTTATGTTGGCGAAGGTGTTGAACTGTTCCTGGTGGCAGGTTGCGCAAGCGGCATGATCGGTCCGAGTGCCGATGGACGCCTGGGTCGGTGCCAGAGGTTTGCCGTCGTTCTTGACGTGCTCATCAGAACCAGTGTGGCAGTATGCGCAATTCACACTGGAGTGTTTGCTGCTCACGTGAAATTCTTTGATGTCCTTGTGACAACCATAACAGTTTGCCACGTCAACCATCTTGATCTTTGCCTCTGCCGATTTGGCGAGATTGCCTTTCATCTGGCCGACCGTGGCATCCTGCTGCTTCGAATATGCCGGATCCGGCCCTGCCGCTTGGGCAACTGATGCACCGAACAGCACGGCAGCGCACACTGCCAATGGCCCGGCGAGTCGCCGCAAAAACTTGCTGGTACTCATCTTTCTGACCCTCTCATTTTACAAACAAAGACCCTATTGCCATGAAGGAGTCTAGAGAACGAGCCGTTAAATAACCTTAATCTAGTTCAAGAATTTCAGATGCGAAGCTGTCGCAATGTAGTATTGCGCCCGTACGTTAGTCAAGACCTGGACCGGGTTATCTGAGCTTGCCGCCGCCAATGCTTGTTTGCGCTTTCGTCGGAAAAGACCACCATGCATAGACCGTTGGGCAGTGCTACTGTGCTAGGGGAGTGACGTAGTCGCACCGTTCCTTGGCCCGTTCATGCCGCCAGATGTTTTACTGGTAACTAGGTAACTGCGGGGTTCATTTAAAGGAACTGAAGCCTCAGTGCGGACGAAATTTTCAAAAAGTGGTGCTACTACTAGAAAATCTCGGACCGGCACCAATTTCTAAAGCCAGATTTGGAAACCCGTAAACATCGGAATAGTCTGCCTCGACTGGCGTCGGCCAGACCAACACTCTGCTCGTTCTCAATGATCCGTCCGCGGCAAGGGAGACGGCAACAATTGGATGGCACGGCGTTTTAACTATCGGCTTGACAAATGCCGTATGTTTGCACTGGAACTGGAATCAGCTTGCGCCGTATTGGGCAAGTCGTTTGACATCTAGGATGCGAATCTCGCGTTTGTCGATCTCGATTAGCTGATCCGCTTCAAGTTCATGCAACACCCGCGAAAAATACTCGGGCGTCAACGACAGTCGGGAGGCAATTGTGGCTTTGCTCACGTGAAGTGAAACGGTCAAACGCCGCTCTGGCACAACTTCGCTGTTTTCGACACCTCGCAATAGGAAGCCAATCAGGCGCTGAGCACCGCTGTGCAGCGCGTAGCCTTCCACGTCTTGCACCAACCCATGTAGCCGGCGCGAGATACTGGCCAGCATTCGCAACGCAAACTTGGAATCCCGCGCTATTTCCTCGAACACAATGTTCTTGCTGATGCGCATCAGCAAGGTGTCGCACAAGGCCTGGACATTCAGAAAATATGGTATTTCCAGAAACATAATGGCTTCGGCAAAACTATGACCAGGACCGATGATCTCAATGACCTTTTCCTGCCCGGAAGGTGAAGACACATATAGCTTGATTTGACCCACGATCACAACATGGAACGCATCACAGACATCATTGGTCCTGAACACCATTTCACCTCTGCCAAAACGGTTTAGACTGCAACCTTGGACCAGACGGGTCCGCTCGTCATCCGTTAGGTGGATGAACAGGGGCACAACGGACAGGTAGCGCAGCATATCCACACGATCGAGTTCGGTATTCATGGTTAGTGTCTGGGTTTTCTGTTTTGCTGGCTACGCGATGCGCTCCAGTATCAATACAGCAAAAAAGCCCATCGCGGCAATCACCGTCCACTTCAGTGTCTTCAAACCGTAACGCTTGAATCGCTCCTGACCGGTGCCAATGTAAAACATGAAGCAAACCACCGTGCCCAGCAGCATCAACAGCATCAGCCAGCGAAACAGCAGCATGGTACGTGTACGCCTTTACCAGGCCTGTGCCGGCTGGGCAAAACCAGCAGGTGCCAGCCTGTCATCTTCGAAGGTCACCACCTCCCAGGCATCACTGCGCGAAAGTAACTCCCGCAGCAGTTTGTTGTTCAGGGCGTGGCCAGAGCGAAAGGCACTGAAACTTGCCAGCAACGGTTTGCCGATGACGTACAGGTCGCCCATCGCGTCAAGCATCTTGTGCTTGACGAACTCATCGTCGTAGCGCAGCCCATCGGCGTTGAGAATCTTGTAGTCGTCCATCACAATGGCGTTGTCCAGGCCGCCGCCCAGCGCCAGCCCATTGGCACGCATCATTTCCACGTCTTTGGTAAAGCCAAAGGTGCGCGCCCGCGCAATATCGCGTGCGTACGAGCCGGTACTCAAATCAAACTCCACCGACTGCCCCGAAGAGTCCACTGCGGGGTGGTGAAAGTCGATCTCGAACCTGAGCTTGAAGCCATGGAACGGTTCGAGGCGCGCCCACTTCTCGTTCTCTCCCGTGCCCTCGCGCACTTCCACTGCTTTCAGCAAACGAATGAAGCGGCGCGGTGCGTTCTGCAACTCGATGCCAGCGCTTTGCAACAGGAATACAAACGAAGCCGCAGAACCGTCCAGAATCGGCACCTCTTCGGCCGTGATGTCCACATACAGGTTGTCAATACCCAACCCCGCGCAGGCCGACATCAGGTGTTCCACGGTGGACACCTTGGCGGTGCCGCTGGAAATAGTCGACGCCATGCGCGTGTCGGTCACCGCGGCGGCACTCATCACGATATCCACAACCTGCGGCAAGTCGACTCGGCGAAAGACGATCCCGGTATCGGGCGCCGCCGGCCGCAGGGTGATTTCCACCCGCTGCCCACTGTGCAGCCCCACGCCAACGGCCTGGGTCAGGGATTTAAGCGTTCGTTGTTTCAGCACACAACAATTTTATCAATCTGCCTGCTTTCTGAGGAATGCAGGGATTTCGTAGTCGTCCATGCCACCGCTGGAAAGCGCGTCAACGCGTGCGGCGGCTTGCGTGCGGTTGGTGCGCCAGACACTCGGGGTGGACATACCAGCGTAGTCCGGCTGCGTCACGCCAGTGGTGCCAGATTGCGCAACATTGCCCGACGGTGAGGCTAGGGTGTTGAGCGTGGGCACCTGGAACGGCACATTGTCGGTTCCCGTGCGCAAGACCTGCAGCGGCGGCGCTGTGCGGCGTGCGCCCTGTCGGCTCAGCCCGGTGGCAACCACCGTCACGCGAATGTCCTCGCCCAGCGCGTCGTCGTAGGCCGTGCCGTAAATGACGTGGGCATCGGCCGAGGCGTAGGCGCGGATGGTGTTCATGGCCAGCTTGGACTCCGACAGCTTCAGCGAGCCCTTGGCGGCCGTGATCAACACCAATACACCCTTGGCTCCGGAGAGGTCAATGCCCTCTAGCAGCGGGCAAGCCACCGCCTGCTCGGCGGCAATGCGTGCACGGTCCGGGCCCTTAGCGATAGCGGTGCCCATCATGGCCTTGCCGGGTTCGCCCATGACCGTGCGCACGTCTTCAAAGTCGACGTTGACATGGCCTGGGACATTGATGATCTCTGCAATGCCGCCCACCGCGTTCTTCAGCACATCGTTGGCGTGGGAAAACGCGTCATCCTGGCTGATGTCTTCACCCAGCACTTCCAGCAATTTTTCGTTCAGCACGACAATGAGCGAGTCGACATTGGCTTCCAGCTCAGCCAAACCAGCATCCGCGTTCTGCATGCGTTTGGCGGCTTCAAACTCAAACGGCTTGGTCACCACGCCTACCGTCAAAATGCCCATTTCCTTGGCAATGCGCGCAATCACTGGTGCCGCGCCAGTGCCGGTACCGCCGCCCATGCCAGCCGTAATGAAGAGCATGTGCGCACCTTCAATGGCCTCACGGATATGCGCCTCGGCGATAGCAGCTGCCTCGCGCCCCTTGTCGGGTTTGCCGCCCGCGCCCAGGCCGTTGGTTCCCAGCTGAATCGTCTTGTGCGCCGCGCTGCGGCTCAGGGCTTGTGCGTCGGTATTGGCGCAGATGAATTCCACGCCGCCCACTGCCGTCGCGATCATGTGCTCCACTGCGTTGCCGCCACCGCCCCCCACACCGATTACCTTGATCTGTGTGCCCTGGTTAAAGCTCTCTTCTTCAATCATTTCGATGGCCATGTGTTTCTCCTGATAAATCTAAAAAATGGTGAACTGAAATTCTTTCCTTGCGTCCCGCCAGGGAAGGCGGCCCGATGCATCGCCATCGCCAATGGGGACTTCCCCGCGCCAGCCAAGTCTTGTTTTGTCGCATCAGAAGTTCCCCACAAACCAGTCCTTGACGGTACTGAAGGCGGTTTTCACGGAGCCTGCTTTTTGCGCCACACGGAATCCACGCATACGGGCCAACCGGGCCTCTTCGAGCAAACCCATCACAGTGGCAGCACGCGGTTGCGCCACCATGTCTGCCAGGGCGCTGGAATACTTGGGGATACCCCGTCGTACCGGCTTGAGGAAGATGTCCTCACCCAGTTCGACCATGCCTGGCATGATGCAGCTGCCACCGGTGAGCACAATGCCACTGGAGAGCACTTCTTCGTAACCCGATTCGCGCATGACCTGGGCCACCAGGGAGAAGATCTCTTCAATGCGCGGCTCAATCACCCCAGAGAGGGCCTGGCGACTGAGCATGCGCGGACCGCGATCGCCCAGCCCTGGCACTTCCACCTGTGTTTCGGGGTCGACCAGCAGTTGTTTAGCATGGCCGCTCTCGACCTTGATGTCTTCGGCATCCTTGGTGGGGGTGCGCAAGGCCATGGCTATGTCGCTGGTGATCAGATCGCCTGCAATCGGGATGACTGCCGTGTGGCGAATGGCGCCGTTGGTGAAAATGGCAACATCGGTGGTACCAGCGCCAATGTCGACCAGCGCGACGCCCAACTCACGCTCGTCTTCGGTCAGCACCGAAAGGCTCGAGGCCAGTGGGTTCAGCATCAACTGCTCCACCTCCAGACCGCAGCGCCGCACGCACTTGATGATGTTCTCGGCGGCACTCTGTGCGCCCGTGACGATATGCACCTTGGCCTCCAGACGGATGCCGCTCATGCCGATGGGTTCCTTCACGTCCTGGCCGTCGATGATGAATTCCTGCGGCTCGACCAACAGCAGGCGTTGGTCGGTTGAGATGTTGATGGCCTTGGCGGTTTCCACCACCCGTGCGACATCGGCCTGCGTCACCTCACGGTCCTTCACAGCCACCATGCCGCTGGAGTTGATGCCGCGAATGTGGCTGCCGGTGATGCCGGTGTAGACACGGGTGATTTTGCAATCGGCCATCAGCTCGGCTTCCTTGAGCGCCTGCTGGATACTGGCCACGGTGGCATCGATATTGACCACCACACCGCGCTTGAGGCCATTGCTCGGCGCAATGCCCAGGCCGGCCAACTTGAGTTCGCCGCCAGGCATCACCTCCGCCACCACGGCCATGACCTTGGCGGTTCCGATGTCCAGACCGACAACCAAATCTTTGTATTCTTTTGCCATAAGGTACCTGCTGTGCTTTCTTTCGCTACTTTTTGGGGAGGACATTGGCTTGCGTGCTCACGCCACGCAAGCGGATGGCGTAACCGTTTTCATGCCTCAGATCTGCTGACTCAACCGCGTTGGCACGGCGCGAGTAGCGTGCCGTCACCTGGGTCAGTGTTTTCAGGAAACGCTGGGTGCGCGGCACGACGTCATCCACCCCGCCGCGCCCAAATTCGATCACACCGCTGGTGTCCAGCCGCGCCTGCCAACTGCCCCCCTGCGAGAGCTCCAGTTGTTCCATCGGGATATCCATTTGCTCAAACAAAGGCTGGAGCGCCCGGTACATGGCAAGCACCTCGGCGCTCTGGCCTTCGGGCCCATTCAGACGCGGCAGCATGTCCTGCTCCACTTCGCCGACATTGGCTTCAAACACTTCGCCAAAGCTGTTGATCAGGCGCAGCGCACCTTCTTCACCCCAGTAGGCCACTGCCTGGTGTTCCTGCAAATCCACCCGCAATCGGTTGGGAAAGTCGCGCCGCACCACCGCATGGCGCACCCAGGGAACAGCTTCAAAGGCGGCACGGGCACGCGCCAGATCGACACTGAAAAACGTGCCCGAGAGTCGTGGCGCCACATTGGCACGCAGCGTCACCACGTTGGTATGGGTTACGTCACCAGTGACCGCTATCGACCGGATATCGAACTGTGGCAATCGCGCGAGCCAGCGCCCGCCCGTCACCACGCCGAAGACGACGAACGTCAGAAACAGGACCATTGCGGTCGTGTTCATCAGTCGTACATCCACCGGCAGCGGTACAGCAGGATTCATCCGTTGTCCCTCGCATCCAGTGTGGCCGCCTGCAGCAGCATCAGGCACAAGTCCTCATAGCTGATGCCCGCCGCCTTGGCCGACATCGGCACCAGCGAGTGGCTGGTCATGCCCGGTGACGTGTTGATTTCCAGCAGGTAGGGTGTGCGCGTCTTCGCATCAATCATCACGTCCACACGTCCCCAGCCACGGCAGCCCAGCATTCGGTAGGCCTTGAGCACCAGCGCCTGAATCACTTCCTCTTCGCCCGCTGGCAAACCACAGGGCACCAGGTATTGGGTGTCGTTGGTGAAATACTTGTGCTGGTAGTCGTAGTTACCCTCGGGTGCCACGATGCGAATGACTGGCAGTGCGCGGGCGTTCTCGCCACTGCCCAGCACCGGGCATGTCACTTCGTCGCCCTCGATGCATTGCTCGCACAGCACATCGGCATCCAGTTTCTCGGCTGCCGCCACCGCCTCGACCATGCCTGAATACCCGGACACTTTGGTCACCCCGATGGACGAGCCTTCCCGGGCTGGCTTCACGATCACCGGCAGTCCCAGAGAGTCCGGCACCTCGATCACCTGCTTGCGATCGAACCGGCCGCGGTGCAGCAGTTGGTAACGTGGGGTGGATACGCCTTCGGACAGCCAGATGCGCTTGGTGGTCACCTTGTCAATGGCAATCGCAGAGGCCATGACACCCGAACCCGTGTAGGGAATACCCAGCAGTTCCAGCGCACCTTGCACCGTGCCGTCCTCCCCAAAGCGGCCGTGCAGCGCGATAAAGCAACGCGCAAAACCTTCGCGCTTGAGTTCGGACAGGTCGCGCTCGGACGG
>JAIFLV010000082.1 GCA_020048895.1 Rhodoferax sp. | reverse complement strand
TGGCTTGCCAGCAGGCGCTATGCAAACAGGAGCGTCTCACGCACTAATGGCGGGCGCTACAGCCCGAAATGATGCGCAAACGCAAGCCTTTGAGCCGCTCTGGCTGGCGTTTGACCACCCGCTGTGGATTGTCTACTCCAGTGGCACCACGGGGTTGCCCAAACCCATCGTGCACGGCCACGGCGGCACGGTGCTGGTGGCGATGGCGCTCAAGACCCTGCACAACGACATCGGCTGCAGCTACGCGGCCAACTCGTGGGGCGAACGCTACCACTGGTACAGCTCCACCGGCTGGGTGATGTGGAATGCGCAAATGAGCGGCCTGCTCAACGGCACCACCTGCTGTCTTTTTGACGGCAACCCGGGTGGCGCTACCGTAAATGCCCAAGGCGACAAGTGCGCGCCCGACTGGACCACGCTGTGGCGCTTTGCCGCCGAACTGGGGGTCACCTTTTTCGGCGCGGGGGCGGCGTTCTACGCCAACTGCATGAAAGCCGGGGTGGACCTCTTGGCCTTGCCTGGTCTCACGACGGTGCGCGCCCTGGGCACCACCGGCTCGCCGCTTAGTGAAGACGCGCAGGCTTGGGGAACCGGCGAGTTTCGAAAACTGCAAAGTCTCCGTAGCGAGGACTTGAGCGCCGCACGGCCGCCCGAAGGCGCGATGGCCCCCTTGGGGGGCAGGGAGCTACACGCAGTGAGCGACCGTGGGGGTGACATCTGGTGGTGCAACATCTCCGGCGGCACCGATTTTGCTGGGGCTTTCATTGGAGGAAATCGCGACCTACCCCTGGTCCCGGGCGAAATGCAGTGCCGCCTGCTGGGCTGTGCCGTCCAGGCCTGGAACGAGCATGGTGAGGTGGTCCTTGATGAAGTGGGTGAACTGGTCTGCACCGAGCCGATTCCGTCCATGCCGCTGTACTTCTGGGGAGACGAAGGCAAGCAGCGGTATCTCTCGAGCTACTTTGACATGTACCCCGGTGTCTGGCGCCATGGCGACTGGCTGAAGGTCAAGTCCACTGGCGGCTGCATCATCTATGGTCGCTCGGACGCCACCATCAACCGCTATGGCATCCGTATGGGCACCAGCGAGCTCTACCGCGCCATCGAAGCCCTGCCCGAAGTGCTCGACAGCATGGTGGTGGACCTGGAGTATCTGGGGCGAGAAAGCTACATGCCGCTGTTTGTGGTGCTGCGCGAAGGTTTGGTGTTGAACGATGCCCTGCGGGCTCGGCTCAACGACGCCATCCGCACGGCGCTCAGCCCCCGCTTTGTGCCCAACGAGATCCTGCAGGTGGCCGAGATTCCACGCACCCTTTCGGGCAAGAAGCAGGAGCTTCCGATCAAGAAGCTGCTGCTGGGCCACCCGCTGGAAAAGGTCATCAACAAGGAAGCCATGGCCAACCCGGCCTGTCTGGATTGGTATGTGGCATTCCACCGCGAACGTCAGGCGCTGCATTCCTGAGCGCTGCGTGCACCGGCCGCGGTGCTATTCTTTGCACTATGTCAAGCGAGCAACAACAGCAACTGCAATCGGCCGTCGATGCCCTGGAAGCCCAGCGGGGTCTATTGGGTGACGCGGTGGTGGATCTGGCGGTGGCCCCGTTGCGGTCCCAACTCGCCAGTCTCGTCAACGCAGCGCAACCGCACCAGACGCTCAAGCACGCCACCATGCTGTTCATGGACGTGGTGGGCTCCACCATTCTTTCGCAACAGCTCGACCCTGAGGAGTTTCACTCCATCGTGGACGACGTGCTGGTGCGCGGAACGCGGGCGGTCGAAGCGCAGGGTGGCAAGATCATCAGCTACGCCGGGGATAACCTGATCGCTGTCTTCGGTGCCACCGAGGCCCGTGAAGACGCGGCCGAGCGTGCGGTGCATGCCGGGCTGTCGCTGTTGGCGATTGGTCGCGTCCTGCACGACGATGTGCTGGCACGTTATGGCCATGCGGGCTGCCAGGTGCGTGTGGGCATCCACACCGGACCGGTGCTGCTGGGCGGCGGTGTCCAGGCCGACCACACCATTAGCGGGTTGAGCGTCAATATCGCTGCCCGCATGGAGCAAAGCGCCCCTGCAGGCGGTTTGCGCATCAGCCACGCTACCTATGCGCAGGTGCGTGGTGTGTTTGACGTGGAGCCGCAGCCGCCCATTGCCGTGAAGGGGCTCGACGAACCCGTGCAGACTTATCTGGTGCAACGCGCCAAGGCGCGGGCATTCCGGGTGGCGACCCGGGGCATCGAGGGAATCGAGACGCGCATGATCGGGCGCGACGCCGAACTGGAAACGCTGCAACGCGCCTTTCGCAAGCTCTACACCGACCCAAGGCTGGCGCTGGTCACGGTGGTCGCCGACGCCGGTGTGGGCAAGAGCCGCTTGTTGTACGAATTTGACAACTGGTCGGAAGCCCGCGCCGAGAGCTTTACCATCTTCCAGGGCCGTGCCAATCCACAGATCCAGACCCAGCCCTATGGCTTGCTGCGTGACATTCTGGCCTGGCGCTTTCAGCTCACCGATGGAGACAGCGTCGCGCAGGCCAAAGAGAAACTGGTGTCAGGCATCGTGCCCCTGTTTGCTGAGGAAGGGGAGGAACTGGCACTGGCCCATGCGCACTTGCTGGGGCAGCTCATCGGGCTCGATTTCCATGACAGCAGGCACATTCTGGGCATACGCAACGATGCCAAGCAGATCCGCAACCGCGCCTTTCATGCGGCAGCGCAGATTTTCCGGCGTGTGGCGCAGCAGAGCGCGCAGCCGGTGGTGTTGCAGCTCGACGATCTGCAGTGGGCCGATGATGCGTCGCTCGATTTTCTGAACTACCTGGTGCAGGTCAACCGCGATGTGCCGCTGCTGTTGATCGCCCTGACACGCCCCACACTGTTCGAGCGCCGCAGCGACTGGGTGGGGGCCGAAGGTCCCTACCAGCGCGTCGACATTGCACCATTGGACAAAACCGGTAGTCGTCTGCTGGCCAATGAATTGCTGAAGAACCTGGCCGAGGTGCCTGCGGCGCTGCGCGAACTGGTTACCGGTCGCTCTGATGGAAACCCGTTCTATATGGAAGAGTTGGTCAAGATGCTGATTGACCAGGGCGCGATTGATACCCAGGGCGAACGCTGGAGTGTGAACCCAGCCCAGTTGCTCTCGACCGAGGTGCCCGCCACCTTGACCGGCGTGTTGCAGGCGCGCCTGGACGGTTTGCCGACCGACGAGCGTCTGGCATTGCAGCAGGCCAGTGTGATCGGGCTGGTATTCTGGGACCAGGCTCTGGCCGCACTCGACCCGCGTGCCGCGGTGGCCCTGCCAGCGCTGGTGCGGCGCGAACTCACGGTGTCCCGCGCAGACACGGCGTTGGACAACGTGCGCGAATATGCGTTTTGCCACCAGATCCTGCACCAGGTGACTTACGACACGCTGCTCAAGCGCAGCAAGCGCGAGCTGCACGCCAAGGTAGCGGATTGGCTGGCGAACCTCACTGGCGCACGCTCTGGCGATTTCCTGGGTGCTACTGCCGAGCACTACCTGCAGGCTGGCAACCACGAGCGGGCGGTCGAGTACTTCGCGCGCGCCGCCGAGCAGGCTGGCAGCAGTTTTGCCCATGCAGCCGCATTGGGCTATGTTGCGCGGGCGCTGCACGAACTGCAAAGCCATACCGAACTTCCCTGGTCCGATGCATCCGGCTTGCGCTGGCGGCTGCTCGATGTGCGCGAGCGCACGCTCGACCTTCAAGGCAAACGTGATGCCCAGATCGCCGACCTGGACGCGCTCGATGCCGTGGCCGACGCGATGGGGGATGACAGGCGACGCAGCCGACTGGCCGTGCGCCGTAGCCGACTCGCCATGCGCTTGGCCGACTACCCGCTGCAGGAGCGCGCGGCGCGCCAGGCCATGCTGCTGGCCGAGCGTGCCGGTGAGGAAGAACTGCGGTTGCAGGGTCTGCGGCTTCTGGCGCTGGCACAGATGTGCCTGGGCGAAGTGGCCACCGCCCGAACACAGTCGCAGGACGGCCTGGCCGAGGCGCGGCGCCGGGGGTTGCGCCACCTCGAGAGTTTGTTCCTCAATAACCTCTCGCTCATTGCGGAAGTGCAGGGCGACCAGGACGGGTTCATGGAAACCATCGAAGCCACCCTGGCCATCGCCCGTGCCATGGGCGACAAGGTGGGCGAGAGCACCGATCTGGGCAACCGTGGCAAGGTCTGGCTGGGCCTGGGCGAACTGGGGCGTGCCCGTAGCGATCTGCAGGCCGCGCTGGAGCTGTGCCGCGAAGTGGGCGACCGGCATGGTGAGGGCGTGCAGTTGGTTGCGCTGTCGCAATTGGTGCTGCGCCAGGGTGACGAAGCCCACGCGCTGGTAATGGCGCGGCTGGCGCTGGAGATCAATGTGGAAGTACAGGCGGCCGATTTTGAGTTGCTCGCGCTGTGCCGACTGGCCGATGCGGAGCTGGCATTGGGGCGCACTGCGCAGGCGGCTGAGGCATTTGCGCGGGCCGAAATGATCGGCCGCGAGATCGATCGCCCGTGGCAGTTTGATGCGAGTGCCGGTCGTGCGATGGTGGCGCTGGCCGCTGGTGATGCACAGGGAGCACTGGCTTGCCTTCAACCGGTGCTGGCCCATCTGGAGGGTGGCGGCACGCTAGACGGCACCGAACAACCCCGCCTGATCGAGCTCACCTGCCACCAGGTGCTTGCTGTCGCAGGGGATGCGCGTTCGAGCATCTATTTGACACAGGCCTACCAGGCTTTGCAGACGCAGGCCGGCGCGGTGACCGATGCCGCGCTGCGCCACAGTTTCCTGACGCAGATTCCCGAGCACCGCGCCATTCTGGCGGCGTGGGAAGCGGCGTCGACTCTCCCGAATTCATAGAGAAAGGTATTTTTCATGGCACATGCAGCATTCAATTGGCAAGACCCATTTCTTCTGGACAGCCAGCTCACCGACGACGAACGCATGGTCAAAGAGGCCGCAGCCTCCTACTGCCAGGACAAGCTGCTGCCGCGCGTGACACAGGCATTTCGTGACGGCACCACCGACGTGGCCATTTTCCGCGAGATGGGCGCACTCGGCCTGCTTGGCCCCACCATCCCCGAGCAGTACGGAGGCCCCGGCCTCAACTACGTCGCCTACGGGCTGATAGCGCGCGAAGTGGAGCGCGTGGACAGCGGCTACCGCTCCATGATGAGTGTTCAAAGCTCGCTGGTGATGGTGCCGATTTTTGAGTTCGGTACCGAGGCGCAACGCCAGAAGTACCTTCCCAAGCTCGCCACGGGTGAATGGATCGGTTGCTTTGGCCTGACCGAGCCCGACCACGGCTCCGACCCCGGCTCCATGGCAAGCCGCGCGCACAAGGTGGCGGGTGGCTACAAACTCACCGGCAGCAAGATGTGGATTTCCAACAGCCCCATGGCCGATGTATTTGTGGTCTGGGCCAAGGAAGTCTCCGAGGGCGGCAAGGTAGGTCCGATCCGTGGCTTTGTGCTGGAGAAGGGTATGGAAGGTCTGAGCGCCCCGGCGATCCACGGCAAGGTGGGTTTGCGTGCGTCAGTCACCGGTGAGATTGTGATGGACGGCGTGTTTTGCCCGGAAGAAAACGCTTTTCCCGAAGTGCAGGGCTTAAAGGGACCGTTCACCTGTCTGAACTCGGCCCGCTATGGCATTGCCTGGGGAGCATTGGGCGCTGCCGAAGATTGCTGGACGCGTGCCCGCCAGTACGTGCTCGACCGCAAGCAGTTTGGCAAGCCCCTGGCAGCAAACCAGCTGATCCAGAAAAAGCTGGCCGACATGCAGACCGAAATTGCGCTCGGCCTGCAAGGGTGCCTGCGACTGGGGCGCATGAAGGACGAGGGCACGGCGTCGGTGGAGATCACGTCCATCCTCAAACGCAACTCCTGCGGCAAGGCGCTCGACATTGCCCGCCTGGCGCGCGACATGATGGGTGGCAACGGTATCTCCGACGAGTTCGGTGTGGCGCGGCACCTGGTGAATCTGGAAGTCGTGAACACCTACGAGGGCACGCACGACATCCATGCCCTGATTTTGGGGCGGGCGCAGACGGGGATTGCGGCGTTCTGAAACCGACAGTTTTGAAAACCTTTTGCGCCTGGAGGGTGGGTGGCAGGGAAAGGGGTATGGGCTTACGCCTCATACGCGCTGCGCTTTGCGAAATCGGCGCAAGCCCATACCCCTTTCCCTGCGGGCGGTGTTGTGTGTTTGCACGCATGTTGGCGTGCTGTTACGGGGTGCAGCGACTGAAAATGGGGTCAGATCCCAATTCAGGAAAGCAGCCTTCACGTAGGGCGATGATGGTGAACGAAATTGGGCTCTGACCCCGTTTTCAGTTGCGGGTCGGAGAAGAACCTGCCCCGACTATCCCTATGACAAATACCCTCGCAACGCCCGTCCAGAAAGCGTGACCAGCTACAAAAGTCGTAGCACTGTTGTAGCCTGACTATGAATGGCACTTGGAGAGTTCGTGGTCGTCAAGAGCCAATCATGCGAATTTGGCCTCGGTGATCCAACGCCCCAGTCGCTCCTTGATGTTGTCCAGTCTGCTCTTGTCAATCATTCCAATGGAGCCGGTCAGCAAGTTGCCGTCCAAAACGGCAAGGCGCGTAACGCGCATAACGCTCGGCACCTTCAAACCACTTGCTGCAAAGTCTGGCTGCGTTGGAAGCACCAACTCGTCGAGGCCTGATTCCAATTGCTGTAATTGCGACGAGACCATGCATACAAGCCAATCGTCGAACTGCGTGGATGCTGGGCGCAGCAACAGAACCGGGCGCAACTTGCTGCCGCTCAAATCAGTGTGCGGGAAAGGCGTCAGGGCAATTTGGCCTGGTCGCTTCACTGCCACCGCTCCTTGATGTCGGCGTCCGTGTATAGCGCAGGCTCGTCCTCCATGCCTCGCAATGCTTGCACCATGGCTAACTGTGAAAATTCCCGTTCAGTCCATGCTGTCACGTCCGACGCAGCAGGACGGGCGAACTTGTCTGCCAGGTACTCAACAAAATCCAGCACCTCCAACTGTTTACCTTCGGGCAGCACTTGAATCTTGCTAAGCAAGTGGGCGTAATTCATCGAGAGGCCTCCTGGGTGATACGTTCAATACGCGCGGGAAAATGGCGTTTGCAGTCCATATTTTCATCGTTTTGATCAACTCTTGCCCTTCAGGTACTTGTCCAACGCCGCCTTGGTTTGTCCGCGTACCTGCTTTTGAAAGAACGGCGTCCAGCCCAGTACGTAGCCGGCCATTCCCAGAGCCTGGCGCGACCAACGCCAGAAATCGAAACGGTCGTGGTGCGTGGCGATCAGGCCTTCGGGGGTGAAGGTGAACTCCGCGTCAATGATGTTGTGGACCACGCGCTTGGTGACGCTGAACCGGTAATGCGCTTCCCAGTGCGCCTGTCCGCGCTGCGCATCGGCCCGGAAATCGCGAAAGTTCAGTCGCCAATCCTGCCGCCCCTTGCCCTTGGTGGCATCACACAGCATGCGCCACATGCCGCCCACTTCGCGGACGCCTCGTAGCGAGAAAGCAGGGTCGTCAAATGTGGCATCGGGCGCGTAACACGCGGCCATGGTGTCTGCATCCAGTGCAGCAAAGGCGGTGTAGAAGCGCTGTATGGTCTGTTCGTTAGCGTGCATAGAAATTTCAGTGATGGGCTGCGAGCGTCGGCCTGCCAGATCATAAGATGCTGGCATGGGGCTTAGGGTATTCGCCGATTTGTGCGCGTTTGGCACCATGAGGCGGATGCCCTAAGCCCCATGCCAGCGTACGATCGCAGGTGATACAGGTATTGCCGATGCCCGTCGCAGTTAAAGTTCATGCTAATGGTTCAAAGTATGCACGTCACTCGTTTCAGACTTCTTATCTTGGTGCTGCTCGCGTTTCTGGGGTCCGCACAAGCGCAATCCCCCGACCCAGCGAAGCTCCCAGGCCATTGGGTCGGCAACGGCCGGTTTTTCAATGCGGCATTTCAGACCGAGTTTGGCCACGTCCCCTTCGATCTTCGGATTCAGAGTGACCTCACGCTGACGGGCACGGTAGGCGCTGCACACATCCGGCCAACTTCAGCCCGCCTGGAACGCGACCGCATCGATTACTACGTCACGCTGCAGGGCGAAATCCGGCCGGGCAGCGATTTTCACAAAGACCATTTGGTGCTGCTCATCACCGTGGCCGATGGCGACAAACTGGAGGCCGACTTTCACCTGAAGTCGAACTTTGTCTGGGACTGGACCATGCGCCCTGGCGTGGTGGAATTGAAAGGTCGCCCATGACACAAAAGCAGCCCGCTCTGCCGCACATCAAGGTGCTCGATCTCTCGCGTGTGCTGGCTGGCCCCTGGTGCACCCAGATGCTGGCGGATCTGGGGGCCGATGTCATCAAGGTGGAGCGCCCGGGTGTGGGTGACGACACGCGCCACTGGGGTCCGCCATTCCTGCAGGACGCGGATGGCAATGACACCACACATGCCACCTACTTCACCGCCTGCAATCGCAACAAGCGCTCGATCACCATGGACATGGCGCATTCAGAAGGGCAGGCACTGATACGGCAGATGGCGCTGCAAAGCGACATTCTGGTAGAGAACTTCAAGGTCGGTGGGCTGCAGCAATACGGGCTGGACTACGAGAGCCTGCGCGTACTCAACCCGCGGCTGATCTACTGCTCCGTGACCGGTTTTGGCCAGGACGGCCCCTACGCCGAGCGCGCCGGATACGACCTGATGATTCAGGCCATGAGCGGCATGATGAGCATCACCGGCTTGGCCGATGGCACTCCAGGCGGAGGCCCGCAACGGGTCGGCGTGGCGGTGATCGATGTGTTTACCGGGGTTTATGCCACCAGTGCCATTCTCGCGGCGCTCGAAGTGCGGCATCGCACGGGAAAGGGCCAGTACATCGACATGGCGCTGCTTGATGTGGGCATGGCGGTGCTGGCCAACCAGGCGGCGGGCTACCTCAATACCGGCCGGGTGCCACAACGCTCGGGCAACACCCACCCCAGCCTGGCACCCTACCAGGACTTTCCCACCAGCGATGGTGCGGTGCTGCTGGCCATCGGCAACGACGGCCAGTTTGCCCGGTTTTGCCAGGCGGCTGGGCACCCCGAGTGGGCGCTGGATGCGCGCTTTTCGAGCAACACCCTGCGTGTGCGCAACCGCGATGCGCTGATCCCCTTGATTGCGGATGTCACCTGTACGCGAAACTCCGCGCAATGGATCACGTTGCTGGAAGACAAGGCGGTCCCGTGTGGGCCGATCAACGACTTCGCACAGGCCTTCGCCGATCCCCAGGTGCAAGCGCGTGGTTTGGTGACAAAACAGGCTGTAGCGCCCGTCAGTACTGCGCAAGCCGCTACTGCAACCATAGCAACTGTGGCCAGCCCATTGCGTTTGTGCGACACACCGGCTGTGCTGCGCAATGCGCCGCCGTCCTTGGGTCAGCACACCGATGAGGTGTTGCGCGCGTTGGGGCTGGACGCAGGGCGCATCGCAGCCTTGCGAGCGCAGGGTGTAGTGTAGATTTTGCGCGTGTCGGGTCTGTTATCCTGACGGGCAAGCGTTTGCGCGATGCGCCAGACCCAACCGATGTTTTCATGAAGCATTTAGCCGTCCCGGTTCGACTCTTTGGTGAGATTGTTCTTGCCGTTACTGCAGCCGAAATTGCGGTCATGACCTTGTTGCCGGAAATTGCGCCCGGTGTGCGCGGTCCGGCCCAGGCGTTGCTGGATGTGGTTTTCCTGATTCTCCTGGCCGGGCCGGTGGTGTACTGGCGTTGCATGGTTGCTTTTCAGCAATCGCCTGGCGCTGGCGAGCGCAGCGAGGTCACCCATATTGGCTTGGGCGCTGCCGTCGGCATGACCGCCGCGGCACAACTGCTGGGTTTGGCCATCACCGCAGCAGGTGTGGCATGGCAACGCAACGCCATTGATCTCGCCGCTTCGGCCCGCTTCGAAGCCGGTGCAGAGCGCATCAAGGCCGAGGTGCTACGGCGTCTGAATCTGCCTCTGTATGGGTTGCGTGGTGTGCGTGGCACGTTTGCCGCCAGTGGTACTGTTACGCGCGAGGAGTTTCGCGAGTTCGTCGCCTCTAGCGATATCGACAAGGAATACCACGGAATCCGCGGATTTGGTCTGATTGAGCGGGTCCCCCGCGCGGACTTGCCCGCCTTCGTGGCGCGCGAGCAGGCCGATGCAGCGCCAGACTTTGCAGTGCGTACGGCCGGAACCGCAGAAGACCTGTTTGTCATCAAGTACATCGAGCCACTGAACCGCAACCGACCGGCCTGGGGTTACGACGTTGGCCAGGAAGCCGTGCGCCGCGAGGCCGCCGAGCGGGCAGTGGCTACCGGCGAGCCAACGCTTTCGGGGCGCATCACCCTGGTGCAGGACGGCAAACAGGGCTCGGGGTTCTTGTACATGCTGCCGGTCTATCGCCGCGGTACCGACCCCGCTACCCAGGCACACCGTCAGGCAGCGCTGGTTGGTTTGGCGTACGCTCCGATTGTTGTCAGCGAGGTGATGGAGGGCGTCGACCAGGCCGTTGAGGGGTTGCTCGACTTTGAATTGTGGGAGTCCGACCGCAGCAAGGATGGCGGGCTGATCTTTGATTTGGACCACCATCTGGATGGCACCAGCGCCGCTATCACCAGCCAGGCAGTGCCAACAAGCAAATACCAGTCCAGCACGACGATCGAGATCGGTGGGCGCGCCCTTACCCTGCAGGTCACTGGAACGCCTGCGTTTGAGGCGAGTGTGGACAACTCCACCCTGGTGCTGGTCGGCCTTGGGGGTGCCGCCGTGAGCACGATGGGGGCGTTGACGGTCTGGCTGCTGGCCGTAGGAAGGCTGCGTGCCCAGCGCCGTGCCCAGTACCTGACGGCGGATCTGGACCGATTGGCTCGCGTTGCCAAGCACACCACCAATTCGGTCACGATTGCCGATGCCCAGATGCGCATCTCGTGGGTGAATGAGGGTTTTACCAACGTCACTGGCTACACACTGGACGAAGCACGCGGTCGTACACCCGCCGATCTGTTGGGCAGTGGCAAGAATGACCCGGCTACCATCGAGATGCTTACGCGCTCGATCGCGTTGGGCACGGCGTGTCGGGTGGAGGTCATCAATCGCGCCAAGGATGGGCACGAATACTGGATTGATACCGAAGTGCAGCCCACACGCGATAGCAATGGCGTGCTCACTGGCTTCATGGAAATCGGCACCGACATTACCACCCAGAAGCATACCCAACAGCGGCTGGAAGCGGCCATTCGCGCCTCCGACACCTTGCTCACCACGCTCAATGTGCATGCCATTGTCTCGGTTGCCGATCGCAACGGGTTGATCGTCGAGGTGAACGACGCTTTTTGCGATATCAGTGGTTACACCATCGACGAGCTGATCGGACAAAGCCACGAAATCGGGAATTCGGGTGTCCATCCACCAGAGTTCTGGAGCGAGATGTGGCGCCAGATTTCCAGCGGCTTGTCCTGGCGTGGGGATATCTGCAACCGCGCGAAAGACGGGTCACTGTACTGGGTGGACAGCATGATTGCCCCGTTCATCGGCGATGATGGTTTGGTCGAAAAGTACGTATCCATCCGCACCGACATCACGGCCAGCAAAGCCAACCAGTTGCAGATGGCGGCGATGACCGATCGCCTCACGCTGGCCATCGAAGGCAGCAGTGACGGCCTGTGGGACTGGATCGACCTCCAGTTGTCAGCGCAATGGTGGTCGCCCAGCTATTACGCCCTGATGGGCTATACCGCTGAAGAGTTGCCCGCATCCATTGAGGCGTTTAATTCGATCCTGCATCCCGACCATGTGGCCATTTGCAGCCAGGCCGCCGCCGATGCATTTGCTGGCATCCGGGACTACGACGAAGAGCACCTGCTCTTGACCAAGCATCAGGGCTACCGGTGGTTTCGGTCGCGCGCCAAGGTCTACCGCGATGCACAGGGTAAGCCGGTGCGCATGGCAGGGGCGTCGCAAGACGTTCATGACCGCAAGATGGCCGAGCAGCAGTTGCGTGAGGCGCTCTCGCACGCGCAGGAAGCCAGTGTGGCCAAGAGCCAGTTCCTGGCCAATATGAGCCACGAGATTCGCACCCCCATGAATGCGATTCTGGGCATGCTCAAGCTGCTGCAGAGCACCGAACTCAGCGCGCGTCAGCTCGATTACGCCGCCAAGACCGAGGGAGCCGCACGCTCGTTGCTGGGCCTGCTGAACGACATTCTGGACTTTTCCAAGGTCGAAGCCGGCAAGATGGCATTGGACCCCCATCCCTTCCGGATCGACCGACTGATGCGCGACCTGTCCGTCATCCTGTCCGCCAACGTAGGCTCCAAAGAGATTGAGGTGTTGTTCGACATTGATCCGGCGGTACCCAAGCACCTGATCGGTGACGACATGCGCCTGCAGCAGGTGCTGATCAATCTGGGCGGAAACGCCATCAAATTTACCAGTCAGGGTGAGGTGGTGCTGCGCGTGCGCGTGGTGGAGCAGACGGCGCAGCAGGTGGTGCTGGAGTTTGCAGTGCGCGACTCCGGTATCGGCATTGCACCTGAAAACCAGGCGCACATCTTCAGCGGCTTTTCACAGGCTGAAGCGTCCACCACCCGCCGCTTTGGCGGCACCGGCCTGGGGCTGGCCATTTCCAGTCGCCTGGTCGTGCTGCTCGGGGGCGAAATGAAGCTCGACAGTGCGCTGGGAGCGGGGAGTACCTTTTACTTTCAGGCACCGTTCCCGTTGGCGCAGGATGTGCCCGACCGTGGCGTCGAACCATGCCTGCCGCCGGTCACGTCGATGCGTACGCTGGTAGTGGACGACAACCTTGTGGCGCGCGACTTGATGGCCACCATGTTGCGCTCGTTGTCCTGGCCGGTCGATGTTGCCGACAGCGGTGCCCAGGCGATCGACATGGTGCAATCCCGGATGTCCGGGGACAAGCCCTATCAGGTGATTTTCATGGATTGGCAAATGCCGCTGCAGGACGGCTGGCAGACTACCGAACGCATCCGCACCCTGACCAAGGGTGCCCGCACGACCCCGCTGGTGCTGATGGTGACCGCCCATGGCCGCGAGAACCTGTCGCAGCGCAGCGCGCAGGACCAGGCCATGCTCAACGGCTTTCTGGTCAAGCCAGTCACTGCCTCCATGCTGTGTGATGCGGTGGCCGACGCCAGTGCCGCCAATGCGGCTGCTGCACTGGGCCACAACCCGGCGGCACCGGTGGCGCCTTCCAAAAAGCAGCGCTTGCGCGGACTGCGCCTGCTGGTGGTGGAGGACAACAAGATCAACCAGATGGTGGCCAAGGGGCTGCTGTCGCAGGAGGGTGCCGAAATAGAACTGGCCGATAACGGGCAACTTGGGGTGGACGCCTTGGCCAAGGGTGCCGTGTTTGACGCGGTGCTGATGGATGTGCAAATGCCGGTGATGGATGGCTACGAGGCGACCCGTGCGATACGCGCGCAGCTGGGCTTGACCGAACTGCCCGTCATCGCCATGACCGCCAACGCCATGGCGTCGGACCGGATGGCCTGCCTGGCTGCAGGCATGAACGACCATGTGGGCAAACCCTTTGAACTCGACCACTTGGTAGATCTGTTGCTGCGGTATTGTTCCCGCGGCGCGGCAACACCATCGCCCACGCCCACGCCCACGCCCACGCCCACGCCCACGCCCACGCCACGCCTCGCAGACACACCCGTCACATTCCCGCCTGGGGACCTTGATCTCGATGGTGCACTGGTTCGTATGGGCGGAGATTCGGCCATGCTCACCGGTGTGCTGCAGACCTTTGCAAGGGACATGGCCGTTGCGCCTTCGACCTTGCAGGCACTGCTGGCCAAAGCGCAGTTCGCAGACGCTACCCGTGAAATGCATACCCTCAAGGGCTTGGCAGCCACCGTGGGTGCTCGCCACTTGTCGCAGGTGGCGGCAACCATCGAGCGTCAACTGAAGCAGGCGCCTGCACAAGCTGGTGATTCTGCGCTGGTGCAAGAGCTGCAGGATGCGGTGGATGCGACCGCCCGTGCGCTGGCACCGGTTCTTCAGCGTCCGGCTGCTGACGCCCCATCTGCCGTTGCCGAACATACTGTGGAGGGCGACGCCGCGTTCCTGACAGACCTGCAGTCGCTGTGTGCCATGCTGGAAGAATCCGATATGTCGGCCATGGAACTGCATGCGCGCATTCGCCAGGTTCACGGTGACGCACTGGGCCCCGATGGCGTTGCGCTCGACGAAGCCATGGCAGCACTGGAGTTCGCGCAAGCTGCCGAACTGTGCCGCGCATTGATCACTCAGTTACAACAAACGGATACCGAAAAAAATCCACCGCCCCTGGCATAGCATTGCTCCAGCCTAGATCAAGCACCCGTGGCGCGCCATGCTGCTGGTCAGCGTGCGAACTGTGCCGGGACTTTGCGGTCTACTACGCGTATGAGCCATGCCATCAGCAGTCTGTCGATCGCCAAGCGCATTGCCCTGAGCTTTGCCGCCATGGTGGCTATGGCCATGGTGTGCATATTCTTGCTCTGGTATTACGGGTTGCCTCAGTGGGGTGTGGCAGGTGCCATCGACCAGAAGCTCATGCACGCAGCGCGCATTCTGGAGCAGACCGCCGGCCACCGGCGCGACATCATCAAGACTTTGCTACAAGAGCGTCGTGGCGCGGTGCGGGTAATTGCCGAAAATCTCTTGATCACCCGCAAGCTGGCGGAGCCTTCAAGCGACATTCAGGCCGATGTGCTGCGTGTGTTTGAACGCACCCAGCGTGCCTACCCTGACGCCATCAAACAGCTGCGTATTGTGGATGCGGCCTCGCCTGTCATTCGCGGCTCGAGCCGCAGCGACGAAGTGGGGTCTGTGCTGCGCGCCACCGACCTGCTGGCGCGCGCGTCCCAGCCGGGGATCCTGGAGGTCGTCGAGGAGACCCGTGACGACGATGTGTCGCTGGTGGTCATCGCGCGCCAGATGTCCACGGTGATGCCGGATGGCAATCACCGTTTGCTGGCAATCGCGCTGGTCTATCTGGATGCGGCACAACTGGCGGCCAGCGCGACACGCAACGAGCGCGACGGCGTGGCGCTGACCGAGGCGTCTCTGGTATTTGGCTCCGAAGGGCAAGTGCTGGCGCGCTTTGGTGTCCCCGAAGGCGCTGACAACCTGTTTCGACGCGACGACCGATTGAGCATGGGTGTTGAGGACACGCAACTGATGGAGACCGGACACGGGGGCGAAATCCTGGCCGTGTTTCGCCATGTTCCGCTGGGTGCCGGTCGTGGGTGGACGCTGGTGCACTACCAAAGTAAAGATGAAGCCTTGCAAGGCCTCAGCGAGAGCGTGCGGGCGGTGGCGTTGATCGCCCTGCTGTTGTCGGGCCTGGCGGTGGTGGTGATTGCCGTGGCGGCGCGTCAGCTGACTTTGCCGTTAAAGCGCCTGGCCGATTCGGCCACCGCCTTTGGCGAGGGCGATCTTGGTGCGCGAGCGCCGGCGCAACCCTCGGCCAGCCAGGAGGTGCTGGAGTTGTCGCACGCTTTCAATGCCATGGCTGAGCGGGTGGAGAAAAACCAGCTGCTGCTGGAAGCCCAGGTGCAGGAGCGCACCATGGCGCTGGTCAGGCAGCGTGACACGGCCCAGCGCTACCTGGACATTGCCCGCGTCATGCTGATTGCGTTGGACTCGCGGGGCTACATTACCCTGGTGAACCGCAAGGCCGAAGAAGTGCTGGGTTACACCGAGCAGGATCTGCTTGGGCTGGACTGGATCGACAACTTCTTGCCATCCACTGAGCGGTCCGCTTCACGTGCATCGTTTGAGAGCCTGATGGCGGGAAGCAGTGAGGGCAGAGAGTATTTTGAGAACCGCATCATGTCGGCCGACGGGCAAGTTCGGGTAGTGGCGTGGAACAACACCATCTTGCGCGACGACCATGGCAAGCCGATAGGAACCCTGTCGTCTGGTGAAGACATTACCGAGCGTCAGCGCGCCGAAGGGCGACTGAAACTCGCTGCCAGTGTGTTCACCCATGCGCGCGAGGGCATCACCATCACCGATGCACGCGGCGCAATCATTGAAGTCAACGACACCTTCACGCGCGTCACCGGGTATAGCCGCGAGGAAGCGATTGGGCAAACCCCCCGCATGCTGCAGTCGGGTCGCCATGGGGCAGATTTTTATGCCCAGATGTGGGCAGAACTGGGCGGCAAGGGCCACTGGAGCGGTGAGGTGTGGAACCGACACAAGAACGGCGAGGTGTACGCCGAATTGCTGACCATCAGTGCCGTGCGCAATGCTGCTGGCAAGACGCAGAACTATGTCGCGCTGTTTACCGACATCACCCCGATGAAGGACCACCAGCGCCAATTGGAGCGCATCGCACATTTCGACGCATTGACCAGCCTGCCCAACCGGGTCTTGTTGGCCGACCGCCTGAACCAGGGATTGGCGCAAAGCCAGCGGCGCCAGAAGGGGCTGGCGGTCGCGTTTCTGGACCTCGATGGTTTCAAGGCAGTGAATGACACCCACGGGCATGATGTGGGTGACCATCTGCTGGTGGCGCTGGCCCAGCGCATGAAGGCGGCCCTGCGTGAAGGCGATACGCTGGCGCGCATTGGCGGCGATGAATTTGTTGCCGTGCTGGTGGACCTGGGCGAACCGGGTGCGTGCGAACCTGTCTTGCATCGGCTGCTGCAGGCCGCAGCCGAGCCTGTGACCGTGGGCGATGCGGAGCTGCAGGTGTCTGCCAGCGTGGGCGTCACCCTGTACCCGCAGGACGGCTCTGATGCCGATTTGCTGATGCGCCACGCCGACCAGGCCATGTACCAGGCCAAGCAGGCGGGAAAAAACCGATACCACCTCTTTGATGTGGCCCACGACGTCGCCAGCAAGTCCTTGCGCCAGAGTCTGGACGAAATACATCTGGCCTTGCAGCGCAGTGAATTCGTTCTGTACTACCAACCCAAGGTGAATATGCGTACCGGACAGGTGGTAGGCGCTGAAGCGCTGATCCGCTGGCAGCACCCGGAGCGCGGCCTGCTGCCGCCCGGGCTGTTCTTGCCCGCGATCGAGGGCCATCCCGTCAGCACCGATATCGGTGAATGGGTCATTGCCTCGGCGCTCACCCAGATGGGCCAATGGCATGCCCAGGGACTTGATGTGCCGGTGAGTGTGAACATTGGCGCGCACCAGTTGCAGCAGGGCAGCTTTATGGAGCGTTTGACGGCGTTATTGGCAGGGCACCCGCAATTGCCGGGATACAGCCTGGAGCTGGAAATTCTGGAAACCAGCGCGCTGGAAGACATTTCCCAGGTGTCGGACGTGATGGCCGCCTGCCAGGCGCTGGGCGTGGGCTTTGCACTGGACGACTTTGGCACAGGCTATTCCTCTTTGACCTATCTGAAGCGTTTGCCAGCCCAATTGCTCAAGATCGACCAGAGCTTTGTGCGCGATATGCAGACCGACGCTGACGATCTGGCCATTGTTCAAGGCGTCATCGGACTGGCCAAGGCTTTTGGACGCCATGTCATTGCCGAAGGGGTGGAGACGGTCGAACTGGGTGCGGTGCTGTTGGGCATGGGTTGCGATCTGGCCCAGGGCTACGGCATCGCCCGGCCCATGCCTGCAGATGAAATTCCGGCGTGGGTGGCTGCCTGGCGGCCTGACCCGCGCTGGGACGAGGTGGTCTGACAGCGCCGTTTATCGCATCACGACCAGCGCTTGGGTCGTTAACCCCGCTTTGGTAAACCAGGCAAAGACCGAGTCAACCGTGACGGTTTCGATCTGGTCGGAATAGCGTTTTTCGTCGGGATGGTCATCGAACGCGACGTTGGCGGCCGTCAACCGTGCTCCAAGCCGTGTCAGGGCGCCGATGCGCAGCACGGAAGGGCGGTAGCCCTTGTCCCGCAGCCACTCCTGCGCCTGCGCGCGTGTGGTGACGCTCTGGTCGGTGCCGGCAGTAAGCGCCATGGCCAGCGTCTCGATCGCCCACTGGTTGCTCTGTTGGTACTGGGTAGACCAGGGATAGGCCACCATGTTGTAGCGGCGCAGGTGCAAGCGCAGTGACTGCGGCTCATCAAGCAGCAACTTGAGCAGCTTCTCCTGCACCTCGGGCGTGGGTACCACCCAGGCGGCCTGAAAGCGCCACAAATCGTCCAGAAAAAACTCGCCCAATCCCTGGCGGTAGATGTCGGCCTGCGCCGATCCACATTCGTTGAGTTTGTGCAGCACACGCCAGACGTGGCCACCCTGCGCATCATCGATCCGGTAGGCGAAACCCAGGTGCGAGTAGCGTAGCCGGTATTTGGTGAGGTCCTGTCCGGCGCGCGCCAGCACCACCACGCTCGCACCGCTGGCGTCGAGTGCCTTGAGCGTGCGCTCGGCAAGGCGCAGGCCCTGCTCGATCATCGTCACCGATGGCGGTTGTGCTGCCTCACAGGAGCGCCCAGCGTGGACCACTGGCGCGCCAAACAGCAATGCCGCACTGGCCACAGTCGCCCCGCACCATTGCAACCTGCGTTGCATTACTGGGTCACGCGCTGGTTGTGCAGCAATGCCTTGCCGACTTCATTGGGAATGAATGCAATGGCCTTGCCAGCCACCGACAACACGGTGCCAGCACTGATGACGCTGACCTGCACCGCTGTGCCTACAGACACTGCCACGCCGCTGGCCACCTTGCCTGAGACTTCGACGCTGACGGGCGCTGCATCGGAGGCACGTTCGAGTACATACACAGTGCCCTTGACGGATGTCTGAACGGCTTTCACGACGAGGACGGCGCCTCCGACCGACAGCGCGACGGGCACAGCAACCACCGCGCCCGCCACGGCGCTTGTCGCACCAACGACCGACGCCAGGGGCATCGCCGACAAGGCGCTCAGGGCCGAGGCCTCACTTTGAGCATTGGCATGAAAAGGGGCAATTGCGCCCGTCAGTACTGCGCAAGCAGCTATCAAAAAGGAAGCAAGAGAGCGTTGCATGAAGTTCCTTGGTCGCGAGGTGAGACCCATTAGAACGCATTGTGATGGCGGTGCGTTGACTCAAACGCCACGCTCGCCGGTCTGCAACCGCCACAGGGCCGCATAGCCACCATTGCGCAGCAGCAACGCATCGTGGGTACCACTCTCCACGATGCGCCCGCCCTCCATCAGGTGGATGCAGTCGGCCTGGCGCACAGTGGAGAGGCGGTGCGCGATGACGATGGTGGTGCGGTTGCGGCTCACCACATCGAGCGAACGCTGGATGGCGGCCTCGGTCTCGTTGTCCACCGCGCTGGTGGCTTCATCCAGAATCAGAATGGGCGGGTTCTTCAGAATGGCGCGCGCCAGGGCCAGACGCTGGCGCTGACCGCCCGAGAGCTTTTGTCCGCGCTCGCCAATGCGGGTGGCAAAGCCCACCGGCAATTTGTCGATGAACTCCATGCACTCCGCCGCTTGCGCTGCCTGGGCAATCTGCTCCTCGGTGGCTCCCACTGCACCGTACGCAATGTTGTCGGCCACGGTGCCGTCTGTCAGAAAGGTGTCTTGCGACACATAGCCGATGGCGCGGCGCAGGTCCTGCAGGTTCAGGCTGGCGATGTCTTTGCCATCGAGCAGAATGCGCCCGTGCTGCGGCGCATAGAAGCGCAGCAGCAGCTTGACCAGAGTCGATTTTCCCGAGCCCGTAGTGCCCACGAACGCGGTGGTCTTGCCCTCGGGGATATCCAAATCCATGGGGTGCAAGGTGGGTGTGTCCGCATGTGCATCGTAGGCGAACTGCACGCCAACGAGCGACAGGTTCCCGCGGACGCTGGTAGCAGGAAAGTGCTCACCCTCGTAGGGAATGGCAATGGGAGTATCGAGCAGCCGCATCGAGCGATCGATGGCCGCCATCGAGCGTTGGTACATGTCGGCCACATCGGCCAGCCCGGTCATGGGCCACAGCAAACGTTGCGTCAGAAACACCAGCACCGAATAGGCACCCACCGCCAGTTCGCCATGCAGGGTCAGCCAGCCGCCATACAGCAGCGTAGCGGTAAAGCCGCTGAGGATGGCGATGCGGATGACGGGCGTGATGGCGGCACTGAGCCGGATGGCGCTGGCATTGGCCTGCCGATAGCCATTGCTGGCCTGGGCGATGTGATCGGCTTCCATGCCCTCGGTGGCGAAAGCCTTGATGGTGGCCAGCCCCAGCAGGTTGTTGTTGAGCCGCGCGCTCACGTCACCCGCAGCCTCACGCACACTGGCGTAGCGCGGTGCCAGCCGTTTCTGGAACCAGAAGGTGCCAAAAAGAATCAGCGGCACGGGCAACAGCGCAATCACGGCAATACCGGGCTGCAGCGCGAAGAACACCGCGCTGACCATGATAGACGAACACAACACCTGGATGATCTGATTCGCGCCGCCGTTGAGGAAGCGTTCCATCTGGTTGATGTCGTCATTGAGGATGGACATCAGATTGCCGGTGCGCTGATTCTCAAAATAGGCCATCTCCAGCCGCTGCACATGGCGGTAGGTGTCCAGGCGCAAATCATGCTGCAGGTCCTGCGCAAGGCCGCGCCACTTGAGCTGGTAGAGGTATTCAAATAGCGACTCGCCACCCCAGATGAGCACATTGAGTGCGCCCAGCGCCAGCAGTTGGTGCCAGACCTGGGTGATGCCCATCGCGCCAAAAACCGTGCGCGCAAGAAAGCTCTGCTCCCCGGTCACCACCACGTCCACTGCGGCACCGATCAGCACCTCGGGCAGGATGTCGAAGAACTTGTTGAGCACCGAGTACAGCGAAGCGAGCCGGAAGTCGCGCCGGTAGCTGGCGGCGTAGGTGGATAGGCGCTTGAGTGGGTGCATGAAGGATCTTGGTCGTTGCGTTCAATTATGGTGGTCGACAGGGGGGGTTGCATGTCACGGGTTGAATCCAGTAAGATTCTTACTTTAGGAGTAAGAATCATGAAAATCACCAGCAAAGGTCAGGTCACCATTCCGCAGGCGGTACGAGAACAAGCGGGGTTGTACCCGCTCAGCGAGGTGGAGTTTGAGGTGCGCGCCAATGGCGATGTGGTGATCCGGCCGGTGCAATCTGCGGTTTCGGGCGTCCGCGAGGCCTTTGCCAGGGTACGCGGAAGCGCCAACGCGACCCAGTTCAAGGGTATGGGCACCGACGAGTTCATGGCCTTTCTGAGAGGTTGAACGGTGGACCCGGTGCAAGTGCGCGAACCCGATGCACGTTATCTGCGGGTGCCCGAGGCAGTCGGAACCCTCGTCGATAGTTGTGTGCTGATCGATGTGCTGGCCGATGATCCGCAGTGGGCGGATTGGTCAATAGAGCAGTTGGAGTGTTGGGCACACGCGGGGCCGTTGGTCATCAATCCGCTGATCCTCGCCGAAATCAGTCCTCGGTTCGAAAGGGCTGCTGATCTTGAGGCCGCTTTGGCCTCTTTACCGCTGGTGCGCCAGCCTCTGCCGTGGGATGCCGCTTTTCTTGCCGGTCAGGCATTCAAGGTATACCGCCAGACACAGGGTCTGAAGACCTCACCCATGCCGGACTTCTACATCGGCGCCCATGCGCTGGTGGGCAATTTGCGCCTGCTGACGCGGGATGCTGCGCGTTACCGCAGCTATTTCCCCAAACTCGAGGTCATTTCGCCTTCGGCCTGACTATCGCGGGTGTGCCTAAACGAGCCAGACGTTCGGGCAGGTCAGTCACCGCAATTGTCTCGACGTTAGCCTGCACTGGCCAACCCGCCTGAACGGGGGCGACGATGTAAGCGGCGTCCACGCCCACGTCTTCGCAGGCTTGCCAAAAGCCTTTGGTGACTTTGGGGGCGCTGGAAAATTTGATCTCGAAACCCAATTTGCGTTGGCCTAGCTCCACCACCACATCCAGCTCTGCGCCGGCAGCCGTGCGGTAAAAAGACATGCTGGCCCCCGCGGGCAGGTGGGCGGCAATTTGCTCCACCACAAAACCTTCCCATGACGCGCCGGTGCCGGGGTGGCCCAGAAGGTCATTGACCTCGCGTATGCCCAGCAAGCTGTGGAGCAAGCCACTGTCGCGCACATAGACCTTGGGCGACTTGACCAGCCGTTTTCCGAGGTTGACAAAGTAGGGCTCCAGACGACGCACCATCAGCGTGTCGCACAGGTGGTCCAGGTAGCGCCCGGTTGAGGTGGCCGAAATACCCAGCGACGCTGCGATGGCTGACGCATTGAACATTTGCCCTTGCAGATGCGCCACCATGCGCCAGAAGCGGTGCATGAGTTGCGGCGCCACGTTGATGCCCAGTCCGGGCAAATCGGTGTTGAGGAAGTGGCGAATCAGCGCAACGCGCCAGTCCCAGGAAGCATTGGCGGTTCGTGCCAGATAACTGTTGGGAAAGCCCCCGCGCAGCCACAGACTCTGGATGTCGCCAAAACCCTGATACACCTCGCTGAGCATCAGGGGCGACATGTCTACCAGCGACAAACGCCCGGCCAGTGACTGGGATTGTTTGAGCAGCTTGAACGAGGCCGATCCCAGCAGAAGAAACCGCCCGGGGCGGCGGTCTTCGTCAATCTCGCCCCGCAATTCGTTCAGCAGTTGCGGCTGGTTTTGAATCTCGTCGAGCACCACCAGGCGCTGCCGGTTGGCCACGAAAAATGCCGCCGGGTTGCTCAGTCGGGCCAATGCCTGGGGATTTTCCAGGTCGAGGTAGATGGAAGTTGCCGGGTCGGCCGCCACAGACCTGGCCAGCGTCGTCTTGCCCACCTGGCGCGGCCCCAGAATGCCAACGGCCGGGCTCCACTGCAGGTGTTCGACAATTTTTGGCAGCGCAAGGCGTTCAAACATACTTGCATTTTATGCACTAAGTGCAGAATTTACAAGGACAAAAAACGATTTATGCAGCGCCAGTGCAGTCATTGCGTCGTGACAGACTTCAGCGCCCTGGCTGCCTGCCACTCACCTTTGTGCGCGATCTCGATGATCTGACGCAGTTTGCTTTGCACCCGGCTGCAGCTGAGATGTGCGACCGTTTCATCGAACAGACTCTCGGATAGCACGGCGTTGAGGGCTTGTGCTTCCTTTCGCCGCTCATCGACACGTTGCCGCTCCCAGCCCAACGCCTCACCCATTTTCAAACCTATCATGGCTGCCAGGACGTTGTCGGCGCTGGACACCAGGATGTTAGCCGCCTTGTCGCACACCTGGCGGCGGTTCGCATCCACCACCATGGCCGAAGAGCACATCTTGATCAAAGGCGCGTAGCTTGGTAAAGCCCACTGGGCAAATACTTTGGTGGAAAGTTGCAAAGCCAGAAACTGTTCCAAGTCGGATTGCGCCAAGCGGCTGAGCTCGATGACTACCAGTCCCTGGTAGTCATCGGCAAAGGTGCCCAGTGAGGCACGGTACAACGCCTCGGTCGCGGCGCTTTGCGTACGTTCACCCACAAGTCGCAACCACGGCAACATATTGCCGGGTTCCAGTCGGGCCCATTGTTCCAGGCTGATGGCGGTGCCGCAGGCCGGTGGCTGATTTTGTGCAGGCAGGCGGGCGCATGCCTGGATTGCCTGGGCGTACACCGCCGGGTCTTCGCTGGTCGATGCCACTGTGGCCAGTTCCGTCACGTAAGGGGTCACCCTGTCCACATAGCGTGCGGTGAGCTGCGCATCGGCCAACTGTGCCAGATTGCACGGACTTCCGTTCTCATGCTTGAGGTTGGCGTTCGATCCTTCACGGCACGCCGCATATTCCGCCTCTGCACTGGCTGCACGCTCGTCCTCCAGCGTGACGATCACCCGCAACAGAAGGCTGGCTGACCGTGCGCGCGCAGATCCGCTGCGCTGCAAGCGTTCGATCAGGTCCGCACTGGTCTGATCAAGTTGCGCACGGGATTTTGGCGAGAGTTGGTCCAGTCGCGTGCTGGCAGCAAGGTATCCCAGACCGCAGACTTCCACTTCACCCGGGCGGCTGAACACTGTGGGGACAGATGCGCTTGCCTGCATGCGCTGCTGTGGGACCGTTTCGGACTCAAAGGCCGCAGCCGGACGCTGCGCAGAGGTCGGCGTGGGAGGCGGTACGGTGGTCGGAGGTTCATCACGCATCCACCAGGCCACCAGGCCAGTCACTATCAAGGCCAAAACGGCACTTGCGGCAATTCGGTGCTTTCCAAGTGCCACCTGCACCACCTCAGCCCCGCTTGCCCAACTCTTCCAACCGCTCCAGGTAGCCATCAAGGCGTCGTCAATCGGT